>JBOHFJ010000243.1:0-7598 GCA_050699655.1 Pseudonocardiaceae bacterium
ACCACCGGGTGCGCTGGTCCGCGCCGGCCGGGGTGCCCATGTTCTACAGCGGGCAGGTGTACCCGCAACCGTTCACCGGCCGCCCGCTTGACCACACCCGCGAGTTCCTCGATCTGGGCCACGGAGCCATGTACCATGACTGGGACTTGCCGCGAATGGTCGTCACCGCGCTGGTCGCCGCGCCCCGGGCCGCCGTGCTCGACGTCGGGGGCCTCGACGCCGGGTTCGACGCGCACGGCTGGGGTACCGAAGACACCCACCTGGGCGCGGCCCTCATCGCGGCCGGCTGCAAGGTCGCCCCGCTGCGGCAAGCATGTGGCTTCCATATCGGCCCGCCCGACGCCGCGGCGCAGTGGCGGGCCAAGTTCGCCACCGCAGCCCCGCGTATCGACCATTACTGGCGGCTCCTCACAGAGCCCGCCCCGACTGGCCGAGCCGGTGACCTGGCAAGGCGGGTGGAGCGGCTGCTGCGTCAAGCGGAGAACCTGCGATGAAGCGCTTCTACGCTGCGGACGGACATCTGGTGCACGACCCGGCGACCGGATTGACCCACCGCGCCCCGACCTCGTTGCCGAGCGGCCGGGTGCGTCGGGAGGAAACCGAGGTCTCTGGCTGGCCGGTTGCGGCTCCCCCGGAGCTGAATCGGGTGATGCCGGTGAGCTTGTGCTGGTCACCGATCGTGCGGTGCAACCTGCGCTGCCCGCAGTGCCTCGACGACACGAGCGTCCCCGAGCTGGGTGCGGCCGATCGGGAACGCGTCGCCAGGGTGCTGGCCTCCGCCGGTGTCCTCGGGGTGGACATTTCCGGCGGTGAGCCGTTGTTGCTGCGGGATCTGCCCGCGCTGGCGCGGCGGGTCGCCGTTGGTGGCCGTACGGCGGTCTCGGTCACCACCAATGGGTGGCATCTGGCCCGCCGAGCCGAGGAGCTAGCTGAGGCCGTCGACGCGATTCGGGTCAGTCTCGATGGGCCCGATGAGGCCAGCCATGACCGTATCCGCGGCGCGGGCAGCTTCACTCGCGCGAGGGAGGGCATCCGGGCTGCGGTCTCGGCGGGGATACCGTTGCAGATCCAGATGGTGCTCATGGCCAGCAATTACGCGACCGCGCAGCAGATGGTGGACCTAGCAGCCGAACTCGGCGTGGGCGGGGTGACATTGCTGCAGATGCTGCCCATCGGCGCGGGCCGGCGGCTGCGTGACCAGATGCTCACCGACCCGGCCGCCACCCGGGTGCTCGCGGGGCTGCGGGTACCCGAGGGGCTGCGGATCAGGCTGCGGACCCGCACCAGCGCCGGGGGTTTCACGGTCGTGCGCGCCGATGGGCGCGTGTGGCGCAACGACGAACGGGCGTTGCACATCGACGGCGTACGGCCACTGACCACGGTGGCCGATCTCGCCATAACCACCCCGAACGGCTCAGCATGACCGGTTTCCCAACCACGGCTGCGCGCACATTCGCCCGCCGACGCATCCTGCAGGTCACACCGGACGGGTACCTCGCGGCGATTCGGCTGCTCGCCGAGGCCACCCAGCTGGGGCACGGACCGGTCACCGCGGTGATCGGCGTGGCCCAAGGAGGGCTCGCGCCAGCCCAGGCGCTCGGTGCGCTCCTAGCCGCGCCGGTGTACCGGGTCGACGCCCAGCACAACCCCACCAACGCCCTCTACACCCAGGCCAGCGGCCACGTGACCTGCGACGTGCGGCGGCTGGCATCCACACTGGCCGGGCGGCGACTGGCCGGGCGAATGCTGCTTGTCGACGACATCTGCGGCACAGGTGCCACGTTCCACGCGCTGCTGCCGGCCTTGAACGACTACCTCGCCTGCGGGTCAACCATCCACACCGTGGCGCTATGCCGCAACGCCGGTGCCATCCACGATCCTGATCTGTGGCTGTGGACTGTCGATGACTGGGTGCGCTTCCCGTGGGAGCCGGCCCCGCCCACTGGCGTAGCGGTGGAGAACCTTGTCGTCGCGGGACCGGTGCAGCGGTCATGACCACTCTGGCATTCATCCTCGTGTCCTGGCGGCCGGACGCACCGGCCGGCAAGGAGCGCGCCCTCGCCGCATCGGCGGTGGGCCTGGCCGCCGCTGGCCACCACGCTGTGATCATTACTGCTGATCGGCGCGCACCCACTAGCTACGGGGACGCGCCGGTGGTGGTGCTCGACACGCTCGCGGTTCCAGACCCATGCGGGGACGAGGCGCTGCGCGCGGCCATTGATAACGCCGGTGAACGACTGTCGGACGAGTTGTTGTCCCTCTTCGCCGCCTACCGTGTCGACGCCGCGATCTACGTCGGCGGACTGTGGGGTTTGGGCCGGGTGATGCCAACCACCGGCCCGGTCCGCCGGGTGCTGGCGCTGCATGTGGTCGGTCACGACAACGACATGGCTGCGGCGCTGGCCCGCGCCGAGCTGGTGATCGCGCCCTCCGCTGTGGTGCTGCAATGCGCTTCTGGTCGAGGTTATGACACCACCGGCTGGCGGTTAGTTCCCAACGCGCTGCTCGTCGAGGGGTGCCCACCCTCGACGGTTCGCCGCCGATGGCTCCGTGAACACGGGCCGATCCGGGTTCTGGCCCGCCTCGGCCCGGAGAAGGGTGTCGAGGAGTTGCTCGCCGCCGCAGTGGGCGGCCGGCTCACCCACCGGGTGCAGGTGGCGCTGTGTGCGGCCGGTTTCGAGGCGGCGCCCAGAAGCCAGCAACGGCTATTCAACGCCTGCCGGGACCTCGCTGCCCCTATCGGGGTGACGGTCCTGCCTGGTCTGGCTTGGCATCAGGTCCCCACCTGGCTCGGAGAATCCGCAGTAGTCATCGTACCGTCGCTGGCCGAGACGTTCGGCCTTGTCGCGCTGGAGGCAATGGCCAGTGCGACGCCCGTGGTGGCCTTCGACATCGACAACCTCCCCGCGCTCATCGGCGACGGCGGGCTCCTCGTCCCCCGTAAACACGGGCACCTCGGACTGTGGCGCGCCGCCGGGGAACTACTGGCTGACCCCCTAGGCTACGAGCGAACCTCACGGGCCAGCTCCACCCGAGCACAGGACTATCGGCCCGCCCACATCGCTGGTCTGCTCCTGAAGGTGGTGAGCTGATGAGTCGACTTCCCCTCCAGCCGACGCTGCCATTGCCGACCTTCGGCGGCACCGACAGTCAGGTCCCGTTACTGCTTGTTGACGGGCACAATCTGCTGTGGGGTGCCACCTTCGGGTTCCCGGCGCCGATCTATTCCCGCGACAAGACGCGGCTGCTCACCGGCCTGTTCGCCTTCTTCGCGCTGCTGCGGGCAGCGATCCGCGACGACGTGCCCGGAGCTGCCCTCGAGGTCATCGTGGTCTTCGACGGCGAGCACGGGGCGGCGAGCCGCCGACAAGTCCACGATGGCTACAAGGCCAGCCGGCCCACAGACGACCAAGCGCTGCTACCGCTGCAATTCCTGCCCGACGTCAAACGGGGCCTGGACCACTGCGGCATCGCCTGGATCGAGCTGGAGTACGCCGAAGCCGACGACGTGATCGCCACCGTGGTCCACGCGACCACCGCACCCCGCCCAGTGATCATCATGTCCCGGGACAGGGACTACTACCAGCTCATCACCGATCACGTCACGGTGCTCAACACCCGGTTCCGCACGGGGCGCAAGCTGGTGACTCCGCACGAGGTATACATCCGCCACCAGGTCACTCCCGCGCAGTGGACCGATTTCCGGGCGCTGGCGGGGGACCCGGCCGACGAGATCCCCGGGGTACGCGGCATTGGCCCGAAGACCGCGGCGACGCTGCTGGACGGCGGCGTGACCCTGGATGACCTGCCAGCGTGCGGTCGCCTCGCCACCGGCCGCGCCCGGGCGGTGGCCGAGCAGTTCGAACTCGCCCTCAAGTGGCGTGACATGATCCGCCTGAATACCGGCCTGGAGCTGTCACGGTGGCCCACCGGCCAGGCCAGTCCGCAGTTGCCCCGCCCAGCGGATGTCGTCGAACAGCTCGGCCTGTGGTGAGCCCAGCCGGTTCGGTGCTGACGGTCATGGCTCACCCGGACGACGCGGAGCTGTGGGCCGGTGGCACGTTGGCCGTTCACGCCCAGGCCGGGGCGTCGGTCACCATCGCGGTACCCCGAACCGATGAAGTACGCGACCGGGAGGCCGCTGCCGGCGCCGAGATCCTCGGCGCCGCGTTACGCCTGCTCGACGAGCTCACCACCGACGCGCTGCGCGGCCTGCTTACCGAACTGCGCCCCGAGGTCGTGATCACCCACAACACCGACGACATCCACCCCGACCACCAGCGGACCGCACAGACTCTGCTCACCGCTGTTCCCAAGGTCGTGATCGCGACCGGGCACCCGCGCCGGGTCTACACCTGCGATGGATACCACAACCTCCGCCGTGACGGCCACCCCCTGCACTTGCCGGTGATCGTGGACGTGACCAGCATGTGGGAGACGAAGAGGCGCGCCCTGGCCGCGCATGGGTCCCAACCCATTGACGAGTACTTCGCGCCGATGGCCGAAACGCTAGGCCGGCTGCACGGTGGCCGTATCGGCGTGCGCTATGCCGAAGCCTTCGCACCCCTGCCGGTCCTGGGTCGACTTCCCAACAGCCCGCACCTTTAGCTGGGCTCGCGCTCGGCCGCTACGTCGAGTAGAAGGACTTCGACGCCGCCGCAGAAGATACTGTAACCACGGTTACTACGCTGACCGCGATTTGTAGACGCATGAACAGAGATTTTGGCGGGCACCCCGATTCTTCCCAGCGCGTCGCCTGTTAGCGATGGAATCTCCGACGCCCGAAGATTCCATCGCGTACCAGCTCATATGTCAGATTCCTCGGCTCGATAGGATAGCACCAACACCCTACGTCTCGGAGAGCCTCAATGACCCGACTGAGCCAGTCCGTTGACCGCGTTACCGCCCTGCTCGCGGGCGCGGACCTTGCGGTCGGCGCCACCGTGCGTGATCTGCTGACCGAGACTACGCGGCGCCGCAGCCTGGACCTGTCGGACCTGTGCCCGGCCGAGCAGGCCGCCTTGGTCGCCCCCCGGTCCCAGGAACTTCAGCCCTCTGCCGACGCACTGGCCGAGCGGATTATCACGGCCGAGAAAAAGGGCCGCCGGTTCATCGCCAAGTTCGGTATCGACCCCACCGGCCACGAGGTGCACCTGGGGCACACGGTGCCGATGCTCATCCTCAGCCGTTTCCAGAGGATGGGCCACCAGGTCGTGTTCATCGTGGGGGACATGACCGCGAAGATTGGTGACCCGTCCGGCCGCTCCGATGATCGCCCGGCGCTGACCGATGCGGACATCGCCCGCAACCTCGCCACCTACCGTGAGCAGGTCACCCCGTTCTTCGACTTTGAGCGTGCCCAGTTCCGGCGCAACGGTGACTGGCTGCGGCAGATCACGCTGCCGAAGATCATCGAGATCGTCGCGCGGATCCCGGTGTCCATGCCACTGCAACGCGAGGACTTCCGCAAGCGCCTCGACGCTGGGCAGGGCCTGTCGATAGCCGAGCTGATGTACTCGGTCGTGATGGCGTTGGACTCGGTGGAGACCCACTGTGACCTGGAGGTCGGCGGGATCGACCAGTTCCTCAACATGCAGATGTGCCGCAAGGTCATGGGCATCGGCGGGCAGACGCCGGAGTTGGTGGTCGCCACCTCGCTCATTGAGGGCACGGACGGCACCGGGGCCAAGATGAGCAAGTCGAAGGGCAATTACGTGCCGCTCGCCGCCACGGCGGGTGAGATATTCGGCAAGATCATGTCCGTGCCCGACCGTCTGGTGGAGCAGTACTTCCGGGCGCTGTCGGAGTGGCGGGATTCCGAACTCGCCGTCACCGCTGAGCGGGTGCAGGCCGGGTCGCTGCATCCGATGGAAGTGAAGAAGATCCTGGCCGGAGAGGTCACCGCCGCCATCCACGGTGTGGATGCGGCGATGCTGGCCCGCGAGGAGTTCGTGGCCCGATTCTCCAAGCGCACCTTCGCTGAGGCCGGAGATTTGCCCACCATCAGTGGCCTCGGTCGGTCGGTCACCGACGCGGTCAAAGCCCTGGGCTTCGCCAAGAGCAACGGTGACGTCCGCCGTGTCGCCGAGCAGGGCGGCCTGCGTCTGGTGGTCGAGTCCGAGGGCGGCCAGGAGCAGGTGGCGATCACCGCCGAGGAGGCCCGCGAGCCGTTGGACGCCGTGGTCAAGGACAAGCTCGATGGCCAGTCCGGCGATTTCTACCTCAAGGTCGGCCGCAAGCTCGCCCGCATCACCACCACCACCTGACGATGCCGGCCGCACACGGATGAACACCAGCCAGGCCAATGCCTGTTATTCGTGACTGGACTCGACGCCGTCACTGATCATGTGGTGATGTCCTCGTCGTGGGCGCTGCGCAGAAAGCCGGTGATCTCCTCGTCCAATTCAATCAGGCCCACTGAGCGCAGTGGCCGCATCTGTTGCTGGAGCGACTGAATCCGGCTGACTGTTCGGCCGGAGCTGACCTGGTCTGCTGTGTTCAGCGCATCGCGAGTCAGCGCCGCCGCCTGTTCGTGGTCGCCTTCGATCAGGTAACCGGTGGCGAGATCGGTCTGCAGGAGGCAGCGGCTTCGTACCCGCCACGGTTCGTAGCTGTCCAACGCGCGGGTCATCAGCCGGATGGCAGCTGCTGGTTCACCGCCGTCCCGAAGCGCTCTGCCCAGTTCAGCGGCCAAGTCGGCCTCGGTGTAGAAACTTGACCACGGCGGCTCGCCGTCGGGGCGGAATCGTTCGTAGTGCCGCTCGGCTCCCAGCACCGCGGTGCGGGTGGCGCTGGTGTCTCGGCATAGCGCGTGTGCCTGGGCTTCCACCGCACTCAGTTGGGCCGCCAAGGTCGGTGTCGCCTTCCCGGCCACCGTCGTCCCCGTTCGTGCCAGTGCTACCGCCTGGTGGGCGCAGCGCTGCCCGGTCGCGTTCTGGATCGTCAACCAGCTCATGTTGCTGAGCATGTTCGCCGCGAGCAGCCGGTTGCCCGCGTTCATCGCCAGGTTGAGGGCCTGGATGTAGTACCGCTGAGCCAGGGCGTGACGGCCCACGTCGACGGCCATCAACGCCGCTAGCTGAGCGGCCTGCGCCACCGCTGTGAGCAGCGCCCTGCCGGTCGAATCCGAGTAGTTGCCGTGTAGCAGGGTGGCTGCCTCGTCGTGCAGCAGCTGAAGGCACAGTCGACGTATCCGGCCCGATCCGTAGCGGAAGTCCATCCGCCGCAGGTGCTCGATGTGGTCGGTGAGGATCTCCACATCGATCATGCCGATACGGGTGCCGCCGGCATCCCGCGCCACGTCGCCAACCGCTGGCGCGGTCAACGCGAACAGCGCCGGCTCAGCGAATGCCGCCGCGGTGAACGCAACCCCCGGCAGGAAAACCCGTCGCCTCACGTCCTCTCCTGATAATTCGACGACCGTGTGCAGCGTGCTGTCCAGTTTCCCCGCACAGTGTAGGGGGCCATCCGACGGATGACCGTCGATCACCACCGGCAGCGCTAGATCACCCCGCGACAACACACGACCACTGGACTCGGCGGACCCCGTCGCGGCCACCAGGTCACCACCGCGCACCGGTGGCGGCAACCGCACTAGC
>JBOHFJ010000244.1:0-7548 GCA_050699655.1 Pseudonocardiaceae bacterium
ACACAGTGCGCAGGCGGCCTACGACCTCCGCGACCCCACATGGTCGGCGATCGTCGTATTCTCCCGTGTGCACGCCCTCTTGCCGATGGGCGCCCACAGCCATGCGTACGCCCTTGCCAGCCGTGCGACCGATGCTGCCCGATCCGTCACGGGAGAGGTGAACGGAAGCCCTGCACTCGCCAGCTACGGCGCATTGTGTATGGTCAGCGCGCTGATGGCCGCCGTCACGGGCCACACCGGCGAGTCGGACACACGGCTGGCCGAGGCGGCCGCAGTCGCCCAACGCACCGGCGAGACCGGACCGGACGTGGCCTATTTCGGACCCACGAACGTCGCCATGTACCGGATGACTTCCGCCCTGGAGCGCGGCGACAGTGATCTCGCCGTCGAGCTGGCCGGCTCGGTGCAGCCCGCGCACATCGCCAGCCCGGAACGCCGGGCCAAACACTGGCTCGACACCGGACGCGCGCTGGCCGCCCAGCGAGGCCGGGAATACGACGCCGTAGCCGCGTTCCAGCGGAGCGAAACGCTCGCCGCGCTACGTCTCCGCTCGAACATCTACGCGCGCGAAGCGGTCACTGGCCTCCTCCCGCGGCTGCGCCGCGACACCGCAGCGGGCCGCGAACTGCGTGGGATCGCCTACCGCATGGGCCTCAATGCCTAGACCCTGCCCGACCGGTAGCGGTTAGGGCGCATCCGGGCGATCAGACCGGTGTCGTAGCGGCCCGAGGCGAATTCTGGGTTCTCCGGCAACTCTGCGCGGAAGGGCAGGTTGCACTTCGGTCCGGTGGGCGAGCTGGTGAGCCTGACGCGAAACGTAGTGGCCGATGTTAGAGCTGATCAGTCAAGGGCGCAAGGTTGGCCCGTTTCGGTGAAGCAATTCCGTGTGGCTACGCTCGCTGGCCGTGGCTGTTCTGACAGAGGTCGACTGTGTCGTGGTGTCCTACAACAGTGCCGTGGATCTTCCGGCTTGCATTGACTCGCTCACCAGCCAGGACGGCATCGTGGCGCGTGTCGTCGTGGTGGACAACCACTCCTGCGATGACAGCGTGGGAACCGCGCGGCAGCGGGCCTGCGCGGTGATCGTGAACGACTCGAACCTCGGTTTCGCGGCGGCGGTGAACCAGGGGCTGCAGGGGGGCTCCGCGAAGTGGGTGCTCATTCTGAATCCGGACGCGCGGATGACGCCCGGCGCGCTGTGCGCTCTGCTCGGGAGGGCTCAAGCAGACGCGACTGTGGGCTGTGTGGGGCCTCGCACGCTTGACGATGACGGTGCCGAGTATCCGAGCCGGCGATCCTTTCCCAACATGATGACGGCCGCGGTCCACGGGCTACTCGGCCCGGTATGGCCAGCCAATCCCGCAACCCGTCGCTACCACGCCGCTGACACTCCCCGCGACCAGTCTTCCGCGGTGGATTGGGTGTCGGGGTCCTGCATGGTGCTGCCGCGGCGCGCGTGGGAGAGCGTGGGAGGCTTCGATGAGCGGTATTTCCTGTACGTCGAGGACATGGACTTATGCTTCCGGCTGCGGCGCTCCGGGTGGAAAACCGTGTACGAACCAGCCGCGACGATCATCCACTCCCGGGGGCGCTCGTCGCGGCATCGTCGGCTCCGGTCCGTCCTGCACCACCACGTCGGGGCGGCCCGCTTCTACTGGCGGTCAGCCAGCCGGTGGCACCGGCCCATCACGTGGCCCCTCGCCGTTCTTGTCTTGGCCGTCAGGGGTGCCGCGCAGGCGTCGGTGGGGGGCGCTGCGCGCTGGTCGCTAAGGTAGCGCGCAAAGGGCCATAAGTTAGGAGTTCTCATGACCTCACAACGTGGTCAGGCCAGTTTGTTTGACAGCGGCCATACTCAGGCCGTTGCCGAACGAGCTACGAGCGACATGAAGTGTGAGTTCTGTGCCGTGCTCAGGGGCGAACAGAAAGTGACACTCATTCACGAGAGCGATCGCCTGATATCTTTTTTGGATCATCGGCCGCTGTTCCACGGTCACGTCCTGCTCGTCCCGAAGATCCATGTTCTCCTGATGAGTGAGCTACCAGAGGATCGGGTGCAAGAATTTTTCACGGAAGCACAAAGACTTGAGTGCGCCGTCGAAACCGGTCTGGAGGCTGACGGATCAATGATTCTTATCAACAACGTTGTGAGCCAATCCGTCCCCCACTTGCATCTGCATGTGATCCCTCGGCGAAAGAAAGACGGGTTGCGGTTCTGGCTGGGACCGCGCCATCCGTACGACTCAGAGCACCCGGCCGAGCGCTACGCTGACAAGATTCGAGAGGCGCTCGCAGCTACCTAACCGCGTCGCTCCGACCAGTGGGGATCAAGTCCTCATACTGTCTTGTTCTCGGCGCGCTCGGGTGCGTCTGACTTCGCGCGAATTCTGCGAAGCGCGTCCGTGCTCATGTGGGCCAGTTTTTCCAGGGCCTCTTCCGGGACGATTAGGTATAGTACAGTGGAGCGCTCTTCGCCGAATTGAATTTGGACCCGGCCATCTCCCACGGTGCAGGCAATCTCGCAGTGAGGGTCGATCTGCACCCAAGAATCAACATTAATCCCTTGCACGGCGAATATCCTAGCCTTTCTTGTGTTCTCAGTGCTGCGTCCTGTCGGGATCTGTGCCTGGCGCCACGCGGCCGCCTGAAGACGGCAAAGGCGCTTAGCCTGTTTCTATCCTGAGGATTTTTATGTCAGCCAGCGGCAGGGGTGTGCGGACGGCTACCAGCGCCGCCGCGTATTCCGTGTCTATGAGCGTCTCGCTCCGGACGTCCACCTTCAGTTCTTGGTGCCGAGCGTGCGGGCGCTGGTGGCTTGCGTACACAATGCGTCGAGTCACCAGGCCCCGCTGCGCCTTGCTCTTGGTGTGCTTCATGTAACGAGCTTCGCGTGGACGCGCGCGCGGGGGAACTGATACGGGCCGACAGACGAGGTAGGAGACTATCTCGGATGATTGCCGCATTTCGCCCACCTGCCGTGCCTGCTGGGCTACAGTGCGCGGCAACGACAAGTGGAGGGGGTCGGCTATGAGCGCTTGCCCGAACGTGGCATTTCGACGTGCCCGGCGCACCCGGGCTCTCACCCAGGCTCAACTCGCCGCGACGGCTGCTGAGCTGGTGGAACAGGCCACCGAGCGGGGTTGCGGGATCGACGCCGACTACATCTCCAAGGTCGAGCGAGGCGAGATCCGTTGGCCGAGTGCGGCATACCGGGCTGCCTTCCGGACGCTGCTCGGCGCCACCTCGGACGCTGACCTGGGGTTGTACTGCCCCCGCTCGGCAGAGGCGACTCTGATCGTCGCACCGGCTATCGTCGGGGGTGAGCCGACCTGGGCGGAGGACGTGATGCTCGACCGGGACTTGATCCGCTATGCCAGCTCCGCCGCGCTCGGCGGGCTGTCTGCGCAGCTCCCGGCCATACTGCGCGGCGCGTTACACCGCACCGCCGTCCCGGCCCGGATCGACGAGCATCATGTTGAGCAGCTCAACCACGTCGCGGAGTTCTTCGACAGTTCCGACTGGCTGTTCGGTGGTGGCATGTCCCGCAACGCCGCTGCCGGGCAACTGGAATGGTGCTGCGAGGTGCTGGCCAAGTCCGCCATGTCCGATGCGGTCCGCCGGTCCTGGCAGTCGGCCACCGCCCGGCTAGCCGACGTCGCGGGGTTCATGTCGTTCGACTGCGGCGACCACATCGCTGCCCGCCGGTTCTTCCTCGTCGCGCTCCAGCTCGCCGCCGAGGCCGGTGACGTGCAACAGCGGGCGTATACCCTCACCAGCGCCGCCTACCAAGCCATCCGGCTGGACCGCAACGATCTCGGCCTGGACCTCATGCGGCTCGCGCATGGCGATGACCGGCACCTGTCCCCGGTGGCGCGGGCCACCCTGATCGCCGTCGAGGCTCAGGCACTCGGCCACCAGGGCGACGTTGCCGCTGTCGAACGCGCTGTCGGACAGGCCGATGACCTGTTCGCTCAGCGGGCCGCCGAGCCCGACCATTCGGCCTGGGCCCGGTATTACAGCGATGCGCAGATGACCTGCGAGGGCGGGCGTGCCTTATTCGACGCGGCCATGCACGCCGACGACGCCCGCATCGCCACGATGGCCGAGCACCGCCTGCAATCCTCCTACGACCTGAGCCCGGCTGACCGGGCACGGTCCCGCAGCTTCGACCTGCTCCGGATCGCCTGCCTCGTGCTGCGGTTCGACGACCCCCACCGCGGCCTCGACCTCGCCGGACAGGCCCTCGACGCAGCCGCGTCCCTGCGGTCCACGCGGATCGCCATCGACGCCCGAAGGCTCGCCAAGACCGCCGCCCCACTGGAGGGCGACGCGGCCTTCCGTCCGAGGGTGCGCGAACTGCGCCACATCGCCCAGCGCGTCGCCCAGGCTGTCGCCTGAGGCGCGGTGCGAGTGCTCGCTCGGACAGCGGTCAGAACGCCTTGACGGCCAGCGGTGGGACTTAGCGCTCTTTGAGTGATGTCGCGTACTTGTCGACGTACTCCTGGCCGGAAAGCTCCATCAAGACGTACATGATCTCGTCAACCATGGCCCGCTCGACAAACCGGTCACCGTCCAGACCCGCGTAGCGCGAGAAGTCCAGCGGGGGGCCGAATCGTATTTCCACCGGATGCGGCCGCCACATCCTGGTCCCCATCGGGCTGACTTTGTCGGTGCCCACCATCACGACCGGGATCACCGGGACACCGGCTTCCAGCGCCATCCTGGCGACGCCGGTCTTTCCCTTGTACAACCGGCCATCCGGAGACCGCGTGCCTTCCGGATAGATGCCGAGCAACTTGCCCTGTGCCAGCAACCGTGTTCCGGTGTCCAGGGCGGCCTGCGCGGCCGATGCGCTGGAGCGGTCGATGGGGACCTGGCCGGTGGCGCTGAAGAACTGCCGGGTAAGCCATCCGCGCAGGCCAGGAGCGGTGAAGTACTCCCGCTTGGCCAGGAACGTGACCCGGCGACGGACCATCAGCGGCAGGAAGAACGAGTCGGCGACCGCGAGGTGGTTGCTAGCCAGAATGGCGCCACCACGCCCCGGGACGTGCTCAGCACCCCGGACCCGCGGGTGGCATGCCAGCCGCATCAGCGGGCCGAGCAGCAGGTGTTTGAGCAGCCAGTAGAACACCGCCTACCGATCCTTCCTGAGGACTCTCCGGCCGACTCGCGGGCCGCGCATCACCCAGAGTACGGAGCACGGCAGCGGGGACACAACGCTCCGGGCGGCTCAGGGCTCCACGTAGCGCTTGAGCTCCTTCAGCGCGGTATCCATGATGACCTTCTCGGCCTTTCGCCTGATCATCGCAATCATAGGGATCACGAGGTCAACCGCCAGGCTGTAGGTTACCCTGGTTTCCGCGCCGACGGGCTCCAGGACGTAGGAGCCATGCTGCGCCTTTTGCAGCTGGCCTTCAACCAGTTCCCAGGCCACCGTCAAGCCATCCACCGACCAGACGTAATCGAGCACGTACTCGTCCTTCACCAGGCCAGCGTCCAACCAGAACCGGACCCGCTCCGCGCGACCACCAACGCCAGGGACGAGCACTTCCGCGTTCTTCACCGTCGACGCCCACCGCGGGTAACCAGAAAAGTCGGCGATGACGTCCATGATCGCCTGTGGATCAGCGTTGATGACGATGGACTGGGTGGACATCTGCGCCATGGCGCGCAGGCTACTCGCACGCGACGGGACTGTCGGACGAAACGAGGATCGCGATACGTTGCCACGCGGTACTGGCCCAACCCCTACTGGCCCAAACCCCTACTGGCCGGGCCCCTTGCTACGGAGGTACCCATGCGGGAGTTCACGGTCCCCGCCACCACCACGGTGGATGACCTGGAGAACCTCACTGATGCGGTGTGGGCCAACGCCGAGCGCTTCGCTGGCAGCGTCAGCTTCCGCAGCCGGGTCGACGGCGGCTGGCTGGACGTCACCGCGCGGGAATTCGCCGACCAGGTCACGGCGGTGGCCAAGGGCCTGATCGCGGCGGGCATCGAGCACGGCGATCGGATCGCGCTGCTGTCCAAGACCCGCTACGAGTGGACGCTGCTGGACTACGCGATCTGGGCCGCCGGCGGATCAACAGTGCCAATTTATGAGACATCCGCCCCGGAGCAGGTGGAGTGGATCCTGTCGGATTCGGGCGCTAAGGCGGTGGTGGTCGAGACCGCCGAGCACCGCGACCTGGTCCAGGGATTAGTTGATCAGCCGAGTGGGCCGGCTCTGATCTGGCGAGCTCTGATCTGGCGGATCGATCCGGCAAGCGGCGGCAGCGGCTCCGCCGCGGCGATCGACGAGCTCATCGCCCTGGGTCTCAGCGCCCCGGGTGCCGGGATCAGTGACGACGCCGTGCGCACCCGCGCCAGCGCGGTGGGCGCCGAGGATCTGGCGACGTTGATCTACACCTCGGGGACCACGGGGCGGCCCAAGGGTTGCGAGATCACTCACCGCAACCTGCTCGGGGTGACTCGGGCGGCCGTGGCGACGTTGCCCAGCCTGATGCAACCGGGGAACTCTGTGCTGCTGTTCCTGCCGCTGGCGCATGTGTTCGCGCGCATCATCCAGTGCTGCTGCGTGTACGCGCGGATCACCCTCGGCCACACCCCCAATACGAACAATCTGGTCACCGAGTTGGCTGATTTCCAGCCCACGTTCGTGCTGGCGGTGCCTCGGGTGTTCGAAAAGGTGTACAACTCGGCCAGCCAGCGGGCACATGCCCAGGGCAAGGGCCGCATCTTCGACCTCGCCGTCGCCACCGCCGTCGAGTGGAGCCGTGCCCACGACGCCGGCGGGGTCGGGCTCGCCTTGCGGGCCAAGCGTGCGGTGTTCGACCATCTGGTCTACGCCAAGCTCCGGGCTGTGCTCGGCGGCCGGTGTCTCGCCGCGGTCTCCGGTGGGGCACCCTTGGGCGAGCGGCTCGGGCATTTCTTCCGGGGTGTCGGGATGCCGGTGTTCGAAGGCTACGGGCTCACCGAGACCAGCGCTCCCGCCACAGTGAACACCGAGAAACACGTCAAGATCGGCACCGTGGGCCAGCCGTTGCCCGGTGTGACGATCAAGATCGACGATGACGGTGAGGTATTGATCAAGAGCCCCGGTGTGCTGCGCCGGTACTGGCACAACGAGCAAGCCACCGAGGAAGCGATCGTCGAGCGCTGGTTTCGCACCGGCGACCTCGGGGAGTTGGATCAGGACGGCTTCCTGCGGATCACCGGCCGGAAAAAGGAGATCATCGTCACAGCGGCCGGCAAGAACGTCTCACCCACCGCGCTGGAGGACCGGATCCGGGCCCACCGACTGATCAGCCAGTGCATGGTGGTGGGCGACAAGCGGCCCTTTATCGCCGCTCTGATCACCCTCGACGCCGAGGCCATACCGCCTTGGAGCGCCGAGCGAGGCAAGCCGGCGGGCTACCGCGCCGCCGATCTGATCGACGATCACGATCTGCGCGCCGAGGTGCAGCGCGCGGTGGACGCCGCCAACAAGACCGTCTCGAAGGCCGAGACGATCCGCAAGTTCCGGATCCTGCCGGTCGACCTCACCGAGGA
>JBOHFJ010000245.1:0-7543 GCA_050699655.1 Pseudonocardiaceae bacterium
CTCGGGCAACGCCACTCCGTCGAGCAGCACCTGGCCCCGCTCCGGGTCAGCGAGCCGACCGGCCAGCGCGGCCAGCAGCGACTTGCCCGTGCCAGACCTGCCGACCACGGCCACCGTGGCGCCAGCCGGGACGACGAGGTCGAGCCCGTCGATGACGGTTTCTCCGGCGGCGGACACCCGGACGCCGCAGAACTCGAGCCGACCACCGCCATCAGCCCGACCACTACCATCAGCCCGACCACCTCCAGCAGCACAGTCAGGCAGCCGCGCCGCGCCGTATGGGGTCACCGGCTCGGTGAGCACCTCAGCCGCGCGCAGGGCACCCGCCCGCGCCCGAGAAAGCTTGTTCAGCAGTCCCACCGCCGAGCCGATGCCAGCGGCCATCACGGCGTACCGGCTCGCGGCATACAGCTCACCGACGCTCAGCCGGCCGGCGACCAACCCGAAGCCGGCGACAGCGACCACGGACAGCTGCAGCAGTGGCTTGATCACGGCGGTCTGGCCGGTGATCCGCGCCTGGTTGCGCCACATCCGCTCGCCATGCTCGCGCAGGCCCGGCAAAGGCTGGAGGATCCGTCGCCGCTCGAACCCAATGCTGCCAGCGGCGGCGATCGTGCGGGCACCGGAGAGCGCGTCGAGCAACCGGGCCGCGATCAACCCTTGGCTGTGCAGGTAGCCCCGGATGGTCTCGGTGTTGCCCCGGACGAACACCCGCAGCAGCCCAGCCATCGTCACCAGACCGACCAGCGCGGTGAGCGCCACCCAGGGGTCGATCAACGTTAAGGCGATGATGGCGCCCAGCGGCGGGAGCAGGCCGACACCGACCATGACCGTAGTCACCCCGACTTGTCCCGCTTCGCTGGCGTTGCGGGTGACCCGGGTCACCAGGTCTCCGGGTTCGAAACGGCGGGTAGCCGCCGGGCCGATCTGCAGGATATGCCCGACCAGCGTCATGCGCAGCCAGGCCATGCACCGGGCGTTGCTCGCTCCGGTCGCGATGTCACCGATCACCTTGACGACCACCATGAGGGCGATCAGCCCCGCGCAGCCGAGCAGTGCCCCGGTGATGTGGCCGCCCGTGGGCAGCGCATCCAGAACGCGACCGAGCGCGGTAGGCAGCAGGATTTCGGCACCCGCGCTGACCAGCGCGGTCAGCGCTACGGCCCAGAGCCACACCCCGCCCTGTCGACCCGTCAAAAGCAGCAAGCGGTCCGCGCGCCGATACACCGGATTGCGCACCCCGGCCGGATCGCTGTTCACGCGACCTCCGCATTGTCGTGATGATCTAGAGAATCATCTGGTTCATTGGGTGGTCCGGGGCAACGCCGGCTGCCCCGGACCACCCGTGATGAAGCCTCAGCCGCAGAGCAGCAGGCTGATGTCACTTCCGCAGCAGCGGTCGTGGTCGTAGCGGTCGTCGCAGCCGTTCAGCTCCGAGGACAGCTCCAGGGCCTGCAGGTCGAGAAGCACCATTGTGTTCACCTCCTCCGTAGGTCGACGCGGATACCAGCCCGTTCCTCCCCAGCAGCGTCGCCGGCACGGGGGCATCGTGCGGCGGGGACTGCCGGGGTTCACAGAGGAACGGGAGACCAATGGGGTGCTCCAGCACAGCCGCACCCAGCGCGAGCAACACGCCCGCGGCGCCGCTCGCCAAGTCCATCGACAGCCGGAGCAGCTGCTCACCGGGGAAAGCGAGGTGACCCTGGTAGTCGACGCTGTGCCAGCCAAGGCGCCGGATCTGAGCGGCCACCTCCTGGTTCCAGATCGCATGCCCAGGTGGGTACGCCCGGCTGAGGTAGAGGATCATTCCGGCTCGGCCGCTGAACAGACCCGGCTGGATGTAGAACCGGGACCGCGCGGCGTGGCGGATAGCGGCCGCGGCGCGGGCGAACTCTTCATCGTCCCGGTGAGTGAGGTACTCCTCTAGAACCATCCCGATGCCCGCGCTGCCCCGGTCCAGGTAGGGCATGGCCCGCCAGCCTTCGTTGACCAGCATCGAGCCGTCTTCACGCACCAGACAACGGCGCAGATCCTGGCGCAGCGCGGTCGCCGACAGCTCCAGGAACCCACGGTCACCGGTATGTTCGTAGAGCCGCAGAAACATCAGCGCCGGTCCCGATGAGCCGTGCATCAGCCCGGCGTATGGGTGATCCCCGCCGCTGACCGTGCCGACGCCCTCGGCGGTCCCGAGCCGGTCGGCGACCACTTGGGCGGTGCGCAGCGCGTGGTCGAACAGCGCGGGCTCGCCAGCCAAGCCCGCGAAGTGGGCCAGGTTGAGCGCGATGCCAGACAGGCCGCCGGACAGATCTGTGCCGAGCTGGTCACCCTGCTCATCGAGGCAGAAGTCGATCAGGTCAAGGGCGGCTCGCCGGTATCCCAGCTCGGCCAGCACGTGTGCCACGCCGTGCAGCCCGTCGTAGAGACCCAACCGCGTTCCGGGTCGCGCCGCGGCGGCCCGCTCAAGCAGCCAGTGCTCCCCGGCGGGGTACCGGGTGGCCCGCGTGACCGACAGCGCGTAGAGCACACCCGCGGCGCCGTGGGCGAGGTTAAGGCCCCCGGTGCTGAATTGAGCGATGTCACCGGGAAACAACCGATCGGGGCGCTTCGGGGTGGCACTGGCCAGAATCCCCGCGACGATCGAGTCCCGGGCGGCGGTCCAGCCCGTCAAGCCATCGGGCAGCGGTGGGAGAGCTCTGGTGCGCCGGCGGGGTGCGGCCTGGTCGGCGCCGCTGATTCCGGTGATCGTCCGAACCGCCTCGGCCAGCGCCGCGGGCGGCACCGGGAAATGTTCGGTGATGACCTCGGCGAAGTCCGCTGGCTTTTCGGGGTCGAGCCGGATGATGCTGGTCAAGGGGAGGAACAGGGCCAGTCGCAGACAGGCCAGGGAATACCGGTCAATATCGAAGCCGGTCCGGTCCCGCGGGGCGGCGAAAGCGGGGCTGCCCAGGGTGGGTCGGCGTTCCTCGTCGATTCCCGCCGCGACCTCGAAGTCAATCAGCGTGATCTCGTCGTCATCCCGGACGAGGATATTGAACAGGTGCAGGTCACCGTGGATGACCCCGCGGCCGTGAATGGCCATGACTATCTCTTCGACCTTGGCGTACACCCGCAACGCCCAGTCGGTGTAGGCGGCGAACTCGGCTGGACCGGCGGCCGGGTCGTTCATCGGGTAGCGCTGCCCGAAAACCTTGTTCAGCGCGGTTCCCTCGATGAATTCCAGCGCGAGGAAGTGGTGCTCGCCCACGGTGAAGTGGTCATGGACAGCGGGCACCCCGTCGATGCCCGCCAGGCGTTCGAGCGTTTCCCGCTCGCGGCGCAGTCGCTGGACCGCGTCGGCGCCATCGGCGGCGAGCCCGGCATGCGGACGGGCCTCCTTGAACACCACCCGAGCGCCGGTTCGCTGATCGATCGCCTCGTAGAGCCCGCCGCCGTTGGAGAAGTGCAGAACCCGCTCCACGCGGTAGGGCAACTCCCGCACAGTGGTGGCGTTGCGAGCGGCGAGTTGCGGAACGAGCAGGTCCGGCAGGGTGATCCACGGTGGGGTGCAGAACACCGCGTCCCTGCGGTCGGGCACCAGCGCTCCGCTGGGGTCTTCAATGGCCGGAACTTGTTCACCCCGGGCCGACAGGCAGTGCCGCAGCGCGAAACCGCCGTAGCGAACGTAGAGCGGGCCTTCGTTCCAGCGCAGGTCACTGAGAATGTAGGGGCCTGGCTCACCGGCCAACCGCTCCCCCAGGTCGTGCAGGATCGTACCGAGCGCGTCGATATCGGTCGGGTAGATCGTGATGAACTTGCCGCTGGAGCCCCGCGCCGCATATTTCGCGTTCTGCAGGTGGACGACGTGTCGCGCGGCTAGGAACTTGAAGGTGATCCGGCGCGGCACGCAGTAGTCCCACACGGCTTCGAGAATTCTTTCGGCATTGTCCAGACACGCCGACGCGTGGATTTTCCAGCCTTGCGGGGGTACGGTGGCGCCCACCGGGTTCATGACCACCCAGTTTTCCAGGTTCCGCCGTTCCCAACCGTCCGGAAGCGGCCGCCGAGCGGCATCGTAGGACTCCGCCCGGTTGCGCCCGGACATCGAGTCGTAAAACAACGGGTCCGTGATGCAGTACACCTCGTATCCGTTGTCCACTGGGTTCCCCCTCTCATTCGCTTGCTGGCCGCTCCTTGCTATGCACCAATAATCGCGCCGACTCGGGGGGGCAGCAAGTGGTGTTCGTCAGGTTCTCACTGTGAAAGAATCACAGGTGCCGGCAGTGCTTCACACACCAGCGCCTCGCCCGGGCGCCAGCACAGGCGCCCGGAGCTGAGCGGGGTCACGTACCTGATGTCACTGTCAGCGCACCGCACCGCCCGGCTGCGCCAGGCACAGTCACCCTGGGACGGCGCCGGCCAGCGAGGCGCAGCGCGGGCGGACAGTCGCCGGGAGTCAGGGTGGCCAGGAAGGATCGCCGGTGGCGGGGGGCAGCGCCAGCGCGGGGCCGCCGGGGTTCTTGGAGTCGCGCACCAACACCCGACCGGCGTGGGCGCAACCTGCACGCAGTTGCCGTTCGTGCCGCAGTAGCCGCTAGTGCGCCAGCCGACCCCGACGCGGCCTCAACGTCGATCCCTCAGACGGACGCTCACAACACCAGCGGGAGTGGCCGCCAGCCGCGACGAAGACGTGACCGTGCTGACCAAGACAAACACCAGCGGGGGCGTCGGCTCCTTCCACGAGGCCAGTTCCATGGTGCTGTTCCCAGAACCGGGTCCCGGCGAGCACGACACCATGATATATTGCTAGCGTGCGCCCGTGCGCCCGTGCGCCCGTGCGTCTGGTTCTGATTCGGAGCAAGCGTGGATTGTCCGATCCGTGACGAGCCCGAAGTCGCGCAACTTTTCAACCCTAATGCCGACCGATACTTCGCCGCGTATTATCGAGCGTTGCTGCCCCGGCGCACAGCGCAGACACTGGCGGAATGTATCGGCAGCAGGTTGGTGCCCGACGAAGACGACGAAGTGACCTGGGGACGCTACGCCAATGGCTCCCGCGCAGCGCTTGCCAGAGCGCTCCGATCGCCTGAGGCCACACTCGCGTTCACCGGAAGCGCCAGCGAGGGGGTCGCGATGGTGCTGAGCGCGCGCTCATGGGGGCCTGCCGACACCATCCTCGCGCTAGCCAGTGAGTATCCCCGCTACTTACACTTCCTCGAGCAGCTTGCAAACCGAACGGGATGCCAGGTTACCACCGTGCGAACATTCGAGGAGCTGTTGGAGCGCACCGTGGCGCCGGTGCGCATGGTCATCGTCTCGCACGTGTGCTGGTGGTCAGGTCAGGTACGGGACATGCAGACGCTTACCCGCCGGGCCGCAGACGCCGACGCTGAGGTAGTTGTCGATGTTGTGCACTCTCTCGGTGTGCTACCGCTGGATTTGTCTTCATGGCGAGCCTCATTCGTGGTGGGAAACAGTCGAAAATGGGCGTTGGGGCTGGAGGGGCTAGGTTTCCTGCACATTCGAGATGATCTGGTCGAGAACTTTCGACGCGACTTCCATTCGACCGCACGACACACCCAGTCGGTTAGCTATCATGAGCGAGAGCGCACGGCCGCACCGGAGTCCGAGGGGTACAAACTCGAAATCGGTGGTCGCCACAAACTGGCACAGATCGCGCTGCGCTCCTCACTCGAACTCATGCTGGAGCTCGGGTTTGAACGCATCAGCGACCACGTCGACGCGCTCGCGAGGCTTGCCATCGAGCTGCTGCGCGAGCAGGGGTTCCAGGTGCCAACGGTCGTCGGCGCGAGCCGGCTCTCCGGCATCACCGCGGTGGAGCTCGGCAGTGTGAGACAGGCGCTACAGGTCCGGGGAAAGCTAGCCGGTGACGGTTTCCAGGTAGCCGTGATCGATAACCGCCTAATGATCGCCTCACACGTCTTCAACCGGAAGGAGACAGTGGTCGAGCTTGTGGCGCACCTGCGCCGCGCCGTAACAAGCCACTGACCGGTCCACGCTACCTGCTGCGACCGGAACCGTGCTCAACCCAACTAAGCGATCTTCATCTAACCGGTCGAAGCTAGATCACGTCCGCGCGTCCCAACCGTCCAGTCAGCGGCCACCAGACGCAACCAAAGTACTGCATTTGGGTGATCTCGGTGGGGCTTATCCCGGAGAGCCTGGACTGTAACTCCGGATCAACCCTAAGCTCAAAGCGAAGCTTGGCCCCGATCGCTGGCCTTCCGGGGATCGGAACCTCATACATGCGAGGGACACGAACCATGAGAGCAAGCATCAGATACAAGGATTCTCGCGCGATTGTAGACGAGCTTCTTCCTGGTCTCTCTCGCACCGAAGCCGAGCTAGTTGCCAGCCTGCCAGATCAATTTCATCTAGCAAACATTCCCTACGTCGAGCAGGAAAAACAGCATTGGTCTGGCGCGGCCATCGCCCAAATGCTCGCGTTGCATCATGGACAATCACCAGTAGAGCAGATTGAACTCGCAGCAAAAGCTGGCTGGGAACTTCCCGGCCAGCTAGGACATGAGTCATTTTCGGAGAACTTGATGCATGTCCTGCTAACGGAGCACTCACTGCTTTCTGCTCAATATTACCCGGCAGGACACATCGCACCGAAGATTGGCGACGGCATACAGTCGACAGACTTCATTCGCACGAACTTGCCACTCATAGCATCTGTCGACTTTGTCCTCTTTAAGGCAGTTGTCTTCGCTCGCAATGCGCCTGCGGTCGTTAGGATTCATTTCAGCACCCAGCAATATCCCATGCCCGACGAGGTCGCGCAGAAGCTCGACATCGCAGGCCATTGCATGCTACTGGTGGGCTGGGATAAAGAGGGGTTCATTCTCCACGACCCCTGGCCAAAGTCGAGTGCGATAAAAGGTCGAGGTGGCGCCGATATCCACATTGCATACACAGAGTTGATCGAGAAGTTCCCGATAGTTAACTGTTCTGCGGACATGATAATGGCCGTAGATCGGTTCGAGGCTTTTCTCCCACCAACGCGGGTTGCGCTATATCCAGGCAGAGACGTCGAGATGGATGTCGTGGTGCGATGGCCAGGAATTCGCTCCATCTCACTGGACAGGTGTTTCGTGCAGGATATCGAGACCGAGTTTATTCCCATGGGTAATCTCATCCCTTCTCATGAATCCGCCGAATTCGATGGGGCGATTCTCAGGCCCGGGGATAAGCTGAGACTTACAACCTTGGTCAACACCGGTAATTCCGAAGGGTCCTTTGGCATCGAAGCGCGCACGAGAGCCGTTGCGACGATCAAGGAGTTTCCCTGGGTGCCCGACTCCAAGCAGCTTCGCTTCCAGATATCAACCTCGTTTGAGAATCGACTCTGCGTCATGAGCAAGGACTTCTTCGGAAGTTACGGAGCCGCCGATTGATCGGCTTCCACGAAATTTAACACACCTTGGGGTCATAGGGTGAACGCACCACCAGGAATGATACCCTAGTGCTCGCCCATTCGGCAATCAGAAGGAGTCATCGTCAGTGCAGGGTACGGAACTCGTTGCCGAGGAAAGGGAAAACA
>JBOHFJ010000246.1:0-7533 GCA_050699655.1 Pseudonocardiaceae bacterium
CCGCGGACGCGGTGTCGCAGCGGATGGCCGGGCCGGCGATCCGGGCCTGGAACATGGCCGAGGTGCTCTCCGGCGAGCACGACGTGCGCCTGATCAGCCTCAACCAGCACTGCGCACCACCACCCGCCGACTTCACCGTGCGCCAGGTCCCCGCGCGCCAGATCGCCCCGGACCTCGCCTGGGCCCAGTTGGTAGTCCTTCAAGGCCACGTGCTCGAGCAGATCCCGTCGTTAAAGACGTCCAACCACATCGTCATCGTCGACATCTACGACCCGATGCACCTCGAGCAACTCGAGCAGACCCGTGATCTGGGCGAGGAGGCGCGCGGGCGGGTCGTCGAGGCGGTGACCGCCGTGTTGACGGCCCAGCTGCGCCGCGGCGACTTCTTCCTGTGCGCTTCGGAGCGGCAGCGGCATTTCTGGCTCGGGCACCTGGCCGCGATCGGGCGGCTGTCCCCCACCGTCTATGACGCTGACCCGACGACCCGTTCGCTGCTCGCGGTGGCCCCCTTCGGGTTGTCCGGCAAGCCGCCGCAGCGCACCGGTCCCGGGTTGCGCGACACCCTGGGGCTGGGTTTGTCAGGGCGGGGGCCGCGCGACAAGGTCGTGCTCTGGGCGGGCGGCGTCTACTCCTGGTTCGACCCGTTGACCCTGCTGCACGCCGTGCACGCGTTGTGCGCCGAGCACCCGGAGCTGCGGCTGGTGTTCCTCGGGATGCGCCACCCGAATCCCGACGTGCCCGAGATGGGCATGGCTGGGCAGGCCCGCCGGCTCGCCGAGTCTCTCGGGCTCACCGGGCGGCAGGTGTTCTTCAACGAGACCTGGGTGCCCTACGCCGACCGGCAGAACTGGCTGCTCGACGCCGATGCCGGCGTCACCACGCACTTCGAGCACGTCGAGACCACGTTCGCGTTCCGGACCCGGGTGCTGGACTACCTGTGGGCGCAGCTGCCCATCGTCACCACCAGCGGTGACGCCTTCGCCGAGCTGGTCGCCACCGAGGAACTCGGCGTGGTGGTGCCCGCGGGAGACCCGGCGGCGCTGGCCGCGGCGCTGGAGCGGGTGCTCTACGACGACGCCTTCGCCGCCGGCTGCCGGGAGCGGATCGCGGCGGTGGCCCAGCGCTACACCTGGGAGGCGGCGCTGGCACCGCTGGCCGAGTTCTGCCGGCACCCCCGTCCCGCGCCTGACCGCTCGCGCACCGCCCCGCTCACCACTGGCGGCGGCCACCGGGTCGGGGTGGCCGCCGCACTACGCCGAGACGCCGCGCTGGCCCGCACCTACCTCACCGCCGGCGGCCCCAGCGAAGTGGCCCGACGCGCCGCTGGCCGCCTCCGGAAGCTGTGGATAACCCGTGAGTGGTAATGCGACCGATAACTCGCATCGCCACTCACGGGTCCTTCTGGACGGAACGCCGCTGTTGGGGCAGCGCAGCGGGATCGGGCGTTACACCGCCGCGCTGGTGCGGGAGTTGGCGATGCGGGCCGATGTGGACGTCACGGTCACCGCGTTCACCGCGCGTGGGCAAGCGGCGCTGCGCGCCGCGGTGCCGCCGGGGGTGAAGGTGCGCGGTGGGCCGGTCCCGGCCCGGGCGCTGCGGGCGCTGTGGCGCCGAGTGGGTTGGCCCCCGACCGAGCTGCTGGCCGCCGAGGCGGACGTGCTGCACGCCACCAACTTCGTGCTGCCGCCGGCTAAGCGCGCCCGCGGGGTCGTCACCGTGCACGACCTGGCGTTCCTGGATCACCCGGAGTTCCTGGCTCCGCAACAGCGTGACCTGCCCGAGCTCCTCCGGCGCTCGGTGGCCCGCGCGGCGGTGGTGTGCACTCCCAGCGCCGCGGTGGCGCGGCAGGTGGCTCGCCGGCTCGACATATCCGAGGAGCGGATCGTGGTCACCCCGCTGGGCGTGGATCCCGCCTGGTCGAGTGCTGGTCCGCCGTCCCCGGCGCTGCGCGCGAGGCTGGGGTTGCCGCCGCGCTACCTGCTGTTCGTCGGCGCGGCGCAGCCCCGAAAAGGCCTGCGCGTGCTGCTCGAGGCGCACGCCGCGCACCCTGAGCTCGCGCCACTGGTGCTCGCCGGGCCAGCGGGCTGGGGACCGACGCGGGTGGTTTCATCCCGGGTGCACGCCGTGGGCTACCTCGACGAAGCTGACCTGCGCCAAGTGGTGGCCAGCGCGGCGGCGCTGGTGCTGCCCTCGCGCGACGAAGGTTTCGGGCTACCCGTGCTGGAGGCGATGGCGGCCGGCGTACCGGTGGTGTGCTCCGACCTGCCGGCGCTGCGGGAGGTCGCCGGGGGCCTCGCCACCCTGGTCCCGCCGGGAGACCCCGTTGCCCTGGCCACCGCGCTGGCCGGCGTGGACGGCGCTGGCCGCGACCCGGCGGGCGCGACCGCCCGGCAGGCGCACGCGGCCCGCTACACCTGGCAAGCCTGCGCGCGGGCCACGGTCCACGCGTACCGCACAGCCCTCGCCTGATCGGCTGCCACCCACGGCGCTGGTGAAAAACACACTGTGACGAACACACCAGGCACCAGTGACGAACACACCAGGATAGGTTTCACCCACGAGGAGTAGCGGGACGGAGGTTATGCTAAGTCCGGTCGCATACCGCTACGGAATGCACTGGAGAGGACTGCTTTCCCCCCTTCGAGTGCCGGGGTCACTACTAGTGGGGCAGAACGCTGACGCATGACTGCGTCCGCGCAACAAGCGCATGCGTTCACACTGAAGGGGGAGGATGATGCTCACTCACCGAGCTCGATCCGGGGCAACGCTAGCGATCCTCAGCGCGGCGACTGTAGCAGTCACGGTCAGCGCGGCCGCGCCAGGGGTGGCGCACTCGGCACCGCTGGGCGTGGCAAACCCGGTAGCTGTGCTCACCGGTGCCGCGTCCATCAACGCGACCGAGGCCCGCTTCCAGGTGAAGGGCACCGATCTGGGGATCATGTGGGCCGATGATCGGGGGCGGATCCTGGCCGCCTTCGGCGACACTTTCGGTCCCGGATGGACCGGGATCAGCAGCGGATTCGCGAATCCCACCAGGATTGACTGGCGCTCGAACACCCTGGCCAGCAGCACAAACCGCAACCCCACTGAGGGCATGTCGTTCACTTTCGTCACCGACCGCCCCGGCCACGCCAAGGAGCTGCTGCCCTCGCTCAAGCGGGACGGCGTCGAGATGACCAAGATCCCCACCGGCGGAGTCAACGTCAACGGGCGCGATTACCTGGCTTACATGTCGGTGCGCAGCTTCACCCAACCCGGGCACTGGATCACGAATTACGGTGGCGTCGCGTACTCCGACGACGGCGGGCAAACCTGGCGGGACGCCCCCAGCACCCACCGACCCAACACCATGGCCCTCGACGAGAAATTCCAGATGATCGCCTACGCCCGGCGGGACGGGTACGTCTACGCCTTCGGCACCCCCAACGGCCGTTTCGGGGACGCCCACGTCGCTCGGGTGCCCGAACAGCGACTGCTCGATGAGTCCGCCTACGAGTACTGGAACGGGAAAACCTGGCAACGCGGCGACAGCGAAGCCGCTGCCCCCATCGTGGCGGGGCCCGTCGGGGAGATATCAGTCCGCTACGACGAGATCCTGCACAGCTGGGAAATGATGTACCTCGACGAGTCGCGCAAGGCCATCGTGGTCCGGCTGGCGCCGCAACCGGCCGGGCCGTGGGGCGTGCCGATCCCAGTCGCCACGGCGCAGGAATACCCGAACCTCTATGGCGGCTTCCTGAACCCAGACTCGAAAGGACGGGACATCTACTTCACAATGACCCAGTACAACCTCTACAACGTCTCCATGATGCACTCCACGCTGCCAGCCAACGCGGTGACCAGCACCCGGCCGAACAGGGACCCGCGAATGCGTTAACGGGCGGGTGAGTTCCGCAATAGCGCAGCTACCTGACACATGGGCGGATCCAGCACCCCGGTCAGCACGAGCGGTCGAGGCTAGTTGGGAATAGTGATGGCGGTTGCGATACCGATCTGTTCGGCTACCGGTGTCCAGATGTCGACGTCCTGGAGGGGGGTCTCGATCGAGACTACGAGTGAGTAACGCGCACCGCTGGTACCGTGGCGGCGGGCGGGGATTTCCTTCCACCATCCCGTCACCGGAAACACCGCGAGCGCGCCCCGCTGGGCGAGGTCGGCGGCGTTGCCGGTCCAGATGTCAGAATGAAGAGAACCAGGGGCGCGTTGGTGGTCCGCGCCGAAGAACCACTCGCCGGTTTCGCGGGTGGAGGCGGGACGGCGTTCTTGTTCACCCAGCGCTTTCTGGTTGATGCGTTTCTGGAAGGCCACATCAGACTCGGTCGCACGCCGGATGTCAAAACGCAAACCGTGGGAGGCGTAGCTGTAGCGGCTCCGCCAACCGCGGCTAGCAGGATTGGGCTCGATGAAGTACGACAGCGTGACCCGAAGCCGCACCTGTGCCTCCCCCAGCTCCATCAGGATGTCAGTCGGCCAGGGCAGGGCATGGAAGTGGATCTCCCGCATCGTTGTGCCGCTGAAGGGGTGGATCACATCCTGGGCCACGAGAGTGAGGGCGTCAGTCGCGCTCCGGGTGGCGCGGAGGAGGTCGGGCACGCCCATGCCGTAACGGCGCAAGAGCGAGATCCGATGCGTTTTTCTTTTATCAGTCGCAAACCGCGCGTGCATCGCGGGTGTCCACTCGGCGGAGTGCGCGATCAAGGCACTGACGGTTTCAGGCCACAGCGCCGGGTACTCAGCCATCACCGAGGCGGCAAGCGCGGCGGCTTGGGCCGTCGCCGCACTCGTGGCGTGCGTGGTTGTCAAGAGCCGACTGCTCATCAGTGGCGCATTGGTGGTCAGGAGCTGGAGGTTGGCGGGTGTGTCGTAGTTGGTCCCAGAAGGCGACCGCGCAACGTTTCCGCCTTCAAGAACCACGTCCGGCTTTGCCGGCCACCTCCGGCTGCACGCGACAGAGGTGCGGCTGAACGGAGACAGCTCGCCACGCGGGGCAAGGGGTGTCCATCCATCGAAACCGGGCGGGGCGTCCGCCATGTTGTCCCGCTCGGTGAAGGCGCCGACGGTCAACACGTTCCACGCCTGCGCCGGATCTTCGACGGGCTCGACATCACTGCGCGCCAGATGGTCATCATCCCAAGAGCGGACGTTGCCCGCGGACACCAGGAACAGTCTGTGCGCGGCATGCTCGGCCTCGCCGAGGAACACCAGGCCATCGTCTGCCGTGGTCACGCCAAGACCGGCGGCCAAGGCGTCGAGCACGGCCGACCAGGATGACGGCTGGCCGAATACCAGGCTAGGAGCTACCCCATCCGGCTTGGTGTGCCACGGCGCCGTCACCGCGATGGAGTACACGCGACGGCGGTCAGGGGCTTGGATCTCCACCCGGCTCGTTCCCGTGGCGGTGATCGCTCCGTACAGCTCAGGCGGGTTCTCTCTGGGTGGTGGGGGAAGCAGCTTCACCGATTCCAACCGGTGCCGGATAAGGCCTGGTGCCGAGACGGCGCCGCCGAGGTCACCGTACAGAGCCAACCCGGCCATCTGGGTTCCGTGTCCGCGATCATCGTGCACCGGCCACATCGACTCGGCGGCGTGGCAGTCCGAAGCGTCCAGCGACGCTCGCAGCAGCGGGTGGTCCCGGTAGACACCGCTATCGACCACGCAGACCGCTGGCGCGTGCTCGACTGCCGGCTCCACACGATCCCACCAGTTCCGCGATCCACTCCGCTTGCTCCACCGCGTCGTGTCCGGCCAGAAACTGAGTGGGATCGTGTGGTCGGCGAAGCTCAGCAAGATCGTCCAAGACGTCGACAGCGGTACCAAGCTGCTCCACGGTGGCCTGGAGGAGAACGACCATCCGGTCACCGAACCCGAGACTCTGCCGCCCAACCCGCAATCCGGTGGCGCCAGCAAAGGCCCGCAGCCGTTCAGTCTCACGGCCGTCCCGGCGACGCAGCCACACCTCCCACCACACGGTCTGCCCAGTTCGAGGGAACTCCTGGGGAGGATCCGTCCACAGCGCTTCGATCGACGCGGCACGGATGGACTGGATGGTGTCAATGAGCTTCCGGTTACGAGGGTTGTCCGTGTGCGCTGTGTCGAGGTACTGGGTAATACGTTTCAGAAAATAGTTTATCTTTCCGTGGGGGATGAAGACGGTGGCACGTTCCACCGTGGCGCCGCCAACGTCGATCGTCTGGACGGACACCAGTTCCGGATGCGTCCTGCCCTGCTGTGGATCAAGGCTTTTCAGCGCCAAATCGATACCTGGGAAGCTCTCGAAGGTGGCGTAAATGCCTTCGACGGCACCTTCCACAGACACCGGCCGATCTCGCCGACGCTCCACGGCGTCCGCCTCGGCCTGTTGAAGATCGTCACGTAGTCGCTGGCCGTGTTGCCGGCGATCATCAGGTGCCGGCAGCGGTGGCGTCTCAATCTCCCGAGGGGGCGGCCGGTATGGCGCCGCGTTCGCAGGCTCCCGAATGAACAAATGTGGCTTGTCGCGTTCCGCCATGAGTCGTCTACGCGGTCAGCCAGCGTGCTGGACGCGACGCTCCCGCAGCGCCGCGCACAGGCCCACTGTGGTCACTTTCCCACTCCCGGACAAGATGGCCTCCTTCGCCGCGAGTTCTACCGCGGACGCGATCTCACCATGACTCAAACCAGCCGCCACTTCATCGATCTTCGCCCAGGCTAGCCGGCCCACTTGCACAGTAGCCAGCCGGTTGCGAATTACTTTCCGAATGATGTCGCGACTCGGCAACGGATACTCGACCACCGCATCGAAACGTCGGAAGATCGCACGGTCGAGCAGCTGAGGGCGATTGGTGGCTGCGATGATCAGACTCTGAGAAGCGTCAAGTTCCAGAAACTGAAGAAACGAGTTCAGGACTCGACGGATCTCCCCAACGTCGTTCGCCAAGCCTCGTTCACCGGCCAGCGCATCCACTTCATCAAACAGGTAGACACCACGTGTCTCCGAAAGCGCATCAAAGATCAGTCTCAGTTTCGCCGCTGTCTCCCCCATGAACTTAGTGATCAAACCGTCCAAGCGGATCAGAAACAACGGTAACCGCAGTTCACCGGCCAACACATGGGCGGACATGGTCTTGCCTGTCCCCGGAGGCCCGACCAGCAACAGCCGACGGAGAGGCTGGAACCCATGCGACCGCAGCCGATCCCCTTGACGTTGCTCCAGCAACACGCGCTCCAGGCGTGCCCGCACCTCACTCTCCAACGCGAGGTCAGCCACAACGTTCTGTGGATAGCTGACGGTCAGCAGCTGCGCCAGCTCGCCCCGGGGCTGGACGACCGGCACGAGCCGTGCTCCCACCGGGGACGCGACACGGCCTTGCTGCTCGCGGAGCGTGTCCACCAACTCGCGGAGATCCTGCGCAAACCTGCTTTGGCCGTTGCGGGCCGCACCAGCGGCCACCTGCAAAGCCACCGAGTAGAACCGGGTGTCATCACCCTCCGCGTGGCTCCTGACCAGCGCCTTGACCTGATCGGCCGTCGCCAACGACGTCACCTCCTTACGCG
>JBOHFJ010000247.1:0-7507 GCA_050699655.1 Pseudonocardiaceae bacterium
CCGGGAGGTTGGCCGGCCTTGAAGAGCACCCAGCTCCCGCAGCAGTTGGATGCCATCGGAGATCTGCCGGCTCTCCGGCGGGTCGATGAACCCGAACGCGGCGACCTCGCCCAGGTTCAGCGCCGCCATCCGCAGGATCACCGACGCGAGGTGGGTGCGCACGATCTCCGGCTCGGTGAACTCCGGTCGCGACTCGAAATCCTCCGCCGAGTACAGCCGGATGCAGATGCCCGCCGCGGTGCGCCCGCACCGCCCGGCGCGCTGGGTGGCGCTGGCCCGCGAGATGGGTTCGATCGGCAGCCGCTGCACCTTGAGCCGGCGGCTGTAGCGGGAGATCCGGGCCGTGCCGGGGTCGATCACGTACCGGATGCCCGGCACGGTCAGCGACGTCTCCGCCACATTGGTGGCCAGCACGATCCGGCGCGCGCGGTGCGGCTGGAAGACCCGGTGCTGCTCGGCCGCCGACAGCCGCGCGTACAGCGGCACGATCTCGGTGTCCGGGAGCTCGAGTGCGCACAAGGCATCCCGGGTGTCGCGGATCTCCCGCTCGCCGGAAGTGAAGACCAGAATGTCGCCAGGACCCGCACCGCGCAGCTCCAGCACCGCGTCGCAGATCGCCTGGGTCTGGTCGCGGTCGTCGGTGCCGTCCGCCGAGTCGGCGCCGTCGAGCGAGTCTGGGCCGTCCGCCGAGTCCGGGCCATAGGGGCGATACCGGATCTCCACCGGGTAGCCGCGGCCGGAGACTTCGATCACCGGTGCGCCGTCGAAATACCGGGAGAACCGCTCGGGGTCGATCGTCGCCGAGGTGATGATTACTTTCAGGTCGGGACGGCGCGGCAGCAGCCGCTTGAGGTAACCCAGCACAAAATCGATGTTCAGCGAGCGTTCGTGCGCCTCGTCGATGATCAGCGTGTCGTACTGGCGCAGCGTGGGGTCGGACTGGATCTCGGCCAGCAGGATGCCGTCGGTCATCAGCTTGACCAGGGTGTCGTCCCGGACGTGATCGGTGAACCGCACCTTCCAGCCGACTGGGCCACCAACGGGGCCACCCACCGGGCCACCGGCGGGAACCGCCAGCTCCTCGGCGATGCGCTCGGCCACTGTGCGCGCCGCCAGCCGGCGCGGCTGGGTGTGCCCGATGGTGCCCTGGATCCCGCGGCCCAGCTCCAGGCAGATCTTGGGAAGCTGGGTGGTCTTCCCGGACCCGGTCTCCCCGGCGACGACCACCACCTGGTGCTCCCGGATCGCCGCGGCGATCTCGGCGATGTGCTGACTGATCGGCAACGCTGGTGGGTAACTGATCTGGGGTACGGCGGCCTGCCGTCGGGCGCTGCGGCTCCCGACGTGCGAGTCGGCCAACGATTCACGCACGAGCGGCGATCTCCTCATCCCGCGCCAGACGGCGCTGGCCGGCCCCGAATACCTACCCTAGAGCACTAGTTACTCGCGGGTCACAAGTCGATACAGTGGTGAAGTGCGGCTAGCTTATGACCGATGCGGTGCGGGGCCGCCGCTGGTTCTGCTGCACGGGGCCGGGCACCGGCGGCAGGGGTGGCTCCCCGTCCGGGAGCGGCTGGCCGAGCATCGTGAGGTGATCTCCCTGGACCTGCCGGGATTCGGCGAGTCCCCCCCGCTTCCCGGCCACTTGTCCTACGACCTGGACACGGCGGTGATCGTGCTGAAGGAGTTCTTCGCGGACTTGGGGCTGGACCGGCCGCATGTGGCGGGGAACTCGATGGGCGGATTGATCGCCCTGGTGCTGGCTGAGCAGGGGATGGTCCGCAGCGCGACGGCGCTGTCCCCGGCGGGACTGTGGAGCCCAATGACGCGACGCGTGTCGTTGGGGAAGGTGCGCTCGATGCACCGCGCCGCGTGCTCCATGCCCCCGAAGGTCGCGGCCCGGTTGTCCCGGACGGCGACCGGGCGCACGCTCATGTGCGGCGTCCTGTTCGGTCGCCCGGACCTGCTCCCGCCTCGGGTGTTGCTCGAGGACATGCACGCGCTGGTCAGCGCGGTGGGCTTCGGGCCCACCCTGATAGCCGGCAGCAAGATCATCTTTACTGGCCAGGTGCGCGACGTTCCGGTGACGATCGCCTGGGGATCCCGCGACATGCTGATGTGGCGGCCCCGGGCCACGGCGATCACCCGGCTGATCCCGCACGCCCGGTTGCTGCGGCTGCCCGGCTGCGGACACGTGCCGATGAACGACAATCCCGAGCTGGTGGCCCACGTCCTGCTCACCGGCAGCGACGATAATTAGATTATCTTCACCCAGCTGCTTCATCGTCGCATTGTCAATACCTTCCAGACCCTCCGGAAGGGCTGCTGGCGCTGGTGATATCATCCACCGCGATTCTGTTCCGCGGCGGAGAGGTGCGACACGACATGGCGCAACGTATGGTTCGCTTCTCAGACTTGACCAATAAGATCATTGAAGGTGACGATGCCGTGGTGCGCATCGTCGTTGAGCGGCACCCGGCTCTCGGTGACGGCCCGGTGGAGATCGAGGCCGCCGAGGACGAGATTGAGCCCATCCGGAAAGGTGCGTTGAGCGCCGTCAGTCTCAAGCTTTACCACGGTGACGGGTCAGAACCGGAAGCCGTCACGATGGAGATCGAAACGTTCAACAAGCTTGCCGGCGACCGGGACATGGTGGACATTATCCGGCGAGCGGAACCGGCGTATCCGCCCCGCAAGCAAGCCAGGCCAGCTTCCGGACCGACGGCGGAGAAGCTGGACTATTCGATTCTGGAGCGTGCGGGCCGGCCGCATCGCGGTAAGATTACGGAAGCCGAGAAGGAGACAGTGCGCAACAACCTGGCCGTTATCAATGAAGGATTGAAGCGCGACGGCGTCCGCACCATTGACCTGGACAATGCGGAGCACGTGGCACGGTATGGCCTGGAAGCTCTGGCGAAGGAGGCCGGGCACGCCCAGCAATGACCCGTACCCAGGGATCGCCGCGGATCACCGGCGCCACACCGCCGCCGTTCGCCAGGCTGCGGGCAGGGTGGCCGTCCGTAGCCGGCACTGCGGGTACGATGAGGTGCCACGCTGTTCAGGGATCAGGGTGGGACGGGTGACTTGTTGTAAGGAGGCTGAGGTGTCGTGGGGCAGGTGCCGAGGGAGCTGACTCCGCTGGAGTCAGCGCTGCATTTCTTCGGTGCTGAGCTGCGGCATTGGCGAACAGTGCGCGAACTGTCGCAGGCTGCGCTCGGGCAGCGGACTCATGACAGCGGGGCCTTGATCGGCAAGATCGAAAAAGGTGAACGGTTTCCCAGTCTCATGCTTACCCAGCGGTTGGATGCCGTTCTGGATACCGGTGGAGTGCTGGAGAGACTGTGGTCGCGGGTTGAACACGAACGAGCGGCCCCGAGTCTCGCAAACCCCACCGACAACGTGACGGCTGCAGCGACACGGCAGCAATTTGCCTGCCAACTCGCTGCGGCGCACGCGACAGCCGAGGCAATTCATGGGGGCAATATTGACCGTCGGCACATCGTCCAAGCCATCGGTTCCGGAGCGGTGCTCTGCCCGCTCACAGGACAGGTCACAGGGCTGCGTGAGTTGGTCCTTAACGCCGCTCATAGTTCGGCGGTCATCCACAGTGCCATAGACATACCGAAGATCGAGGATCGCACCCTCGACGAAGCGCGACAGGATCTCAACCGCCTAGCAACCGACTATGTTGGCAACTCAGGCTTCAATCACATACTGGCCGAACTGGTGATCCTGCGTGATAGGTTGTATGTGCTGCTCGCCCGGTACGGACAACGACCCGGCGACGCCAGAGAACTGAATCTTCTCCTCGGGGCGACCTGTGTTCTGTTGGCGTCGCTATCACATGATCTGGGCGAGCCGCACGCAGCCATGATTCAAACACGTACCGCCCTCGCCTTCGCGGAGCACGCCGGACACGCCGCACTCATCACATGGGTGTACTGCACCCGTGCCTCGATTGCCTCATGGTCGGGTTCTGCTGATGACGTGCTCCACCACGGCCAGCAAGCACGAGCCGTCGGACTAAGTGGCGTCGGCGCAATACGTCTCGCGGGACTCGAAGTCCGAGCTCTAGCGCAAGGCGGTCACCACCAACAGGTGGCCGAGGTTCTCGATGCCGCCCGCGCGCAACGTGACAAAATTCCCGCTACGGGTAGTCTTCGAGACTTGGGGGAAGTCTTCACATTCTCAGCGGCCCGCCAGCACTATTACAACGCTGCCGCCTGCGCTTGCATGTGCGATTGGGAAGCTGTGGAACGCGAGGCATCTAGGGTAATCGACCTCTGCGGCACTCCGGAAACAGGTCAATGTTGGCCGGTGACGCTGACGCTTTCCCAGATTTATCTTGCCCAAGCCCGGCTAAGTCTCAGCGGGCTGGAGGGCGCGCAGGATGCGCTAATCCCTGTCTTCGCTGTGCCGGACGAACAGCGTATTCCCCAAATGGCCCAAGCGCTAAGTATGATCTGGGTACAGCTACGTTCGAAAATTTACGCAAACCTGCCTGCAGCCCGCGACCTCGACGAGGCCATCCGCAACTTTAGCCCGGTTGTTGGCACGCAAGAGCGCCAATGAGTGGCTCAGTAGCGAAGGCGCACCGGCTCCTCGCGCCCCGCATCGCCTATTTGATAGGAACTCGCGACCACGGTGGTACGTCCAACGTCATCCCTGTCTCTAACGTGACGTCTGTATCCACCGATCCACAGCATGTGCTCCTTGCTGTCTATAAGCAGTGGCGTACCTATGAAACATTGCTTGACACTGAAGGATTCACGCTTTCTGTACCACTTATCGGTCACTTGCAAGGCGTATGGAAACTAGGTGCGAAATACTCTCATTACCCAGTCGCAAATCCACAAGAAAAGCTTGCCGGATCCGGCCTTTCGTTCGACTACGATGTATCTTCCTATGGCCCCATCCTTGTCGATGGCGCTGGGTGGATAGATTGCCGAATAATAGAACTGGCTGACTTCGGTGGTGATCACGGACTCATTATCGGGCAAACGCAACGAGCCTGGTTCAATCCGAATTTTCTCGACTCTGACGGATCGCCGCATACGCAGCCTAATCCATTAATGCAAGTAACCGGCAACCTGTTTACCACGGTCACGCAATTACAACAAGTTCCCTACTATTGATTTCACGTATTGTGGTCGCCGCTGTCCGTGAACTCGACGCCACCGACCTTCTTGGTCTGTACAGCAGGCTCCGCCCTGCCAAAGCCAACCATCCGATATCAACGAAGGACTGAAGCGCGACGGTGTCCGCACTATTGACCTGGACAGTGCTGAGCACGTGGCGCGGTATGGCCTCGAAGCTCTGGCGAAGGAGGCCGGGTACGTCCAGCAATGACCCGCGGCGGAAAACGCCGGACAGGCCAGTTGCTATGGCAAAAACTGCTGGAGCCTCTCAGTAACACGGGTGGGTGTGAATTCCACAACCGTATACTCGGCCAGGTTGCGCTGCTGGAACGGGTCCAAGGAAAGCCGCCGCTCGAGATCCGCCCTCGGGACGTCTGAGGTCAGGATGACGCCACCGATCCGGGGCACTTGGCGGCCCGAGGCGATGAATATCCCCTCTGCGTACTGCTGGTCGAGCCACGCCGCGTGGTCCGCAAGGGCGTCGTCGATCTGCGCGAGGTCCACGACATAGGTCAATATCACCACGAACACGCCAAGATCGTAACCTAAGTGCTCGTGCTTGGCCATGCCGTCGGCGTGTGACAGGTCGACGCGACCCCGTCACACTTCCGCGCTGGGTCGTATTCGGCTCTGACTATGGCGGAGCGGGCGTGCGTGATCGGGCCGGTAGGGTGCGCGGCGCTGGGTGAACGATTGAGCGCTCTGGGCCTTCAGCTCCCACGGTCGCACCACCGAGACCCACCTCGAGTCGGCCTCACCGGTCATGACCCACCTCCTTACGGGCTCAGCTCACATACCGTAGGCGTCCAGCTCTGCCGCTGAATCCTTCGACCGGGTACCGCCCGGTGGACGCCGGATGCGGGATGCTGGGGGTTATGGATGCGCCAGATGTGAAGCCGCGTAGCCGGGACGTCACCGATGGGCTGGAGCGGGCCGCGGCCCGGGGGATGCTGCGGGCCGTGGGCATGCGTGACGACGACTTCGCCAAGCCGCAGATCGGGGTGGCCTCGTCTTGGAACGAGATCACGCCGTGCAACCTGTCCCTGGACCGGTTGGCCAAAGCGAGCAAGGAGGGCGTGCACGCCGCCGGGGGATACCCGATGGAGTTCGGCACGATCACCGTCTCCGACGGCATCTCCATGGGACACGTCGGGATGCACTATTCGCTGGTCTCCCGCGAGGTGATCGCCGACTCGGTGGAGACCGTGGTCGAAGCCGAGCGGCTGGACGGCACGGTGCTGCTCGCCGGCTGCGACAAGAGCCTGCCGGGGATGCTGATGGCCGCCGCGCGGCTCGATCTGGCGGCGGTGTTCGTCTACGGCGGCACCATCCTGCCCGGGCTGGTGGGGGACCGGGAGGTCACCATCATCGACGCCTACGAGGCGGTGGGCGCCTGTGTCCGCGGTCTGATCAGCCGGGCGGACGTCGACGCCATCGAGCGCGCCTTATGCCCCGGCGAGGGGGCCTGCGGCGGGATGTACACCGCCAACACGATGGCCTGCGCGGCCGAAGCGCTGGGCATGTCGCTACCCGGCTCGGCGAGCCCGCCCGCGGTGGACCGGCGTCGGGACGGAATCGCCCGAGCCAGCGGCAGCGCGGTGGTTGAGCTGATCAAACGCGGGATCACCGCGCGGCGGATCCTCACCCGGGAGGCGTTCGAGAACGCGATCGCGGTGGTGATGGCCTTCGGTGGCTCCACCAACGCGGTGCTGCACCTGCTCGCCATCGCGCACGAGGCCGAGGTGCCGCTGGAGCTCGACGACTTCAACCGGGTGGGCGACAAAGTGCCGCACCTGGCCGACGTCAAGCCCTTCGGTGCGTACGTGATGGCCTCCGTCGATCGCGTCGGCGGGGTGCCGGTGATGATGAAGGCGCTGCTGGCGGCGGGACTGCTGAATGGCGATTGCCTCACCGTCACCGGGCGCACCGTCGCCGAGAACCTCGCCGCGCTGGACCCGCCCGACCTGGACGGGAAGATCCTGCACCGCCTCGCCGACCCGATCCACCCCGCCGGTGGCATCACCATTCTGCGCGGCTCACTGGCCCCCGACGGCGCGGTGGTGAAGACCGCCGGCTTCGACGCGACCCGCTTCGAGGGCACGGCGCGGGTGTTTGACGGCGAGCAGGCCGCGATGGACGCTGTCGCGGATCTGCGGCCCGGCGATGTGGTGGTGATCCGGTACGAGGGTCCGCAGGGCGGGCCGGGGATGCGTGAGATGCTCGCGGTCACCGGCGCGATCAAAGGCGCCGGGCTGGGCAAGGACGTCCTGCTGCTCACCGACGGGCGCTTCTCCGGCGGTACCACCGGGTTGTGCGTCGGCCACGTGGCTCCCGAGGCGGCGCACGGCGGGCCGATCGCGCTGGTCCGC
>JBOHFJ010000248.1:0-7437 GCA_050699655.1 Pseudonocardiaceae bacterium
GTAGTGGTCAGACAGCCGGGCGGCGGCGGCGGTGGCCTCGTCGGTGATGCGCACCCGGTGGTGCGACTCGTAGCGCTTGCGCAGGCCGCGCAAGATCGCGACGGTGTCTTCGACGCTCGGCTCGGCGACCAGGATGGGCTGGAACCGTCGTTCCAGCGCCGGGTCCCGCTCGATGTGCTTGCGGTACTCCTCGACGGTGGTGGCCCCGACCAGCTGCAGCTCCCCTCGGGCCAGCGCGGGCTTGAGCATGCTCGCGGCGTCCATCGCACCACCCTCAGCTCCCGCGCCAGCACCGATCACGGTGTGCAGCTCGTCGAGAAACAGCACGACCGTCCGGGCGGCGGCGGTCACCTCGTCGATCACCCCGGTGAGCCGTTCCTCGAACTCACCTCGGTACTTGGTGCCAGCCAACATCCCGGGCAGATCCAGCGCGATCAGCCGCCGGTTGCGCAGCGGTTCCGGTACCGCGCCCTCGGCTATCCGCTGGGCGATACCGTCAACGATCGCTGTCTTGCCGACGCCGGGGTCGCCGATCAGCACTGGGTTGTTCTTGGTCCGCCGGGACAGCACCTCGATGACCTGCTCGATCTCGTCCTCGCGCCCGATCACCGGGTCGAGGCGGCCAGCTCGGGCAGCGGCCGTGAGGTCACGGCCGTAGTGGTCCAGCCGCCGCGTCGACGTACCCGGTCTGCTCGCTGCGCCAAAAGACTGCCCAAGACCACCGAGAGACTGTTCGAGGCCACCAACCAGCCGGCTCACGAGTTCCTCGAGCGGGTTGATCCCGGAACCGAACGGCTCATCAGGCATATCGAGCCTCCTCGTCCGCGGCGCCGGGAGCCACTGCCCGCAGCGTCACCCTTGATACTGCCCTCGGACCGCCGTCGGCGCAGTGCGACGGGCAACACAGCGACCTTGCCAGCACCGGGGACCTTGACAGCGCTGGGGGCCATGACAGCACTGGGGGCCTTGACAGCGCATGCGGATAAAGTCAATCTAACGCTAGTCCACAAGAAAGAGAAAATGATGGCAGAACTTTTTGTCCGGCGCGATGTCTGGTCTTTGGAAGCCTCAGACCCGTGGGATGCGGTCACCACCGGGTACGCCAAGGCTGTCGCTGAGATGCGGACGCGTCCGGCGGATGATCCGACGAGCTGGGTCTATCAGGCGGCGATGCATGGCACCTACGCCGATGTTCCCGCTGGCGCTGAGTGGAACCAGTGCCAGCATGCGAGTTGGTTCTTCCTGTCCTGGCACCGGATGTACACCTACTGGCTCGAGCGGATCGCCCGGAAGGTGGTGGTTGCCCAGGGTGGGCCCTCAGATTGGGCACTGCCGTACTGGAATTACAGCGCCGACAGCCAGGCCAGCACCCTGCCTCCGGCATTCCGCTCACCGACATGGAGTGTGAACGGCGCCGATGCCCCCAACCCGCTTTACACCACCCACCGGGCGCCGGGTATCAACGACGGGGCCGGCCTTCCTCCACGACAGACGTCTTTTACTTATGCGTTTAGTTTCACGAACTTCACCGATCCGTCGACCCCGGGCTTCGGTGGCGGCCGAGCGCCGGCCACCCACTTCTCCCATTTCACTGGTGCACTAGAGAACCAACCACACAACATCGTCCACGATCTAGTCGGAGGTCCAGGTGACGGCCAGTGCCAGCAAGGGTGGATGAGCGACCCGAACTGCGCGGCACAAGACCCGATCTTCTGGCTTCATCACACGAACATCGACCGGCTGTGGGTCAATTGGCTCGCCTTGGGCGGTGACCGCGCCGATCCCACTGACAGTGCCTGGCTGGCGACACCGTTTACTTTCTACGACGAGAACGGTACCCAGGTCACCATGACCGCCGCCGATATCCTCGATACCGTGACACAACTGCACTACAGATACGACGACCAACTTCCCCCGTCACCACTAGCATGAGAGACCTCATCACTGTGAACATCCCGCCGCCACCGTTACCGCAGGGACCGCCGCGTCTCATCGCCGCATCCGACGGCGGTGTGACCCTTACCAGTCAGCCGACCTCACTCACGATGCCGCTACCAACCGCCGCGCAAAAAACCGTGGCGGCACTCGCGGCTGGGGACAACCCTGGGCGCCTAAGCCTCAACGTCGAAGGCATCCATTCCCCCCATCCTCCCGGAGTGGTCTACGAGGTGCACCTGAACCTGCCGCCAGACGCCGACCCCACCACTAACGACACATTTTTCGTAGGCCAGATAAGCTTCTTCGGTTCAGGCCATCACCCGCCAGGGCAACAATCGGCCACCAACCAGACCGGGCTCAGCCACACCTTCGACATCACCGGCCTCGTCCAGCTGTTGCACGCACAACACCGCTGGGATCCGCAACAAGCCACGGTCACCTTCGTCCCCGTCGGCCTGACTCCCCCACCAGGACAGCCTGGGTCAGCCTACGACACCGAGCTGACGACAACCCCACGCGTCGGGCGCATCAGTCTCAGCTCCACACCATGACCAGGAAATGATCACGACCATCGTATTCACGCAGACGTCAAGGCTGGCAGGTGAATCCGGTGCGGTGGGGGGCGGTGGAGGTAGGCGGGACAAAGGTCATCTGTCTGGTCGGGTCTGATCCTGACCATATTGTGGCCCAGACCCGGATCGCGACCGGGAATCCAGCCGAGACGCTGGCTCAGGTGTTTGCTTTCTTCCAGCGGGAGCAGTCGCGCGGTGGGCCGCTGGCCGCGATCGGTATCGCGTCGTTCGGCCCACTGGAGCTGCGCCGATCGCACCCGCGGTACGGGTTCATCACGGCGAGCCCGAAACCGGGCTGGGCGCACGTCGACCTAGTCGGGCCAGTCCGGCGGGCGCTGGGCGTGCCAGTCGGTTTCGACACCGACGTCAATGCCGCCGCACTGGGTGAAGGCCGCTGGGGGGCCGGCCGCGGTCTGGACACGTTCGTGTACCTGACCGTCGGCACCGGCATCGGCGCGGGAGCCGTGGTCGAGGGCCAGATCATCCATGGTCTGGGCCACCCTGAGATGGGTCACCTCAGCGTGCCGCGCCAACCCGGTGATCACTTCGCCGGGCAGTGCCCATTTCACGGCGACTGCTGGGAGGGGATGGCCAGCGGCGCGGCGATCGCCGCTCGGTGGGGTCGCCCAGCCGAGCGGCTCGAGGGCGCCGAGCTCAGGGCCGCCGTCCACCTCGAAGCCGCCTATCTCGCGGCCGGGTTGCGCACCATCGTTTACACCATCGCGCCGCGGCGCATCATGATCGGCGGCGGCGTGACCGGCCTGCCCGGGCTGTTCCCACTGATGCGAGCCAAGCTTCGGGAGACGCTGGCCGGGTACCCTGGCCTATCCGAACACGCCGCCGACGACTTCATCGTCCCGCCCGCACTCGGCCCGCTGGCCGGTTCAGCCGGTGCCCTCGTCCTCGCGCATCGTGCTGTGATCTGAGAACGCTGAGGAGAGCAAGCATGTCGGGTGACAGCGGCGCTTCGCGACGAGCCGCGATGTATGGTAAAGACGATCTCAGCTCGATGACGATCTTCTCGGGCAACTTCATCAACTTCGGGTATTGGCGGGATTTCACCCCCGGGCTCATCAGCATCGACGAGCGCACCGAGAGCCAGGCCAACCTCTACCGCACCGTTCTTCGGCGCTTGGCGATCGCTCCGACCGATGTGGCGCTGGAAGTCGGGTGCGGCATTGCGGTAGGGGCCGCCCTCGCGCTTCGAGAATTCGGTCCACGCGCCGTGCACGGGCTCGATCTCTCCCAGGAACAACTCGGCCGCGCCGCCAGACTAAACGCCGACTTGATCGCGCGACAGCCCGGCCGGCTTGTACTGCGGCAAGGATCCGCGCTGGAACTTCCTTACGCCGACGGGGAGTTCGACAGGTGTTACTCGGTGGAAGCGGCCCAACACTTCGAAGACCTGGCCATCTTCGCCTCTGAAGCGCATCGCGTGCTCAGGACCGGAGGCAGGCTTGCCGTCGCGACCTTCTTCACGCCCCACCCGGCCGCCATCGACGAGCTCCGGCGATTGATCGAAACCATCGACAGCGGCGTCGACGTTGTCTTTCCGATCGATTCCTTCCGAGACGATCTGCTCCGGAGCGGTTTTGTCGATGTTTGCGCCGACAGCATCGGTGAGCATGTCTGGCGCGGTTTTGACGCCTGGATAGGGCAGACCGAGCACAGGAACGGCTGGGGCCGCAACTGGCTGGAGGCGTACCACCGCAGACTCCTCGACTACTACCTCATCACAGCGGACAAGAAGTGACCCTCCGCGCTGACAGCGCGGATCTCATGGATGCTTGTGCACCTTCCAAGCCGTCCACACACGGGCTCATGGATGCTTGTGCACCTTCACCAGCGAACGGCGTGGAAGCTAGCTCAGCGGCCCATCCGTCAGCGGCGCAGGAGGGCGCAGAACATCGCGTCGGTGCCGTGCCGGTGCGGCCACAACTGGACGTGCGGCGCTGCGCCCAGCGCGGGCAGGCTGGGAAACAGCGGCCTGGCGTCAAGCTGCTCGGCACCCGTGCGCCGTAGCACGTCCGCGACCACACCCACCGTCTCGTCCAGGTGCGGCGAGCACGTCACGTAGGCCACCACACCCCCGGGGCGGGCCAGTCGCAGCGCCGCGACCAGCAGCTCCCGCTGCAGTCTCAGCAGCCCGGGGAGATCCTCGACCCGCCGCCGCCAGCGTGCCTCCGGGCGGCGGCGCAGCGCCCCGAGCCCGGTGCACGGCGCGTCCACCAGCACCCGGTCGTAGGCCCGCTCCGGCAATCCACTGTCTCGACCATCGACAACGTGCACCGTCACCGGCAACCCCGCGCACGCCTGATCGACCAACCGGGCCCGGTGCTCGGCCTTCTCCACGGCCTCCAGCCTTGCCCCCCGGGTAGCTCCCAGCGCGCCCAGCAGCGCCGCCTTACCTCCCGGGCCGGCACACAGGTCCAGCCAGCGGGCGTCAGCACCCGGGAGCGGCACACCGGCCAGCGCGAGGGTGACGAGCTGGCTGCCCTCGTCCTGCACCTGGGCCAGGTTATCGCGCACCGGGGCCAGCTCACCCGGGTCACCACCCTCGGTGAGGTGCACCCCGTAGGGCGAATACGGGGCAACCTGGCCGCCGGTCACTCCGGCCAGCTCGGCGGCGCTGATCCGCCCGGGGCGCGCGGCGAGGTGCACCAGCGGCCGATCGTCGTCGGCAGCCAACGCTCGCGCCAGCTCGTCCAGGTCACCACCCAGGGCATCGGCGAAGGCCTGCGCGATCCACCGCGGGTGGGAGTGCGCCAGCGCGAGGTGGCCCACCGGGTCGTCATCGGTGGCCGGCGCGACCGTGTGCACCCAGCCGTCCTCGTCCCGCGCGCTAACCCGGCGCAGCACGGCGTTGACGAAACCCGCGGCGGCGCTGCCGCGACCGGCCCGCACCAGATCCACGGTGGTGCCGACCGCGGCGTGCGCCGGCACCCGAGTGCGCAACAACTGGTAGCTGCCCAGCCGCAGGGCATCCAGCAGTTCACCGTCCACTTCGGAGAGCGGACGGTCCGCGCAAGACTCCAGCACCGCATCCAGCAGACCCCGCGCGCGGCAGGTTCCGTAGCACAGCTCGGTGGCGAGCGCGGCGTCCCGGCCGTTGATCCCGCGCTGGCGCAGCATGCTGGGCAGCACCAGGTTGGCGTACGCGTCCCGCTCGCGCACCGCGGCCAAGGCGTCCAGCGCGGCCCGCCGGGGTGGGTCCTCCGCTGGCGGTCGGCTCGGCTCGGAGCGCCGACGCGGGGGCCCGGGGCGGGACGGCCGGGATGGCTTGCGGGGCACCGTCACGGCGTGCCCTGGGCACTGGTCGTCACTCGAACCGCTCCCCCGGCTCCGGCCGGGCACCACGGGCCCAGTCCGGGGCGGGCATCGCCCGCTTGCCGGGCGCGGTGACCGCACCCAGCCGCACCGCTCCGGTGGCCGTGCCCACCAGCACCTCCCGTTTCGTCACCCGAAGCTCGCCCGACTCCAGCCCATCCACAGTACGGGCACCGGCGAGGAGTACCGGCCCGAGACCCACGCGTTGATCCCGGAACCGGGCCCAGGCACCGGGGGCGGGCGTGACCGAGCGCACCTGGCGGTGCACCGCGAAGGCTGGGGCGCTGAAGTCCACGTGCGCGTCGGCCGGGGTGAGCTTCGGCGCGCGCGAGACGCCCTCGGCGCTCTGCGGCACCGGACGCAGCGTCCCCTCGGCGATCCCGTCCAGGGTGGCCACCAGCAGGCCGGCTCCCGCGTTGGCCAACCGGCACAGCAGCTCCCCGGCGGTGTCCTCGGCCTGGATCACCTCGGTGACCGTGCCATACACCGGGCCGGTGTCCAGCCCCTCCTCCAACGCGAAGGTGGACGCGCCCGTGATCTCGTCCCCGTGCCGGATCGCGGCCTGCACCGGAGCCGCGCCACGCCAGGCGGGCAGCAGCGAGAAGTGCAGGTTCACCCAGCCGTGCCGAGGAATGTCCAGCGCCGCTCTGGGAACCAGTGCGCCGTAGCCGACGACCGGGCAGCAGTCCGGGGCCAGCGCGGACAGCCGGATGAGGAAGTCCGGCTCAGACGGGCGACGCGGGGTGAGCACCTCCAGCCCCGCCTGGTCGGCCAGCGTGCCCACCGGGGAGCGGGTCGGGCGCCGCCCGCGTCCGGCTGGCGCGTCCGGCCGCGTCACCACCGCGACGACCTTGTGCCGTCCGGAGTCCAGCAGCGCTCGCAGGGCGGGCACCGCCACGTCAGGCGTGCCAGCGAAGACGAGCCGCACCGCTCAGCGCGCCTTGCCGAGCCGTGGATGGCGGCTGGGCCGAACGGGGCGGGCAGGCATCCGCGCAGTATGCCTTGTGAGACGGCAGCGACCCCAGGCCGGTAGTATCGAACACATGTTCGATACTACCGTGGGGGCTGGGCTCGGGGGTGGGCGGTGATCCGCGCCTACTTGTTCGCACTCGACCCGACCGACGCCCAGGCCGAGGTGTTCCGGTCGCATTGCGGGGCGCAGCGTTACGCCTACAACTTCGGGCTCGCACTGGTGCGGGCGAATCTGGATCAGCGGGCCGCCGAACGCAGCTATGCCATCGCCGAGGATCAGCTCACCCCGGCGGTGTCCTGGTCGGCGTTTGGCCTGCGCAAGATCTGGAACGAGGCAAAAGACGAGCGGGCGCCGTGGTGGGCGGAGAACTCGAAGGAGGCATACTCCAGCGGACTTGCCAACCTCGCGACCGCGCTGAGCAACTGGTCGTCCTCCAACAAGAAAGGCGAGCGGGCCGGGCGCACGGTCGCATTTCCCCGGTTCAAGTCACGCCGTAGCCGTCTGAGCTGCCGGTTCACCACCGGTGTGGTCGGTCTCGGCGTGGATCGGCGACATGTCAAGCTCCCCCGGATCGGGCAGGTCCGCACCCATGAGTCCACTCGCCGCCTGGCCCGCAAGGTCGAAACC
>JBOHFJ010000249.1:0-7426 GCA_050699655.1 Pseudonocardiaceae bacterium
GGGGAGGGCGAGAGCCACGAACCGCTCCGGGCCAACTCCCCGGTCGATGAGGAGATGGGCGAGTTGGTTGGCCCGGGCGTTGAGCTGAGCATAGGACAGGGCGGTGTCCTGGAACACCACAGCGACGGCCTCGGGTGTGGCCCGCACCTGAGCCTCGAACAACACCGGCAAACTAGCCTGAACCACCGGCTGGGCGGTGTTGTTGTAGTCGACTAGCAGCCGCTGCTGCTCATCAGCGGTCAGCATGGGGAGTCGGCCGATGTCGAGGCCGGGCTGGCTCAGCGCGGCCTCGAGCAAGTTCTCGTAGTGTGCCACCATCTGGCGCATGGTGGTCTCGTCGAAGAGGTCGGTGGTGTATTCCCAGATGAGTGTGATCGGCGCTTCGTCGTCGCGTGAGATCCGCCCGACCCGCTGCTCGGCGCGCGGGATCACCACGATTCTGAGGTCGTTTTTGGCTGAGCCATTGTGCCGTTCGAGGACCGTGCCGCTCAGGCCGTCGAAGTCGATGTCGGGTACCGGTGAGTCGTGGAAGCTGAACATCACTTGGAACAGTGGATTACGTGAGTTGTCTCGGGCTATTTTCAAGGAATTGACCAGCCGGTCCAGTGGCATGTCCTGCCAGTCATAGGCTCGGGTCGTGGTCTCGTGCACGCGGCGCAGCAACTCGTCGAAGCTAGGCTGTGCCGAGGCGTCGAGGCGGAGTACGATCGTGTTGACCACCATTCCTATCAGTTGCTCGGTCTCGGCCAGCCGACGGTTGGCGACGGCACAGCCGACGAGCAGGTCGGTCTGCCCGGTGTAGCGGTGCAGCAGCGTGGAGAAGCCGGCAAGCATGCTGGTGTAGAGGGTGACCCCGCGCTCTCGGCTGAACTCGCGTAGCTTGCGACAAAGCACCGGCGGGAGGTCGATCCGCAGCGCGGCGCCCTCGAAGCTCTGCATCGTCGGGCGAGGTCGGTCGGTGGGCAGGTCGAGCGTCTGTGGGCTGCCGGCGAGTTCTTTGGTCCAGAACTCCAGATAACGGTCGAGCACGTCGTCGCGGAGCCACCGGCGCTGCCACGCAGCGAAGTCGGCGAACTGAAAGGGCAGCTCTGGCAGCGGTGAGGGCTGCCGTTGCGCGAACGCGCTGTAGATAACCTGCAGTTCCCTCAGGAAGAGGGCGCCAGACCACCCGTCGTGCACGAAGTGATGCTCGACATGGACCAAGGTGTGGTCCTGTTCGGTATGGCGGATGAGCAGCCACCGAGCCAGTGGTGGGCGGTCCAGGTCGAACGGATCGCGCAGTGCCCGGCGGATGACATCCTCGGCGCGATCGTCGCGCTCGGGCTCCGGTAGGTCGCTGAGGTCGACCAGCGGAAGGTGGATCGGCATGGGCGGGAGCGGTTGCTGGACCGGTACGCCATCCACAGCCCAGAACCGGGTACGAAAGATCTCGTGCCGGCGCACGATCTCGGTGAGCGTGGCTTGCAGGGTGGCAGGGTCGAGGGGGCCCCGCAGTCGTATTGTCGCCTGCGCGTTGTAGGCGAGGTTACCCGGCGCGAGCTGCTCCAGAAACCAGACCCGTTCCTGGGGAAAGGACAGCGGCAGCGGCTCATCCCGAAGCAACGCCACGAGAGGCGGCAACTCCTGGCGGTTGGGTTGTGAGTCGAGCAGCGTAGCCATTGCCGCCACTGTGGGCGCCTGATAGATGCCCAGCAGTGGTAGTTCCCGGCCGAGCTCGCGGCGCACCCGGGCGGCGAGCATGCCCGCGAGCAGAGAGTGGCCGCCGAGGTGGAAGAAGTCATCGTCAACCCCGACTTCGACCACCCCGAGCAGGTCGCTCACCAGGCGCGTGAGGACCTGCTCGGTAGGTGTCCTCGGGGCCAGCGGCTCAGTGGGCAGGCCAGCGCTGGCCCGGTCGGGGGCGGGCAAGGCCGCTCGGTCCACCTTGCCGCTGGGCAACAGCGGGAGCGCGGCCAGGATGACCACCACCGAGGGCACCAGGTGCTCGGGAAGCCGGTCAGCAAGGAAGGCGCGCAGTTCGGCGGAAGCCAGGTCGGTTCCGGTTGCATAGGCGACCAGCCGGTCCTCACCGCCGTCGTGGCGCACCACCACCAAGGCGTCCTGGACCGAGGGATGCTCTCGCAGCGAGGCCGCGATCTCGTCCAGTTCGATACGGAAACCACGGAGTTTGACTTGGTGGTCTATGCGCCCGAGGAACTCAAGGTCCCCGTCGGGGCGCACCCGCACCAGGTCCCCGGTGCGGTAGAGCCGCCCGCCGGGCTCCGGCCCGAACCGGTCCGGAATGAACCGTTCCGCCGTCAGTCCCGGGGCGCCGAGGTAGCCTCGAGCTACACCCTTGCCCCCGATCGCCAGCTCGCCCGGCTCCCCAACGGGCACGGGCTCAAGCCGCGCGTCAAGCACGACAACGTGCACACCGTCAATAGCCTGGCCGATCGACGGCTTGCCACTCCCGGCGCGCACCTCGGCGACGGTCGCCCAGACCGTGGTCTCGGTCAGGCCGTAGGCGTTGAAGAGCCGACGGCCGACCAGCCACCGCTGAGCGAGAGCCTCGGGCAAGACCTCGCCCCCGCACACCACCATCTCCAGGTCGGGCAGGTTGGTGTCGGGGAGCGTCGCGAGCACGGCGGGCGGTAGGTTCGCATGGGTGATCCGCGCCCTCCGCAGCAGGTCCGCCAGGCCGGGACCGGGCACGATGGCCGCGCGCGGCGCGAGCACGAGCGTGGCTCCGACGTAGAGAGCCATCACGATCTCATGCACCGAGGCGTCGAAGCTCGTCGCTATGAACTGCAAGATCCGCTTCCCTGGCCCCACGCCGAAGGTCCGCACTTGCGCCTCGGCCATGTTGGTCAGCCCACCGTGCGTGAGCCCGACACCTTTGGGACGTCCGGTGGAACCCGAGGTGTATATCACGTAGGCGAGGTTGTCCCGGGTCAGCATCGTGGTCGGTGGCTCGTCCGCGCGATGACGGCTCCCGACCCGAGGGTCCACCCGGCGAACGCCGGTGTCAGGCAGGGTCGCCGCCCCGCAGTCGTCGGTGACTAGGAGGTCAACTCCGGAGTCTTCGAACATGTAGGCGAGGCGCTTGGCCGGATAGGAAGGATCCAGCGGCACCCATGCACCACCCGCACGCAGAATGCCAAGAATCGCCACTATCAGTTCTGAGGAACGCTCGAGCGCCAGCCCGACAACCGTTTCGGCGCCGACTCCAAGCCCATCAAGATAGGTGGCGAACCGGCCCGAGCGTATGGCAAGCTCGCGGTAGGTCAGCCGCTGCTCCTGGAATTCCAACGCGACGGCGTCTGGAGTCTCCGCCGCGTGGCGGAGGAACGTCTCGTGGAACGGTCGAAATTCATCTTTCATTGGGTTTCCATCAACCTAGTGTAGATAGATGTGTTCAACTTTACTTTTGTGGCGGGACGTTCAAGATTTCGAAGGACCCGGACTTTGAGGACAAGGGCCGCGATGTCGTCGGCCTGTACCTGGATCCTCCGGAGGGGACCTATGATATCAGCCGCCGTAGCGATCAGCGGTTGCTTCGCCATCGTAGTATCCTAATCGGTTGGTAGGGACGGGAAGTTTGCGGCGATGCCGCGGGGTTCGTGTTCCTTGCGTGGTCTGCCGTCGGGTGGACGCCCGGTGAGTCCCGACGTTCGATGTCTCAAGGAAGAACGGCGCGCCTGACGGCAGACCAGAGCACAGGGTGGTGGGATGCCGTGGTTCGAGCCCGCCGCGGGATTGACCTCCTGATGTTCCCGAGCCCCCGAGCTCTTCGATAGAACGAGGTCCCGCGGTGCGCTGGAGTCACGAACGGCTAGTGAGATGACGGACCGACGAGTCCCGCGATTAGGGCGCCGAGTGACCCCGCCAGAGCTCGTGAGCACCACAGACACCGAAGGAGTCGTGAACGATTGAACCTGTTCTGCGGCATCGACTGGGCCGAAGACCACCACGACGTCGCGATCATCGACGACACCGGTCGGGTCCTGGCCCGCGCTAGGATCGGCGACGACGCGGCCGGCTTCGCTCAGCTGTTGAGCTTGCTGGCCGAAGCCGGTGACATACCGGAGAACCCGACGCCGGTGGCGATCGAAATTGACCACGGCCTCCTGATCGCTTCCTTGCGCGCGACCGGCCGGATGATCTACCCGATCAACCCACTGTCGGCTTCGCGTTACCGGAGTCGCCACCAGGTCTCGGGCGCCAAGTCCGACGCCGCTGACGCGGTGTTGCTGGCGAACATCCTGCGCACCGACGCCTCCGCCCACCGGCCACTGCCCGCCGATACCGAACTGGCTCAAGCGGTTCGGGTGCTGGCCCGCGCTCAACGCCACCGCGGCCGACGACCTCGCGCAGGCGGCGAGAGCCCATTGTGAGCGGCCCCGGACGCCACGATCATCACCAGTTTCCCTGGCCTGGGGTTGCTGGCCGGCGCCCGGGTGCTCGCCGAAATCGGGGACGACCGCACCCGCTTCACCGATCCACGAGGATTGAAGGCCTACGCCGGATCCGCACCCATCACCCGAGCCAGCGGCAAGAAAACCGTGGTCACCCACCGCCACATCAAGAATCGGCGCCTGGCCGCCGTCGGGCCCATCTGGGCGCTGTCGTCGCTGACAGCCTCGCCCGGCGCGCGCCGTCACTTCGACTCCCGCCGCGCCGCCGGCGACTGGAACCAGCAAGCGCAACGACACCTGTTCAACAAGTTCCTCGGCCAACTCCACCACTGCCTCCAAACCGGCCAGCTCTACGACGAACATCGAGCGTTTCCACCCCCTGCCGAGGCTGCGGCTTGACAACTAAGCACCGTGAGATGTCTTCCTTGGTCCTTGGCCTGACGGAACAGGTTCCATTGTTGGTTAGCGGTCTCCAGGGAAGCACATGACCGCAAGCAACTCGCAATGAGTGCGTGGCTCACCGACGAAGCCAGGGGGCTCCTCGCTGTATCAAGTGGGTTTGGTCATCAGGTGAGTGTGGTCTCGGCGTGGCGGGTTGACGAGGGGACCCGCGGAAGCTCACCGATACCAGCTCCGACATGAGCACCACGGTCATCCGCGGAATCGCCCAGCATTTGCCGAACGCGACCATGACCTTCGACCTACTCAACCTCGGTCTCTTAGATCGAACTTACTTGATCTTTGTGGGCGTGTGGGGCTGTGAGCTGCTGTTTGGTATCGGTGGGGTCGGTGTTCGTGGCTACGTGGTGGTGAGGGTCAGGGGGATGGGTGCGCCGATCAGTTCGAAGACGCGCCGCTGGGTCGGGGTGGGGTTGGTGATCTTCTCGATTCGTTGGCTGGTGAAGTTGATTGTTTCTCTGTTGAGGTGGCTGAGGTGTTCGAGTAGGTCGCGGAAGCTTCGTGCTGGAAGTCCGTCGGGGGTTTTCTTGGTCGCGTCCTTGGTCTTGGCGCTGGGTGAGCGTTGGGCGGGGGGAACGGGGTCGGTGCGGTGTGGGATGTGTTGGTCGGTGTAGGTGAGTGGGGCGAGGGTCTCTCGTAGGTGCCAGGTGATGTAGGCGGCGAGCATGCACAGGAATACGTGGGACCGGACTCGTTCGGACAGGTAGCGAAAGAGGGGGCGCAGGTCGAGGTCGTCGGCTTTGATGATGCGGAAGTCGCGTTCGACGTAGGCCAGGTTTTTGTAGGCGGTGATGACGCTGGGGGTGTCCAGGGACTCGGTGTCCAGGCTGGTGCGGATGACGTGGATTCCATCGAGCGCGGCCTCAGCGTCGATCCGTTGTTGATCGCGGTGGTAGTCGAAGGTGTTGTCGGTGATGGCGAGGGTGAAGTGTTTGGCCATCTTGTGCTCGTTGACGATCTTTCCGACGGTCACGCCGATAGCGTCGGCTCCGCGTAGTTTCCCGTTCCGCACGCGGGTGGTGATCGTGGCGAGTTCGGTGTCGGTGGCGGCGAGTAATTCCTCGCGTTTGTGTGCCCGCGATTCGGCCAGCGCGGGGTTCCGGCAGCGGATCAGCCGTTCACCGGGATAGTCGGGGTGGGTGACCTCGGCGAAGTTCTGGGTGTCGAACAGTGACATCTGTAGTGGCCCGTCGTCGCTGGCCAGGGCGGAGATCGCGGGGGCGCGCAGGGCGGTGACCCAGTCCATGCCGCCCCGGTCGCGCAGCTCCTTGATCCGGGCATTGGTGATCATCCCTCGGTCGCCGACCATCGTGAGCTCACGCTGCCCGAGCCAGTCCACCGCCGCGTACACCTCATCGGTACTCGCCTGGGTAATACCCAGGTCGGTCCCCAGCGTCGTGTCGTTCCACCAGTCCAGCGTCGAGAGTGTCGACGTCGGCCGCAGCACCCGGGAGAGAATCAACCCATAGACCAGGTCACGTTCCCGACAATCCGGTCCCAGAAATTTCTTCACACCGAGCGTGGTTGCCATCGCGTGCACCGCGGCGACTCCGCCATGACTCAGGGACCGCTCGATCTCCAACGTCGTATAACGATCTTCCGTCCACCACTCATTTAGTGACTACACATGTGTGCGTGTCACACGCTCCGGCGCAGGCCAACCCAGCATTACTACTGAGAGTTACAGCAAGCTCGGACTAGACCACGGTTCGAACAAGACTGCCATGGTGGGCGCAGCAGGATTCGAACCTGCGGCCACTCGCGTGTAAGGCGAGCGCTCTTCCGCTGAGCTATGCGCCCGATGCCGCCCGGGAACCCGGCGGCACGGTGTCGGGTGTTCAGGCCGGCAGTGCGGCCAGGGCCTGCTTCCAGGCGGTCTGGTCACGAGCTTTGTCGGGTGGGTTCATCTCGGCGAAGCGGATCACACCGTCGGTGTCCACCAGGAAGGTGCCCCGGTTGGCGATGCCGGCTTCGTCGTTGAACACACCGTAGTCCCGCGCGACCTTGCCGTGTGGCCAGAAGTCGGCCAGCAGGGGGAAGTCGTAGCCCTGCTGCTCCGCCCATGCCTTGAGCGTGTACGCCGAGTCCACAGACACCGCCAGCACCTGCGCGTCTGAGTTCTGGAATTCCGCGAGGTCGTCACGGAGCTGACAGAGCTCACCATCACAGATGGGGCTGAAGGCAAATGGGTAGAACACCACGAGCACGCTGCGGTGACCGCGGAACTCCGACAGCGTGCGCTTCTGGTTGTGTTGATCCTGCAAGGTAAAATCCGGCGCCTGATCCCCGATCTCCAGCGGCATGCCCAGCTCTCCTCAACTTGTCCCCACCCAGCGCCGAATGGCGCGAGGTCTTCAGCACGGTGTCTTCCAGCATCGTGTCCGGCGGCTCAGCGTTTGGACTTGGCCGCCTTCGGCGTGGCCAGCCTAGTGGCTGCCCAGTCATCGCTCACGCTGATGTTGGACGTCTGCGCGAGACCGACCGTGGGGGCCGCCTCGGCGATGTCCGAGGGCTCCACATGGCCGGCCCGGCCAGTCTTAGGTGTGAACACCCAGATCACACCCGTATCAGCC
>JBOHFJ010000250.1:0-7416 GCA_050699655.1 Pseudonocardiaceae bacterium
GGGTGAGGATGTCGAGGATCTGACTGAAGGCTTTGAGCTGACTGCCCAGGGACTGAGCCTGGAAGTCCCGGTCAGCGAAGTTCTTGATCCGGTGCCGGTCGCTGAGGATGTCGATCACCTGATTCAGGGCGGCCGGCACAGTAGCGACGTGAGTGGCCTGCACGATGATCTCGTTGAGCAGGTCGCCCCCACCGAAGACATAGCGGCGAGCGGCCTTGAGCGGCATGACCGCGGAGTTGTCCGCCGGCTCACCGACAGACTCCAGCACGCCGATAACCCTGAAGTTCTGGCGATTGATCCAGACGGTCTGGCCCAGCGCGGCCGCGGGGTCGTCGGGGAACAAAGTGGCCACCGCGGTGGGCCCGAGCACCACCACTTTGGCGGCCGAGCTGACCTGGGCCGCATCGAAGAACGACCCAGCCTGGAGCTTCCGGTCATTCACCGCGAGCCACTGGTCAGTGGAACCAGTGATGGACGTGCGCGACTGGACGGTGCGGGTGCTGACCACCGCTTGGCTGATGACGGCCGGGGTGACGCTGGCGACATCGGGCGCCTGATCGGCGTTCCGCATCGCATCGGCGTCGGCGTCGATCAGATTTTTCGGAGCACTGCTAGGGGCATCGCCCGTCGTTGGCACGACGGTGATCAAGTTGGCCAGCTTTCCTACCCGATTGTTGACTGACGTCTGCACTCCGTTGCCGATCGCGACCAGCAGGATCACCGCCGCGACGCCGACGATGACGCCGATCATGGTCAGCGCGGAACGCAATCGGTTCGCCCGCAACCCCCGCAACGCGATTCGCACAGCCTCCTGCAAGTTCATTTTCGACTCCTCATCCCGGCAAGCGCCAGCAACGCGGCGACCCGGCGCATTGCCTGATTGGATCAGAGCTCATGACGGAGCAGCGTGAGGTGAAGGGCCGCGGTCTCAGCCGCGGGGCACACGCCCAGCTCATCGGCCAGCAGCCGGCGGCAGCGGTCGTATACTCGCAACGCCTGAGCTGGATTTCCCGCCGCCGCGTGCGCTCGCATCAGCAGCCGATATGCTCGTTCCCGAAATGGCTCGAGCACGATTGCCTGCTCGGCGGCCAACACCGCGAGCTGGGGTCGACCCCTCTGCGTATGACCTTCCCCCAGCACACACAACGCCCACAAGAGCACTTCGCGCAGACGGTCGCGCACACCATCGATCCACCACCCCTTCCCGTCGAGAAGGAACGGGCGCGCGGCGACCGAACGGGCGTATTCCGCCAGCTCTATCGCCGACGCGACATCCCCGTCACGCAACATCTGCTCCGCGGTCTCCACCGCGACGCCCGCAGACTCGACATCGATCGCCACGGCTGCTGGCAGATGGAGCTGGTAGGCGCCGAAGCCATCGTAGGTCACAGCATTTTCCGGCAACCCCACGACGGTCACGAATGCCCGGACCTTGCTGACGACGCCGCGAAGCGCGGCTCCCCAGGTGCGCGGCAGTCCGTCGGGCCACAGCGCGTCGCCGAGTTCCCCGCGAGACACGGGGCGATCCCGCTCCAACACGAGCAGCGCAAACAAGACCCGAGCGTGACTACCGCAAAGCAACCGCTCGTTGAGCACAGTATAAGGAGATGCCATCGTCACCCGGCCAGCAAGCTGGATCCTCAACGCCGCCGGATTCGAATCCTTGACGGCACAGATCGCTCTCATCGACTCGACACCCTGCTCGACTCGACACCTCGCGTGATCATCAGTACCAACCCGTTGCCGTTCACCAGCCACCCCCCGGTTCGCCATCGACAAGTCGACCATAAGCTCGTGGGGCCGAGAAGTAAGTCCCCCATTAGGCTTCAATTAGAAGTGGCCCAGTAACACAGGGTCGAGATCGAAGGAACCGATGTTTTTGCGGTTGAGCTTACGCCTGCAATCGACGACGTGTTTACAACAGCATGCGCGACGAGTCATCACATCCGTTGTTGACGAATCACCCGTGCCGATGTCCCAGAATCGAGTTGATTGGTAGAATTAAGTTGATTGGTGAACCATCGGGTCGGCGGTCGGGATTTCGCACGGACGGGCCGGCCAACAGCGTCGCATCAAACACATAGCGACTGGCTTATTGATCCGCCCACTGGCTTTGGCACGGCCGGGCGCCCCCCCCGTCGACGCCAGGCGCCGCAGGAGTAACGTTGCGTAGCGAAGCATCACGCAGCGTGTTACGGCCGTTCTCGCGCGGCCATTGCGGCTTCTGATCGGCGGTTTTTGATCGGCAGGGCCAGGTACCGGCGAGCATCACGCCTTGCCGAGAGCCAAGAGAAAGTTGAGCCACGGGTGATGAACAACTGCACGGCGGCGCCCCTGCTACTCAGCGTCAGCTGGCAAAAGAGTCGCTACAGCAACCCCTGTGGAAGCTGCGTCGAAGTGGCCCAGCTTGCCGACGGCTGGGTCGCCCTGCGCAACTCCAGACACCCGGACGGTCCGGCGCTGATCCACTCGCGCGCCGCGATGGCCGCGTTCATCCACGGCGCGAAGATGGGTGAATTCGTCCGGGACATCAACCGCCCCGAGCTTCCTTGACAGCGCCCCTACGCTAGCTGGCCGCGGATCGCACTCTTACCGAAAGTAGTCGAGTCGGCGGCGAGGTAGTACCCTGCGGGGTTGCTGATGACCGCGTCGATCTTATCTTGGGAGCTGGCGATACAACCCGAGGCTATGCTTCGCGCGCCGGGAAAGCTCTGCTTGTCGAAGAAAGCAATCCACGGCGGGCCCTCGGCGCCACGAGCTGCGGCGTTCAGGTGCAGGGCGGTTACCGAACCGCGGAGCCGGGTCCACGCGATGCTGAAGCAGACCTGCTGCTTGGTCCGGTCGAGATCCAGCGTCGCCGAGCCCCGCCCGTCGGGGTCACCACCCTCAGGGACCTCGCTCCCGGTCAACTGGATCAAGAAGTGGCCATTGCCGGGCTGATCCACTGGACTGGCCGCATGCGCCGCCGCCGAGGTCGGCCCAACCAGCAGCACGATCGACGAGACTGACGCCAGGCAGACGCCCGCTCGCCCCGTTGCCCGAGCGCGTTTGCTGTACCGCATCGCGAAACCTTTCTTGCCCCTCTTCGCCAAGACACGACCCAGGGTGGGAGGCGGAGCTCCGCCTCCCACCCTGGCAAGCACTAATCCAGCTGGCCGCGGATCGCGTCGTCGCCACGCGCCGTCGTGCGGAGCGCCAGGTAGTAGTTGGACGGATCCTCACGGACGTCGCGGATCCTCGACAGGTCGCCGTAGACGCAGTCCACCACGGTGTCCCCGTCCCCGTTGTAGCGCTCGTGGTTGAAGAAGTTGATCAAAACCGGTCCACGGTCGAAACGAGAGCCGACGCGGAGCTGGAAAGCCGTCACCTCGCCCTCAAGCCGGCGCCACCGCACGGCGTAGCAGACTCTGTTGTTTTCCGGGTCGAAGTCCAGGCGAGCGAAGCCCTGCCCGTCGGGGTCCCTACCATCACGGACCCCGTCCCCGGTCAGATACACCGAGAATTGCTCGTGGCCGTACCCGTACTCCTGCGCCGTGGGGACTGCCGCCGACGCCGAAGCGGGCCCGGTGAACACCAGGACCGACGAGGCGAACGCCAGGCAGGCCACAACCCGACCGATCGCCCGGGCGCCTTTCTTGTACTGCATCATTGGAACCTTTCTTGCCGTCGCCAGTCGCCCTCGCGCGCCCTTCTCGAAATCACAATTTTCGGCACCAAGGAAGCCGTTGCGACGCCTATGTTAGCTGTTTGGGTCCCGACCGAGGGCAGCATAGCCCAACCCCGGTTCCAGCGTGAATGGACCGTCCCGGTCTTCTCCGCTGCCCCTCCGTGCGCGCATTACCGGCAATGCGACAGGGAAATGTGAAGTAATTATCCGATAGAGGTGTAACTGTGGACATCCCGTCACTGTGAGTGACGGCGGTGAACTCTGGCACCCGATCTGGCTGGCCAACACCGCGCACACACTAGGCTCGGATGCGTGAACGACCGCCTGGTGTGGATCGACTGTGAGATGACGGGGCTGGACGTCGGCAAGGACGCGCTGATCGAGATCGCCGCGCTGGTCACCGACAGGCAGCTGCAAGTGCTCGGTGGAGGCATTGATGTGGTGATCCATGCCGACGACGCGGCACTAGACTCGATGCCTGAAGTGGTACGGGAGATGCACGCTCGATCCGGTTTGACCGAGGCGGTGCGGCGGTCCACCGTGAGCCTTGCCGAGGCGGAGCGACAGGTGCTGGCCTACATCCGCGCCTGGGTGCCCGAGGCTCGCTCGGCTCCGCTGGCCGGCAACTCGGTGGCCACCGACCGGGCGTTCCTGGCCCGCGACATGGCCGAGCTCGACGGGCATCTGCACTACCGGATGGTCGACGTGTCAGCCATCAAGGAGTTGTGCCGGCGCTGGTACCCGCGGGTCTACTACGCGCAGCCGGCCAAGGGTCTGGCGCACCGGGCACTGGCAGACATCACCGAGTCGATCCGCGAGCTGGCTTACTACCGGCGCACCGTGTTCGTACCCGAACCAGGCCCCAGCTCCGAGGAAGCGCGCGCCGCGGCCCAGGAGACCATCGCCCAGGTGCCCACGCGCTGACACCGGCCACCACCCGCTACCATGGTCGGCAGCGCTGGTGAGCCAGCCGCATGGTGGGTGTAGCTCAGTTGGTAGAGCACCTGGTTGTGGTCCAGGATGTCGCGGGTTCGAGTCCCGTCACTCACCCCATAATTACCGACTCTCCGTAGCGGGCGGCGTGGGCTTTCCGCTCGGGCGAACATACGTCTCGACCTCCCGCATCGGACCGACGGACGGCGACATTGCCGGTTACCCGGTCGCCGGTTGCTCGGGGCCTGGTGCGAACCCACCGATGACCAACGTGCTAGTGTGCTGCCCGTCGCGCTGGATGTGGCCCGACACCGCGCCGCTAGCTCAACTGGCAGAGCAGCTGACTCTTAATCAGCGGGTTCGGGGTTCGAGTCCCTGGCGGCGCACCACCTCTCACCAGCATGAATGGGTGGAAGAAGATCTCTTCAAAGGATCTTTGTCCATCAAACTGTCCATTTGGATGCCCTACGCTGCCGGTTATGGCACGCAGGAAGCAGCCTCCGAAGGACCTGACCGGCATCCGCCAGCGGGGCGGGACCTACCAGATCCGCATCTCCGCTGGGTACGACCCGGTGACCGGTCGGCAGCTCATGCTCAGCGGTTCGGCCGACACCGAGGATGAGGCGGTGCTGATCCGCGACAGGCTGCGCGGACAGGTGCGGGACAACACAGCAGCGCGAACCAACGTCACACTCGGCTACCTGCTCGATGAGTGGCTCTCTGGGCATGAGGTCGAGGAGACGACCCGTGCCAGCTACCGGCTGTTGATCAACAGCTTCATCCGTCCCGTATTGGGCGGCACTCCCCTGGGTCAGCTATGTCGGCAGGGTCCGCGCCCCTTCGAGCAGCTCTACGCGGAACTCCAAACGTGCCGCCGACGATGCCACGGCCGCGCCTTTGTCGAGCACCGCACACCTCAGGAGCATGAGTGTGACGAGCGGTGCGCAGCGCATGTGTGTAAGCCCCTCGCCGCGTCGTCCGTTCGCCAATGCCACGCCGTGCTCAGTGGCGCGCTGAACGCAGCGAAGCGGTGGGGCTGGATCACCGTCAACCCGTTGGACGCCGCCCAGCGGCCGCGGATGCCGGCGCCGCAGCCGAACCCACCCACCGCAGAGGAAGCAGCCAAGATCGCGAACGCCGCTTGGGCTCAGGACGCTGAGTGGGGCACATTCGTCTGGCTTACCTTCATCACCGGCGCTCGGCGCGGTGAGCTGGTCGGGCTCGCCTGGGAGCACGTCGATCTGGTTACAGGTCTGCTGACCATCCGGCGCAGTCTGGTCCGCCGCAACGGCAAGACGATCCTCAAGGACACCAAGACCCACCAGATGCGGGTGATCAAACTCGACCACGACACAGTCTCGATCCTGACCGACCACAAGGAGCGCGCGCAGCGTCGCTGCGCGGAACTCGGCACCACGCTCGACGATGACGCGTTCGTGTTCTCCTACGCACCCGACCACCGGCGCCACTGTGATCCGGACGCCATCACCCACCGATACGCGAAGATGACCGCCGATCTCGGCATCGACACGCATTTGCATGCGCTTCGGCACTACAGCGCAACCGAACTCCTCGCCGGCGGGGTCGACCTCCGCACCGTGGCGGGCCGGCTCGGTCACGGCGGCGGTGGGGCCACCACGCTCAAGGTCTACGCCGCCTGGGTCGCCGGTGCCGACACCAAGGCCGCAGACCTCATCGCCTCCCGACTCCCCCGGCCACCCCAGGTGCGCGATGCACCCAACTAGCCCACCGCAGCCATCATCATCTCCTCGACCTCCCGCAAGCTCAGCGGGAACCGGTGGTACAGCCACAGCCGCACACAGTGGCTGATGATCTCAACCGGGCGCCGGTGCCCTTATTTACAACGACGACGGCGTGACGTACACGAACCCAGTCTGACCCCACCCACACCAGGCAGCCGAGCATCCCAGCCCAACAACCTCATTAATGCCGTGAGCACGACAGAGACCGGGAGCGGCGTTACACTTCGCTCGCGCTTGTGGTGGCAAACTTCCTTTTAAGCCCCAAGCCCTCTACCGACTTGTGCCCAAGCTTGCTGTTTGACTAGCAGTCGCAGGTTTTGCCACTTGTGCGATTCGAGATGGCAACCACGCAACAGGCCACGGGCGTTGTATCGACAATACTGATTTTTACGGGTTAACGCGCAGCACGGAACTGGCGCCTGGAATAGGAAACAGATTACCACTAGCGAGGACATGCCAGTGAGAATAGCGGGATCGAGGTGGAGCTGAAACCAGCCGACATGCAGGCCGACCACCAGGATAACCCCAGTATTTCGCCAAGAGTTTCTTAGTCGCTGTCTTCATCATGACGACTCCCCGAACACGTTTATCAGCACTCAGTGTTATAACACTCAGCGTTATAAACTGTGCTGTCGAGTTCTCTGAGTCACCTCAAGCAAAGCTTGATACAGAATCCATCAATTCGAGGTTTTCATCGGTTGTGATAAAGTGGACAAATGCGATTTTATGGACGAGTCAGCCTGGCTAATATAGCCCCGCATATCAACTTGATCGATCAACTTGTTATCGCAGGATCGGCTAGGCCTGGCAGGGCACGCTCGCCGCGCGGGATGGCCTACCGGCCGGGGCCTGTCCGGGTGGTGTCCATGCTGGCGGACACCATTGGCTTGATCGCATCCACCAGGACATGCGGGCGTACTGCGGAACTGGTCGTGACCGTCAGATCCGGCACTAAGGAGTGCGCGGCGTAGTCTTGCGTCGCCTCCTCACCGAGGTTGTTAGCCCCGGGGCGACGGTCCCGGGGCATCGGTGGGGGCTCGGTGAGGAGAGGGG
>JBOHFJ010000251.1:0-7381 GCA_050699655.1 Pseudonocardiaceae bacterium
GGTGCCCGCCCTGCCTGGGTGCGTTACCGAAGGCGAGACCGTGGTCGAGTGCGTCCAGAACGCCGAGGAGGCGATCCCCCTCTACCTTGACGACCTGCGCGATTCGGGCGAGCCCGTCCCCGAGGAGAAGGTCGTCCCCCAAGCGATCACCGTCACTGTCGCCGCGTAGAGACCGCGACTGACGACGGGCCACCGTCGTCCGCCCGAAGCTACCCCTTCTGACCCAGTGCTTCCCCTCGCCGGCACGACACCAGGGTTCTGCGCCTGGTCCCCGGCGTATGGCGCGCGGCAAGCCCCCACCAGCGGCGGTCCATAGCTGTACAGCAGCGAAGTACAGCAACTGTGGCGTCCCCAGCGGACCGCAGCACCACCCAAGTTGGCGCAGGGTGTGGAAAGTCGGGGAGACGCCCGCTGGTAGGGCGCCGTGAGACGGATCAGAGTTGACGTAATGGATGCCCTCGTCGCATGACGAGCCTGCGGCCGGTGCCCCGGCCGGCGGGGCGGGTGGGGCACCGGCTGGGGCAGGGGAACGTAGCGGGTGCTGGGGCAACCGCTACCGGTGCTTGGACGGCCGCTGTCGGTGCCGCTGGCGCCTGAGGGGGTGCGGGCCGCAGGGTGGCGACTCCGATACTGAGTGCCACGATGAAGAACACAGGTGCCAGTACAAGCGCGGCGACGGAGAGCCGCCGGTTGGTGGCGGTGCCTTTGCGGACGCGCCGGAATGATACAGATCAGGCGCGCGTGAGGGTTGCTGGATTGCGGGTTGGGCTTGGCGGTCGCTACTACTTCCTCCGCTGCGGAGTGTTACAGCGCCGCGCTGAGTTGTGGGCAGTGCTCTCGATGGGTTTGTCGCCGAGCGTCGGCCCCTGTGTCGGGACGAGCCACGGGCTCATTCATCGGTATTGATCTTCGCCGTTGAGCCGGGTAAACGCGTCTTGACGTATTCCGTGGACTCGTTCTTCTCTACTTTGTGAAGGTGGTAACCGGTGAAGAGGTGGCCCTCCCATCCGAGTGATTCATCAGACTTCAGCGGCTTATGGTCAGCCCGCCAGCGTCTGATCTCGACATGCTCGGCCACCGATGCGGGGCGCGCACCCTCCTGCGTGTCGCTACCGGATAACCGCTCGAACCATCCCATTGGTGTTCCTCCTGGTCGTTAGCGCGACACCGCGCTGATCCTATTGCGGCGCCGCGGTGCGTTCATTGGCTGTTCTTTCCGCCTGTCACTCAGTATGTCGGAAATTCAAGGGCTGGGCATCATCCCCGCGGATCATTGTCCACGTACCTTGGGTGATGTAGTCCTGCGGTGGTTTCTACATCTGGTGGATGGCTTGCGGTAAACCCGTGAACGGAAAGGTTCCGCCACCTGTCATGACGGGTCGCGGTCGCTTCAGTCCGTGGGTTTTCCATAAGTCATCCACCAGATGTAGAAACCGCTCCAGGATCACTTCGTCTGATGCAGTCGCACTGCATCAGACGAAGTAGCGGGGCGATGTCCGGTGGGAATGATGATCGCAAGCAGGTGCGCCGCGGGTGCGGAGCTGGGTGGGAGTGGAGCGGCACGCTCCTCGGGGCGACGAGCCGGGCGCTCCAGCGCTGCCCCAGAGGAGTGACAGGTCTGGGCTTACGCTCAGAAACCTGTATCCTTCCACAGTCCGCTACTCAGAGGAGATCGCTGGTGACGCAGGATGACCGCGCGGCGTCGTAGGAAAAAGGGCTCTGGGCCTGCCGCCGCTGCCTTGATCGCCTGGGTTAGCGGCGAGCAGTCGGCCGTCAGCGCACCGGCATCCGTGATCGACTCCGAGTCGAGTGGGCGGTTTCCCAGCGGCCGTGCGATCTTGGTCGGCCGAGCTTGTGGCCTGGCGGCGGGGACCCTGCTGGCCTGCGGGTCCGTGCTGGCCAGTGCCGCGAACGTCGGCGACGGCTCACTCGCTGGACAGCGAGCACCCTTGCGCACCTTCACCCCCACTGCCCCGAGTGACGCTGGTACTCCCGAGGCGCAGCGCGAGAACGTGCCCACGTCCGCCGTTCCGGACCTGGTCCGTGCCCAAGTGGTCGCTAACATGAGCCCGGCCCCGCGGATGGCGTCCGGGCGGGTGCGCCGCAACATCCCAGCGTCCGTGGGCTTGCTCTCCGCACCCGCTGAACCCAGTGCAAACGCACGTGTCGCGCGCCAACCAGAAGGTTCAGCCCCACCGTCGACGGGTTATGGCCCGATCGCACCGGTGCGCCCAGTGCTGGATCCGGCCGCGCGGGGGATAGGTCGGCTCACTCCAGTGGGTGGGGTGCTGGCGCCCACCAAGCCGCGTCCGCAGCGGGCGGGAAGTTCACGTCAGCAGCGGGTGAGCCTGTATCCGGCGATGGCGATGCTCACCTCAGTGCTACCGGCAGGCTGATCCAGTACGGCGAGCAGCCGCATCCTTCGACAGCCCTGGCGAGCTCACGAATAGTACGGGCTAGGATCGACAACCGAATCGCCACCGCTGTGTCGCCGAGGAGATCGCGTGGTCGCGTCGTTCTCACCCACCCAGCCCGCCCTGCGGGTGACGGTGCGGGGAGCTCTGAGCGCTGAGTGGCCCGAGGTGCTCCGCTGCGGCGGCGTTGTGACCGCGGCGGCGGTATGATTACTGAGGCGCAGGATGGGGTCGGCGCGCCGGACGCGCTGCAGCGGCTGTGGACGCCACACCGGATGGCCTACATCAAGGGCGAGGGCAAGTCCGGACCCGAGCCCGGTGTGGGTCGGTGCCCGTTCTGCCGGATCATCACCATGGACGATGCCGAGGGACTGGTCATCGCCCGGGGCGGCACCGTCTACGCGGTGCTCAACCTCTATCCTTACAACCCCGGTCACCTGATGGTGGTGCCCTACCGGCATGTCGCTGACTACCCGGACTTGACTACCCAGGAGACCACCGAACTGGCCACCTTCACCCAGCAAGCCATGCTCGCCAGTCGTCGCGCGGCTGCCCCGCACGGCTTCAACATCGGGATCAACCAGGGCTCCGTCGCTGGTGCCGGCATCGCCGCGCACCTGCACCAGCACGTGGTGCCCCGGTGGGGTGGGGACGCGAACTTCATGCCGGTCGTCGGTGGCACCAAGGTACTGCCGCAGCTGCTGTCCGAGACTCACACGCTGCTGGTGGACGCGTGGAAAGAGCTGTCTTGAACGTTCCCCGTTAGCCGCCCGCGCGATGTTTAACGTTTTCGCTCGGGCGTCGGTCTCCCGGTTGGTGGATCCGTTGGCTGGTTGGCTGGTCCGGGTTGGTGTCACTCCGGATGTGATCACGGTGGTGGGTGCGGTGGGGACGGTGGCGTCGGCGTTGTGGTTTTTCCCGCGTGGCCAGTTGCTGGCCGGTAGTGTTGTGATCACGGTGTTTGTGTTGCTGGATGTGCTTGATGGGGCGGTGGCCAGGGCTGGGGGTTGCGGCACTGTGTGGGGGACGGTGTTGGATGCCACGTGTGATCGGGTGGCTGATGGCGCGTTGTTCGCGGGGTTGACGTGGTGGTGTTTTGTGGTGGTGGGGGATCGGGTGTTGGCGGTGGCGGCGTTGGTGTGTTTGGTGGGTGCTCAGGTTGTGTCGTATGTGAAGGCGCGGGCGGCGGCGAGTGGGGTGTGTGCTGATGGGGGGATGGCGGAGCGTGCGGAGCGGTACATCATCACGTTGGTGGGGGCTGGTTTGGCGGGTTTGGGGGTGCCGTTCGCGTTGGATGTCGCGTTGTGGTTGCTGGCTGGGTTGCACGTGGTGACCGTGACCCAGCGGATGCTCGCCGTGCGGCGCGGCGCCGCGGATCCCGCGGCGGGATGAGTAGGCTCGCTGATCTCGGGTACGCGGCCGGATGGCGGCTGCTCCGCTTCGCGCCCGAGGAATTGGCCACTCGGGCGTTTCACCTCGGCGCCGATCTGGCCACGCGTCGGGACGGCCCGGGTGCGCGTCAGCTGCGCCGGAACTTGGCTCGGGTGGTGCCCGATGCCACCCGAGCTGAGCTTGACGCGCTGGTCCGTGGCGGGCTGCGTTCCTACGCCCGGTACTGGCGGGAGGTCTTCATGCTGCCGTGGGCCGACCACGGCGCGCTGGTGCGTCGGCTGGATGGCGCGATGGAGGGGGTCGAGTACCTGAACGACGCGCTGGCCGCCGGCCGCGGGGTGGTGGTGGCACTGCCGCACAGTGGCAACTGGGACATGGCCGGGCTGTGGTTCGTCGGGCATCACGGAGCGTTCAGCACCGTTGTCGAACGCTTGGCGCCCGAAGCGCTGTTCCAGCGGTTCGTCGCCTATCGCGGCGCGCTGGGCTTCGACATCGTCCCGCTGACCGGGGCCGGCAGCCCGACCCCGCGACTGCTCCGCCGGCTGCGCGGCGGCGGTGTGGTGTGCCTGCTCGCCGACCGGGATCTCACCGGGGCTGGGATGGCAGTGGAGTTCTTCGGCGGCACCGCGCGGATGCCGCTGGGGCCCGCTCGGCTGGCCGCGGCTACTGGCGCCACGTTGCTGGTGGTGGGCTGCTGGTTCACCCCGAGTGGTTGGGGCATTCGCTTTCACCCGCCGGTGCCGGTGCCGGACCGGTCGGCGGTGACGGCGGCCACCCAGGCGGTGGCGGACCGCTTCGCCCTCGACATCGCCGCGCACCCGGGGGACTGGCACATGCTGGCGCCGTTGTGGATTGAGGATCTGCCCCCCACCGCGCCGCGTTCGGCGGGATAGTGGGGTCTTTGTTGCGGATCGGGATGGTCTGCCCGTATTCCCTCGCCGCGCCTGGCGGGGTGCAGGCGCACGTGCTGGGTTTGGCCAGCGGTCTGCGCGAGCGCGGCCACCACGTGGAGGTGCTCGCCCCGGCTCCACAACTTGCTCGGGCACATAACCGGGACAACGCATTGCCGGAGTTCGTTACCCCGGCGGGTCGGGCTGTGGGGGTGCCCTACAACGGATCGATCGTTCCGCTGGCGTTCGGCCCGGTCGCGGTCAACCGGGCCCGGCGCTGGCTGCACGAGCATGACTTCGACGTGCTGCACCTGCACGAGCCCGCCGCGCCGAGCCTGTCATTGATCGTCCTGGCGTTTGCGGACCAGCCCGTGGTGGCGACCTTCCACTGCGCCACCACGCGGTCCTGGGCGCTGACGGCGGCGCATGGCCTGCTCCAGCCCACCATGGAGAAGATCACCGCCCGGATCGCGGTCTCCCCGCTGGCCCGACGGGTGCAGGTGGAATACCTCGGTGGGGACGCGGTGGAGATTCCCAACGGGCTCGACGTGTCCCGCTTCGCCAGGGCGCAACCACTGCCCGGGTATCCGAGGGCGGGCGGCACGGTCGGCTTCGTGGGCCGCTTCGGCGAGCCCCGCAAAGGCATGCCGGTGCTGCTGGCGGCACTGCGCACGGTGGCCAGCACCCGGCCGGACCTGCGCCTGCTGGTAGTCGGCCGCGGGGACGCCGCAGCCCTGCGGCGTGCTGCAGGGCCGGCGCTGGCATCCCGGATCCAGGTGCTGGGCGCGCTCGATGACGAGGGTAAAGCCGCGATGCTGGCCAGCGTGGACGCGCTGTGCGTCCCCGCGACCGGAGGAGAGAGCTTCGGCATCGTGCTCAGCGAGGCGATGGCCGCCGGCACCCCCGTGGTGGCCAGCGACCTCGCTGCCTTCCGCCTGGTGCTCGATGGGGGGCGGGCGGGCGTGCTGGTCCGCGCCGGATCACCGGCCGCGCTGGCCGTCGCGCTCGATGAACTGCTTGATGATCCCAAAAGGCGCGCCGCCCTGGCCGCCGCCGGCCAGCGGCGAGCGGCGATGTGGGACTGGCCCGTGGTGGCCCGGCGGGTCCTGCAGGTCTACGAGACAGCGGTGGCCGCCGACCCGCGTCGACGGGCGCTGGGCCGCGTCGTTACCGGCCTGGGCTAGGGTCACGCGATGCGCGTTGCCCGAGTGGCGGTGACTGCCGGGCTGCTGGTGCTCGGGGCGGGTGCGGTGGGTGCTATGCGCGCGGCCACTCGGTTGGACCGGTTGCATGTGCGGACCGAGGCGGCCTGGGCCGCTCTGGACGCCGCGCTGTGTCGCCGAGCGCGTGCGGTTAGGGAAGCGCAGGGGTGTGCCGGGCCGGATTTGGCCCTTCGGGCCGGGACAGCGGTCCGTGAAGAGGTCGAGAACGAGCTGGGCCGGGTGCTCGCGGTATTGGACCGCCGCGGGCTTGAGCCTGACTGCGCGGGCCGGCTCGCCGACGCGGAGCAGCGGGTGATGATCGCCCGACGGGTGTACAACGACGCGGTGCGCGATACCCTGGCGTTGCGCTCGCGCCCTATGGTGCGCTGGCTGCGGCTGGCCGGTACCGCCGTGGCACCGTGCTATTTCGAGATCGCCGAACCCGCGCTGCCCAGTGCTGAACTTGAGTTCGATGGTGCCGGGGCGTAGCGGGCGAAACGTCGGGTGAACACGGCGGTCCCCGAGGTCAGCCCGCGCAGGTCGATGGCGTAGCGGAGCAGCTCGGCCGCTGGCACCTCGGCGCGGACCATCATCCGGCCAGCCTGGTCGGTCTCGGTGCCCAGCACCCGGGCACGCCGGCTGGACAGGTCGCCCAGCACGGTGCCCAGGTGCTCTTCGGGCATCCGTACCTCGACGTCGTCCAGCGGCTCCAGCATGACGATGGTGCCCTTCGCCGCGGCGTCCTTGAGCGCCAGTGACCCCGCGGTCTGGAAGGCCGCATCGGAGGAGTCCACGCTGTGCGCCTTGCCGTCGACGAGTGTGACCCGGATGTCCACCAGCGGGAAACCGTTGCCGAGACCGCGTCGCATCTGCGTCCGGACGCCCTTCTCCACACTCGGGATGAACTGGTGCGGGACAGCCCCACCGACCACCCTGTCCACGAACTCGAACCCGGTTCCCTGGGGCAACGGCTCCACCTCGATGTCGCACACCGCGTACTGACCGTGCCCGCCGGACTGCTTGACGTGCCGCCCGTGTCCTTTGACGGGGCCCTTGATGGGGCCCTGGACGGGGCACTGGGAGGAGTTCGCGAATGTCTCCCGCAGCGGCACCATGACCGGCTCAACGTCCACCTCGGCGCCCGCGGCGCGCAGCCGGGACAGCACGACGTCGGCGTGCGCCTCGCCGGTGCACCACAGCACCATCTGGTGGGTCTCGGCGTTGCGCTCCAGCCGCAGTGTCGGGTCCGCCGCCACCAACCGGCCCAGCCCGCGGGCCAGCGCGTCGTCATCGCTGCGGCTGCGGCCCACCACCGCCACTGGAAGCAAGGGTTCCGGCATCGTCCACGGCGCCACCAGCAGGGGGTCATGGGGCGCGGACAGGGTGTCACCGGTCTCCGCGGAGACCACTTTGGTCACCGCGCACAGGTCACCGGCCCCACAGTGCGGCACCTCGCTCAGTGTGCCGCCGAGCGGGGTGTAGA
>JBOHFJ010000252.1:0-7372 GCA_050699655.1 Pseudonocardiaceae bacterium
GCACAGCGGCGACTGCGGACCCCGCGCGACGCCGAGGACGCCGGGCTCACCCTGGCCGCGGCCGCCGTGCTCACCGCCGCGAGCGCGCGCACCGAAAGCCGCGGCTGCCACCTGCGCACCGATCACCCGCGCGCCGCGGCCCGCTGGCGGCGCGCCGTCGCGGTGGTGCTCGACGGCGACGGTGCTCCGATGGTTGCCTCGCCGGTGCGGGTGGGCGGGGTGGCATGAGTCCGGGCCTTGATGCCGGCGAGGTGCACCGGGTCATCCGCGTCGCGCTGGAAGAGGACCTGCGCTACGGCCCCGACGCCACCACCGCGGCCTGCGTGCCCGCCGAAGCCGTCGCGACCGCGACTGTCTCGCCACGCCGAGCTGGCACGCTGGCCGGAGTGCCGGTGTTCTTGGCGGTGCTCGACGCGGTGCTCGGCACGGGCGGATACGAGGTCACCGCCCAGCGCCAGGACGGCGACCGGCTCGCCGCTGGCGATGTCGCGCTCGCCGTGCGCGCCCCCGTGGCCGGCCTGCTCACCGCCGAGCGCACCGCGCTCAACCTGCTGTGTCACCTCTGCGGGGTGGCCACCACCACCGCGGCGTGGGTGGCTGCGGTGGCCGGCACCGGCGCGTCGATCCGGGACTCCCGCAAGACCCTCCCCGGGCTGCGCGCGCTGCAGAAGTACGCGGTGCGCTGTGGCGGCGGGGTCAACCACCGGATGGGGCTCGGGGACGCGGTGCTGATCAAGGACAATCACGTGGTCGCCGCTGGTTCGGTGACCGCGGCCATCGCGGCCGTCCGGGCTGTGGCCCCGCGGCTGTCCTGTGAGGTCGAGATCGACACGCTGGCGGCGCTGGAGGAGGCGCTGGCCGCGGGGGTGTCCCTGGTGCTGCTGGACAACATGACCGTGCCGCAGTGCGCCGAGGCGGTCCGCCGCGCCGCTGGCTCGGGTACCGAGCTGGAGGCCTCCGGTGGGCTGACGCTGGACCGCGCGCGGGCCTACGCCGAAACCGGGGTGCGCTACCTGTCGGTGGGCGCCCTCACCCACTCCGCCCCAGCCCTGGACCTCGGCCTGGACCTGGGGGTTAATTAGGCGAGAACGGTCCGATCATCTCGACTACAGATCAAGATGCTTGGGTGGTCCGAGTGCTCGCCGATGCCGGCGCTGATTCGCATCGGGCTGCCAGCTGATGCCCGCTCTGCTCTACGACACCGGTGCCCTGGTGGCGGCCGAGCGTCGACAGCCACTGATCTGGAGACTGCACGACCGGGCCAACGCCACCGGGATTGTGCCAGTGGTGCCGGCAGTGGTGCTCGCACAGGCGTGGCGCGGAGGACCCCAACCCAACCTGTCGCGATTACTGCGGGGATGCCGCATCGTGCCGGATGACGAGATCGCCGGTCGTGCCGCCGGGCATGCCTGCGCGGTGGCGGGCACGTCCGATGTGGTGGATGCGCTCGTGGTGGTCTTCGCTACCCAGCTTGGTGCACCGGTGGTGACCAGCGATCCCGAACACCTGGCCCACCTGGCCTCCAGTCTTGGCACCAAACTGGCCCTGCATCCGCTCTAAACCGAGCGCTAGTGCCCAGCCGTTAATGCCCAGCGCAGTGCGCGCCGATGATTCGCGGGACGCAGTCGGCGTAGCGCAGCAGCAGGTCCACCGCCGCGTCGTTGCGGGTGGTCTCGCGGTTGATCACGTTGGCCGGTGGGTAGAAGCCGCCTTGGGTCAGGCTGGTCGGGTACATCTCCATGGTGTAGGACCAGATGTGATGCCGCGACCACATCCAGTCGCCGATGGAGCCGTCGGTGACGTAGAGGTGGCTGGCCTGCTCCGGGGTGTAGCCATTGGTGGCGGCCATCCGCTCGCCGAGCGCGCGGAAGACCGCCGCCTCGGAGCTGTCCAGGCCGGGGCCGGTGTCATTGGTGGTGAAGCCGTAGGGCCAGAGCACCAGCTCGGAGAAGCTGTGGAAGTCGATGTGGGCGGTGATCCGCTGCACGCCCCCGATGACCCGGCTGTCCACCCAGTCCCGCAACCGCGCGGTTTCCGGCGCGGAGAACGGGGCGCTGCCGTGGTAGGCGTCGTCGCCGGGGTCGGCGCTCGACCCGCCGCAGCAGGCCCACTCGTCGCCCCAGTTCCGGTTGAGGTCGGTGCCGATCGCGGTGCTCCCCGGGGTCGGCTGGCGGTTCTTGCGCCACAGCGCGAACAGCCCGGTAGAGATGTCGTACTCGACGCCGTCCGGGTTGGCCATCGGCATCACCCAGATCGTCCTCGACTTCACCAGCTGGGTGATGGCCGGATCGGTGCCGTAGCCCTGCACAAGCCGCCGCACGATGTGCAGGCACATCTCGACGGTGATGTGCTCACGGGCATGCTGCGCGCAGCTGAACAGCACCTCGGGCTTGCGGGAGTCTGCGCGCACCTCGTCGCTGATCTTCACCAGCAACAGCGGCCGGCCCTGCGCCGACCGGCCGTAGCTGGACACCGAAACCTGGTGCGGGTGCTCGGCGGCCAGTGCGTCCAGCTCAGCGGTGAGCCTGCGGTACGTGTGATAACCCCGATACCCGATCGGGAACTCGCCGGGTGCCACCAGCCCCGGCAGCGGTGCCGCCGTCAGCAGGGGGAGCAGCCGCAACCCGCTGGCGCGCAACCGACCCGCCTGCGCGGGCGTGGCCCGAACCTCCAGATAGTCGCGACCGCCGCCGAGCACGTCCACGCCTTGCCGCGCCACCATCGAGCGCGAGCTCGGGTTGTTCAACCCCGGCACCCGGTAGGCCGACGACGGTGTGGCGGGGGGCTCGATCGAGGGTGACGGTGCCGCGGCTGCGGTGAGTGGAACAACCAGCGCGAGCATCGCCAATACAGCGATCACGGCAACACGGCGTAGTGGCATCGTACTGAGCGTAACGATCGCGTGCCTTCCCGCATCCGGCGGGGGAGATCTCGCCGCCGCTGAGCTTGGGCGAGCCGCCGACACCTGATCTCGGTTAGACGATGATGATCGGCAGGTCCCCGTCCAGTCGTGCGAGATCATGAGGATCGGTGGTCACCACGTGATGCCCGTGGCTTCGGGCGCAGAGCACCACGCTGGCGTCGATGACGTCGGCCACACCGGTTCGACCGCATAGCTCCCCAGCTGCCCGTGCCACGGTTCCGTCCAACGGGTGGAGCTTGGGACCATCGCGTCGGGCGCCGAGAAAGCCCGCGAGCCGCGCTTGTCGGGCGCCTCCGCGCCACGCTTGGGCCAACGGCCCGGTGGGGATCACGATAGGCCAGCCGTGGGACCGTGCTCGTCGTATCAAGGCCCGGATGTCTTGGGTACCGCGGTCGATCGCGATGAGTGCGCCTGCGTCCAAGGTCAACCCCTTGACCGCGGTCTGACTCCGAGTCATGCGGGCTTGGCCTGCGGTGGCACGTTTACCCCGAGCTGGGCGTCTACTCGGGCGAATGCCTCAGCCGAGGGCGGCCCGAGTTCCGCGTCGGCCTGGTCGAGCCACTCGTCCAACGTCAGTGACTGTCGGTAGTGCTCCACTGCCGCCACGACATAGCCGGACACCGACGACGCTTGCCCAGCGCGGACAGCGGAGCGGACCTCATCGGCCACCTCGTCGGGAACGCTGATCGTGAGCTTCCTCGCCATACTATTCATACTACCGCGCTGGTCGTGCGAAGCTGGCGGGGTGACACGCGTCGTCGTGCTGGATTACGGGTCGGGCAATCTGCGCTCTGCCGAGCGGGCGTTGCGACGGGCGGGCGCGGACGTGGCGGTGACCGCCGACGTCGACGCCGCGCTCAACGCAGACGGGCTGGTGGTGCCAGGGGTGGGGGCCTTCGCCGCCTGCATGGCCGGGTTGCGCTCGGTGCGCGGTGACCGGATCATCGGTCGCCGGCTGGCCGGTGGCCGCCCGGTGTTGGGGATCTGTGTGGGGATGCAGGTGCTGTTCAGTCGCGGCGTCGAGCACGGCGTGCGGACCGAGGGGTGCGGTGAGTGGCCCGGGACCGTGGAGCGGCTGAAGGCCGACGTGCTGCCGCACATGGGATGGAATACCGTCGCGCCGCCAGCGGGCTCGCGGCTGTTCGCCGGCCTCGACGCGAGCGCCCGGTTCTACTTCGTGCATTCCTACGCCGCCCGCCGCTGGGAGCTGGACAGCTCAGAGCCGCTGGCGCCGCCGCTGGTGACCTGGGCCGAGCACGGCGAGCCGTTCGTCGCCGCGGTCGAGAACGGACCGCTGTGGGCGACCCAGTTCCACCCCGAGAAGTCCGGCGACGCCGGCGCGCACCTGCTGCGCAACTGGCTCGAGACGCTGTAGCCGAGCCGGTTCAGGGGGTTTCCGGGACCTCCGACCGCCAGGTGAGCTTGACTTCGAAGTTGCCCGACATGCCCGTCTTGGCGATCACCGCGCCGACCTCCGCATCCAGCCGCACCCCGAAAGTGATCACCACCTCGTCCGGGTGCTGGGCCATGGCCCGGAACTGGGTCACCGCGACGACCGCCGCGTCGCGTACCTCGCCCAGCGCGCTCTCGAAAGTCGCCCTGGCATCGCGGATTTTTCCTTGCCGCGACACCCGCGCCACACCTGGCTCCTCGTCGACGTCGACGAGTACAGTACCGCCACCATCGAGTGCGAATCGGGCTAGTTCCGGCACAGTCCCACCTCTGTTCCGCTCATGCCGCTGGTGACAACGATCACTGATGTCCGCACGGAATGGTCAGCCATTCCTTTTGTGTTTGCTGTCGAACTTTGTCGAGCTCGTTGAGAATCTGATCTAGCTGGTTGGGGTCGCTCAGGTACGCCAATATCGCGTGGTAAAACGCGTCCTCCATGGTCGATGGCATGGAGTCGCCCGCATCGTAGCACAAACTTTTGGCGTTGATCAGATCGCCGGAAATTTTTTGACTGATGCTGTCCGGGTAGATGTCTTGATGCACATTCTTGTTCACGGACAAGCCGCCGCCACCGCTATGCGGCCAGATCTTCTGCGCATCGGCGGTCGCCAGGTACTTGATCAGTTTCTTCGCTTGCGGGGTGTCGTGGAACATGGCTGCCATGTCGGCCGATACTGTGAAAACTCCGCCTGCGGCGCCGGCGGGGAAGGGAAAGAAATCGAAATCCTTCCCCGGTTTCGGATTGTCGTCTTTGTCACTCTGGTAATTGGCCGTGATGAACGACGGCTGGTGATCCCAGTAGCATCCTGGGGGGTTTGTGAACATCTGACGCCCCGCGTCGTCCCAGTCGGTCCACAGTGCCGATGTAGCTCCTGTGGCGGCCGCGATCGTACCCCATTCCTGCCATGCCTTCTTGACCTGCGGTGATGTCCAAGAAAGATTGCCGGAAGCCCACTGTTGGTAGATGTCTGTACCGAACTGGTGCAGCAAGATATCCGCGATCCAGTCCGCGCCGGGCCAGCCTGAGATCGGAGTCGAGCCCATGCCCAAGCACCACGGTCTTCCGCCCGTCTTGGCTATGGTCTCGCCCAGGGAGACGAGCTGGTCCATAGTCTGGACCTCTGGCTCCGGCCGCTTCCTCGGGTCGTACCAGATGATGCCCTTGAGGCTCGCTTTGACCACTACCCCATATAGGTTATTCGTACCTAATTTCTGTACTTCTGGCCATTGCTTGACGTATTCGTCCCGCTCGGATTTCTCGATCACGTCGTTAAGGCTGTGCAGCTGGTTCTTGTATTTAAGCATTTGGCCGGGGCTGGGTACGATCACGATGTCCGGAGGCCTGCCGTTCTGGACCTCCGAAGCCAGTTCCTCGGTCAGGGCGCGCGCGCCCTGATAGTTGACCACCACACCGGTTTCCCGCCGGAACTGGTCCAGTACCTTGGTGAAGCTCTGCTGTTCTCCGTCGGTGGCGGTCCAGAAACCTAGTACGGTCACCGAGCCGGCGTGGTCTGGGGTGGAGCACGCCGCGAGAATAGTATTGATGAGAATCGCCACAATAAATAGGCAGGTTGCTCGGAGCCTGGTGTGCGTCATCTCGGTCGATACCTGTATTCTTCTATTCTCGGCCAGAGTCCGAACGGAATGAGCACGAAGAAGATCAGCCCGGACAGGATGGGGATGAAGTACTTCCAGCGGGCGTTCTCTCCGGCGCTGTTAATGCGGTCGGTGAAGTCTCCAAGCCGCTTGGTTGTGCTCTCGTCGGAACCCGCTTCCGGGGTGTTGTCGGCGGGCTTGTGCTCGGAGACGAATTTCTCGACAGTGGGGCCGCACCCACCGTTCGCGCCCGCGCATTCCTTTTCCATCAGTTCGCCCAGTTCCTGCTGTCCCCGGAAATCTGCCGCGGGTGGCTGCTCCCGCCAGAGGCGTACGATCTCGTTCAGGGTGTCTCGTGAATTTTCCAGTCGATACTGGGAGACGACCGCGAGAGACATCACGATGGACAGTCCGATCAGAGCTACCGTGGCGAGCAGGAGCGGCGGGTTCACGGCACGCCTAAATCGGCGCCTCAGGAATACCTGGGTCACCACAAGCAACACGAACAGGAGGGTAATCGGTACGGTCCACTGAAGAAGGTTCGCGGCTGTCATCGAACTTGCGGCGACTTGATCGTTCAGTACGCTGGCCTGATCATCCATAAGGTTGTTGAATTCGGTCAAGATTGGACTGTCTCCGGCGTACAGGAGGTGCGATGCGGACCACAGGTCGGTCGTGCCCAATAATGGCGTTCCGGTGTGCGCGTCGGCCTGCGTGATCAAGCTCGAGTAAGACTCCAGTAGCGCCTCCAGCAACTGTATCTGCTGGCTGCCGTTGCTGGTGGCGCTGCTGTTGCCTGCGGCGCTGCGCTCGGCGACCTGGACCAGGAGGCTTATGCGAAACCCCGTTTAGGCTAGCCGTCGATCATTTTTACGAAAGCTGCCGACACGCGGCGTCAAATAACAGGCAACGGCTTCTCCGGCCGCTAGAAAGGAGGCGACCAAACCACACCTTTCACGATGGAGAAGCCGTTGCGGTTCGATCGTATGTCAGGACTGGACTCTGAGCAACTCGACGAGCTGGAGCGGAGGGTCGGCGGCCTGCTCGAGAAGCCGTGGGATAAGGGAAAAGGTCGCCCGAGGGAGCTCGCCTTGCGCGAGGCGCTTGTCGTCGCCAGTGGGTACATGCGCCAGAACATCATCGAGGATGTGTGGGCGGAGTTCTTTGATGTGGACCAGTCCACGATCTCGCGGTACATCACGTTCCTGACGCCGCTGATCGAGCGGGCCACCGCGGAGTTCAGGCCATCCGCGGAGGCGGCGGCGGAGGCCACTCGGGGCGCGATCGCCCTGGTGGACGGTACCTTGTGGCCGTGCTGGTCCTGGGCTGGCGAGCGTGAGCTGTGGGCTGGGAAATACAAGACAACGGGTCACGGGTCGCTGATCATCACGAATCTCGCTG
>JBOHFJ010000253.1:0-7366 GCA_050699655.1 Pseudonocardiaceae bacterium
AGATCGACCTGCGCTACGCCGACGCGCTCACCATGGCCGACAACATCATGACCTTCCGGTACGTGGTGAAGGAGGTCGCGATCACCCAGGGGGTGCGCGCCTCGTTCATGCCCAAGCCCTACACCGCCCAGCCCGGCTCGGCCATGCACACCCACATGAGCCTGTTCGAAGGTGACCGCAACGCCTTCCACGACGACGCCGACCCCTACGAGCTCTCCCGCACCGGCCGCGCCTTCGTCGCCGGGGTGCTGGCGCATGCCCGCGAACTCACCGCGGTGACCAACCAGTGGGTGAACTCCTACAAGAGGCTGATCACCGGGGGAGAAGCCCCCACCGCGGTGTGCTGGGGGCACGCGAACCGCTCGGCGCTGGTTCGGGTTCCGATGTCCGCGCCAGGCAAGGCGTCCAGCCGCCGGGTGGAGATCCGCACCCCGGACTCGGCGTGCAACCCCTACCTCACCTACGCGGTGATCCTCGCCGCCGGGTTGCGCGGCGTGCAACAGAACTACGAGCTGCCCCCCGCCGCCGAGGACGACGTCTGGGCGCTGTCTGAGCGGGAGCGGCGGGCGGCGGGCTACGCGCCGCTACCGCAGAATCTCTCCGAGGCGCTCGCCGAGATGGAGAGCTCCGAGCTGGTCGCCGAGACCCTCGGGGAGCACGTATTCGACTTCTTCCTGCGCAACAAGCGCGCCGAGTGGGACAACTACCGCCGCCACGTCACCGCCTACGAACTCCGCACCTACCTGCCCGTCCTCTAATCGACCGTGATGGCGTACTGGCCGGCGCGGCGGTGTGCACGCCGCCGCGCTATCTGATCGTCAGCGGGCTGCCCGCGGAATGCGCCGATGCGGCGGTCGAGGTGCTTGCGCCCAGCTGCCAGGGTTTGCCCGGTGCAGTCGGACCGCGCGGCGAGGCGGACGGGTTCGCGCACAGTTGGTCGGCGCGCACCGGTGCGTCGACGCACGAGCGAAGGGCGCTACGGGTGTTCGCCCTGGATCGGCTCACCCCGCCCCAGGGTGTTCGGGGTGCGCCGCGGCGAGCCGACGGCAGTGACCTCGAGCTGCTGGCGCGGTGGCGGGAGGAGTTCGCGCTCGAGGCGACCGGCGGCCTGCGCGGCCACGGGACTGCTCTGCGACAAGCAGAGGACAGTCTGGCGGCGGGCACCGCGGCGCTGCTGTGGGAGGTCGCCGGGCAGCCGGTGGCCTGGGCATCAGCCAGTGCCCCGGTGGCCGGCATGTCCCGAATCGCGCCGGTGTACACGCCGCCGCGGTCTCGCGGGCGCGGGTACGGCAGCGTGGTCACCGCGGCCGCCGCGGGCTGGGCGCGGCAGGCCGGCGCGAAGCACGTGGTGTTGTTCACCGACCTGGCGAACCCAGTCTCCAATGCGATCTACCTTCGGATCGGCTTCCGCCCGGTGCACGACGCCGTAGAGATCGCCTTCACGCCTGCCCCGTGATGGGAGAGCCCCGCGATTTGGCTCCGAATGGCATCCGGCATGGCGCCGTCAACCGCGATTCGGTTCCGCATGGTGGTTGAGGAGACGGGCTAGCCTGGTGAAGGTGACAACCCGACTTCCGGCTCTGCCAGCGCTGGGCCACTAGCGGCGGGAGCGCCCGTGGTGACCGAAAGCAGGCGGCGGACCACGCTGTCCCTGGCGCGGCTGGGGCTCACCGACGACGCAGCCGCGGATACCTTGACTCGGCTGGGGTGGTGGCGTCACGGGTTGCTGCGCCAGGACGCGCAGGACGCCTTGTGGGCGCTGTCCCGTGCACCCGACCCGAACCTGGCGCTGCGCGCCCTGGCCCGGCTGGCCAGTGCCCTGGGTGATGGGGCCCCAGGTGATGGGGCACTGGGTGATGGGGCACTGGGTGATGGGGGCGGGTGGGCCGAGCTGCACGGGGTGCTGTGCCGGGATCCCGGGGCGCGTGGGCTGCTGCTCGGCGTGCTTGGCTCTTCGACCGCGCTCGGGGATCACCTGATCGCTGACCCGAAGCGCTGGCGCGGTGTGGCCGGCTCAGAGGCGGCCCAGCCTGGCTGGGCGGACCGGGCGGTGCTGCGGCTGTTCGCCGCCGTCGGTGCCGAGTCCGCCGATTCGCCATCAGGTGAGCCGCGGGCATCGCTGACTGGTGTCACGGCTCAGCGGGCGTTGCGGGCCGCTTATCGTGACCTGATCGCCGAGCTCGCGGCCGCCGACCTGGCGGCTGTGGTGGAGCCCGACCTGCCGGTGGTCCCCTTCGAGCGGGTCGCCGAGGCGCTCGCCGAGCTCGCGGTGGGGGTGCTGCGCGCCGCGCTGGCCATCGCGGGGGTCGAGGTGGCTCCAGGCGGGCAGCCGCCCCGGCTCGCCGTGATCGGGATGGGCAAGTGCGGTGGGGCTGAGCTGAACTACGTCTCCGACGTCGACCTGATCTTCGTGGGTGCTTCCGAGGACGAGCTCGCCGAGGCCACCAAGCTGGCCGCGGCGACGGTGCGGCTGGCCTCGGCGTGCTTCGAGGTGGACGTGGCGCTACGTCCGGAGGGAAAGGCCGGAGCGCTGGTGCGCACGCTGGAGGGGCACCTTGCCTACTACCGCCGGTGGGCCAAGACGTGGGAGTTCCAGGCGCTGCTCAAGGCCCGGCCGATCGCGGGTGACGCCGAGCTCGGTGACCGCTACCTGGCGGCCGTCGCACCCATGGTGTGGTCCGCCGCGGACCGGGAGAACTTCGTGGCCGAGGTTCAGGCGATGCGCCGCCGAGTCGCTGAGCACATCCGGCCCGATCTGGTGGTCCGGGAGCTCAAACTGGGCCACGGTGGCCTGCGCGATGTGGAGTTCGCCGTGCAGCTGCTGCAACTGGTGCACGGCCGCGGCGACGAGTCGCTGCGAGCCGGGCCCACCGTGAAGGCGTTGGCCGCGCTGAGCGCGGGCGGGTACGTCGGCCGGGACGACGCGGCGAACCTCGCGGCCTCCTACCGGTTCCTGCGCCTGCTGGAGCACCGGTTGCAGCTACAGAAGCTGCGCCGCACCCACCTGCTCCCGGCTGGTGACGACACCGCGGCGTGGCGCTGGCTGGCCCGCGCCGCGGGGATGCGGCCGGACGGCACCCATGACGCCGCCGGGGTGCTGCGCGCGGAGCACACTCGGCAGTCGCACCGGGCCCGCCGACTGCACCAGAAGCTGTTCTACCAGCCGCTGCTGGAGGCGGTGGCCAGGGTGCCCACCGAGGCCTACCGGCTCTCGGAGTCTTCGGCGAAGGCGCGGCTGGCCGCACTGGGTTACGCCTCACCGCAGGGCGCCTTGAGCCATCTGCGGGCGCTCACCGATGGGGTGTCGCGGCGCGCGGCGATCCAGTCCGCGCTGCTGCCCGTCCTGCTGGAGTTCCTCGCCGACACGCCGGACCCCGACCGCGGGCTGGCCGCCTACCGACGGGTGTCCGAGGCGCTCGACGAGACCCCGTGGTATCTGCGGCTGCTGCGCGACGAGGGGGCGGTGGCGCAGCGGCTGATGGCACTGCTCGGCATCTCCCGGATGGTGGCCGACCTGCTGGTCCGGGCCCCTGAGGCGCTGCGGCTGCTGGCTGACCCGGACGCGCTGGCTGGCCGTGACCCGGCGGAGGTAGCGACATCGCTGCGGGCCACCGCATGCCGTCACCGCGACCCTGGCGCCGCGGTGACGGCCGCCAGGGCGCTGCGCCGCCACGAGCTGTTCCGGATCTCCTGCGCGGACCTGCTCGGGCTGCTCGATCTGGGTGCGGTGTGCGCCGCGCTGTCCTCGGTGTGGACCGCGGTGCTGGCCAGCGCGCTGGACGTCGCGCTGCGCGCTGAGATCGACCGCTGGCGCCGCGAGCCGGCCCGGATCACGGTGATCGGGATGGGCCGGTTGGGGGGCGCGGAGCTGGGCTACAGCTCAGACGCCGACGTGCTATTCGTCTGTGATCCAGTGGCTGGAGCGGAGGAGACTGACGCTTTGCGCTTCGCCTCCTCGGTCGCCGAATCGGTGCGTAACCTGCTCGGCTCACCCAGCCAGGATCCACCCTTGGAGGTCGACACCGGGCTGCGCCCGGAGGGACGCTCCGGCCCGCTGCTGCGCACCCTGTCGTCCTACCAGGCCTACTACACCCAGTGGGCGGCGCCCTGGGAGGCGCAGGCGTTGTTGCGAGCCATCCCGATGGCCGGCGACGCGGGCCTGGGGGAGCGGTTCATCTCGGCCATCGACCCGGTGCGCTACCCCGTGGGCGGGCTGAGCGAATGCCACGCCACCGAGATCCGCCGGATCAAAGCGAGAGTCGACGCCGAGCGGCTGCCCCGCGGTGCCGACCCGAGCACGCACACCAAGCTCGGTCGCGGCGGGCTGGCCGACGTGGAGTGGGCCATCCAGCTGCTGCAGTTGCGACACGCTCATGCGGTCCCCGCGTTGCGAACCCCGTCAACGTGCGCCGCGCTGCGGGCCGCCACTGAGGCCGGGCTGCTCTCCAGCGCCGACGCGGAGGTCTTGCTGGCGGCCTGGAAGCTCGCCACCAAGACCCGCAACGTGCTCACCCTGGTTCGCGGCAAGCAGGTCGATCAACTGCCCGGTTCCGGCCGGGAACTCACCGCCGTCGCGAGGGCGCTGGGCTACTCCGCCGATGACGACCCCGGCCAGATGATCGACGACTACCGCCGCACCACGCGCCGAGCCCGCGCCGTAATCGAGCGCTCCTTCCGCCCGCATTCAGCGGGCTGAGCGGGGTTACTGCGCCCCGATAACCCCGCTCAGCCCGCTGAATGCGGGCTGAGCGGGGGGGATTTGGTGCTGGTGCGGGTGACGATGTCTTGGGCGACGGTGCGGAGCTTCATGTTGCGGTGGGAGGATGCGGCACGCAGGATTTCGAACGCTTCGTCCGCGGTGCACCGGTTCTGGCCCATGATGATGCCCAGCGCCTGGTCGATGATGGTGCGGGAGACCAGGGCGATTTCGAGGTGGTGGGTGAGCTCGACCTGATCGGCCAGCCGCCACGCCAAGCGCAGCGCCCGGGACGCTTCACCGGCGAAGCCTTCGGCTCGGCGCAGCTGCTCAGCGCTGAACACCCCGGCTTGTCGAGAATAAAGGTTGAGCGCCCCGTACTCGCCCGTGCTGATCAACAACGGGACTGAGAGGACGGACCCGATCCCGTGGGCGAGGGCATCCGGGCGGTAGGTGCCCCACCGATCATCATCGGCCAGATCGGTGATGGCCACGACCTCGCCGGTGCGCATGGCGGTGAGGCAGGGCCCGTCATGATGGCCGTACTGCACCTCATCAAGGTTGATCGCGGTGGCGTCACTGCCGGCCACGGTGACGGGCCTGCCGTCGCGGCTCAGGGTGATCCCGCACGAAAGCCCAGTGCCCACCGTGCTGGCGGCGTAGTGCGAGACCTCTACCAGGAACTGGGTGAGGCTCTCGGTGTCGATCAGTAGTTGCTGAAGCTCGGCGGCGGCGGACGGGCCGAGGACACGTTCCTCCATAAGATCGTCACAGTCAGGTATCAACGCGGTCGCAACGCGGTCGCGCATCAACGCGGTCGCCTATCGTCGCAGACGGCGCGCCGTTGGCTCGACGAACTCGGAGTGCCTCCGATACCGCTAGCGTCCCACATTCGGTGTGAAAGCGAGCTACCGCCCCCGGTGAGTGTTAAAGTCAGAGCACGGTCCGGCAGCGCGGCCACGCCCACAACCTCTCGATATGTGGGCCGCATGGCGCAACTGTCTTGGAGGCCAACCAGAAATGATCTCATACGCATCACCTGGCACGGGGAGACTGGCAGCGTCGTGGTGCCGCTCGGTAGGCACCACCTGGACGCTGGAGCTGCGCGAGCCTGACCGTGGCACCGCGCTCGGGACAATCGTCGCCTGGATCAGCTCGGGCGTGCCCGTCTCCCAGCCAGTGCCAGACACGCTGGCCCGCGAGCTGCTTGCCGCCCGAGGGCTGCGGTTGGTTAGCGAGCCCTTCGCTGACCGCCGTGTCCGAAGCCGGCACCGCATCGGTTATGTGTGCGTCGACTCCGCGTAGGCGATCGCGGTCACCATCGCGCGGGACTTCAGCAGTGTTTCCTCGAATTCCGCTTCCGGGTCCGACAGGGCCACGATCGCGCCGCCGATGCCGAAGGTGGTGCGGTCCCCGTCGGTCACGATGGTGCGGATGACGATGCTCAGGTCGAGCGCGCCGCTGAGCGCGAACCAGCCCAGCGCACCGGAGTAGACGCCCCTCGGCCCCTCCTCCAGCGCGTCGATGATCTCCATGGTCCTGATTTTCGGGGCGCCGGTCATGGACCCGCCGGGGAATGCCGCCCGCACGCAGTCCACCGGTGAGGAGTCCGGGCGCAGCGTTCCCCGGACCGTGGACACCAGCTGGTGCACCTGCGCGTAGGTCTCCACGTCGAACAGCGTCGGCACGTGCACCGAACCGACCTCGCACACCACGTTCAGGTCGTTGCGTACGAGATCCACGATCATGAGGTTCTCGGCGCGGTCCTTCTCGTGGCTGGCCAGGTCCCCGCGCAGCCACTCGTCCGCCTCCGGGGTGGCGCCCCTGGGCCTGGTCCCCTTGATGGGTTTGGACTCCGCGACGCGCTCGGTGTCGATGCTCAGGAACCGCTCCGGCGAGGCGCTGAGCACCGCCAAGCCGTCGAACGACAACAGCGCGCCGTAGGGGACCGGGCTGATTCGCCGCAGGTGGCGGTAGGTCGCCAGCGGGTCGATCCCCGCCGCCACAGTCGCGGTGTTGGTCAGGCACACCTCGTAGGACTCGCCGTCGTCGATCTCCCGCAGGCAGTGCGCGATCCGTTTCAGATAAGCATCCTTGTCGTGACGCAGCTCCACCCGTGACCCGATCTTAGGTGGCGGAGCCAGGTCGAGCGGGGTGTCCGCTGTGGACACCGAGCCCAGCCGTGCGGACATGGTGTCCAGCCACGCGGTGACCTCGGCCGACGGCGAGTCCGGCCCCAGGCACAGCAGGTAGCAGGCGTCCTCGGCGTGGTCGAACAGCACCACCCGGTCCGCGAAGATCAAGGCCGCGTCGGGCGAGGTCGACCGGTGCTCGGCGCGGCCCCCGGTCTCCGCCTTCAGCTCGTAGCCCAGGTAGCCGACGTAGCCGAGGTTGAACGCGGTGGGCAGCCCCGGCACGGCGGGCAGGGCACGACAGCGCAGCCGCTCGTCCAGGTAGTCGAAGAACGAGCCGCTGACCAGCTCGGGTGCCCGGCCGTTGCGCCGCACCGTGACCGTCTGGTCCGCCACGCTGTAGGTGATGTACTCCGCTAGCGGGCCGGAGTCGTCACCCATCATGGAGAACCGTGAGCTGCCCTCAACCACCGAACTGCTGTCGAGCCAGAAGCTGTGCGCCGCGTCGGCGAACAATTCGGTGTAAGCGACCTGCGGG
>JBOHFJ010000254.1:0-7356 GCA_050699655.1 Pseudonocardiaceae bacterium
GCCACCACCAGGCCCCGCACTCCGGCCACCCGCGGCACCGCCTCCCCCAGGGTGGCGGGGCCGACGAAGGCGGCCACTGTGGTGGCGCCGGCACCGGCCAGGCGGTAGCGCAACGCCACCGGCCGCACCAGCGTCGCGGAGTCGAGCGCGGCCTGGAAAACCGCGGGCCGGAACCGTCCGCTGGCGAGCCCACACCAGGTGGTGCCTTCCGGGAACACGCCGATGGCGCCACCGCCGGCCAGCGCGCCAGCTACCGCCTCGACCGTCCGGGGCAGCGTCGAGAGCCGTTCGCGCTCCAGGAAAACGGTACCCATCCGGCGGGCCAGCCACCCGATCACCGGCCACCCTCGAACCTCACTCTTCGCCACCATGCGCAGTGGCTGGACCGCGCCCAGCGCGATCAGGTCCAGCCAGGACATGTGGTTGCTGACCACCAGGACTCCGAAACCCGGGGCCGCGAACCGCTCCCCTCCGGTGATCTCCAGCGTGATCCCCAACGCCCGGAGCAACGCCCGGCACCAGGCCCGCAGCGCCCGCTCCCGGCGCGGCGGGCCGAGCAGCGGGAGCATCGTCACTCCCGCCAGCAGCAGCGTCACGGCGGCCAGCAGCCGCGGTGCCCGCCGCGCCCAGCCCACAGCGGGCACCGCGGCGGACGAGGGCAGGCAGCCCGCACCGCAGGGCGACACCGGCATCCACGGATGTGAGCGGTTCATTCGCCCCTACCCAAAAAATCGGGCCCCAGAAAGTGACGCAGGTAACGGGGATCCATCCGGTCCAGGCCCAGCAGCACCAGGAAGTCGGCCACCCCGAAATCCGGGTCGTGCGCCGGTGGCCCGCAGACCCAGGCGCCCAAGCGCAGGTAGCCCCGCAACAACGGAGGCAGCCCGGGGCGCTGGGGCGCCGACTCCGGGTCAGCGTCGGCCGACTGTCGCGACATCGCGACGTGCCCCGATTGTCGCGACATCGCGACATCCCACGGCTGGCGCGGCGTCACTCGATACGCCTCGGGCGCGAGGTGCCGAGCCCGCACGCTGTCCCAGACTCCCGCCGCGAGCGCGCCCTCCGGAACGCCGGGCGTGCGCAGCGGCACTGACGCGCACCCCACCAGCCACCGGTGGCCGGTGAGCAGCAGGTAGCGCGCGATGCCCGCCCAGACCAGGTTCACCACCGCGCCGGTGCGGTGCCGCGGGTGCACGCAGGAGCGGCCGGTCTCCACCAGGGTGTCGCGCAGGCCCGCCAGCGCGGGGATCAGGAACTCGGTCTCGCAATACAGGCCGCCAGCGCGCCGCGCGCCCTCGGGGGCGAGCATTCGGTAGGTGCCGACAATCTCGCCGGTTGAATCCTCACGCACCACCAGGTGGTCGCAGTGCGCGTCGTAGGCGTCGATGTCCAGGCCAGGTTCGAGCGTGTGCAGCACAGCGCCCAGCTCACCGGCGAACACCCGGTGCCGAAGCCGCTGAGCGGCGCGGATGTCGGCCGGCCGCTGCGCCACCAGCAGCGTGTAACGAGGGGAACCCGCAGCCACGGAGGTGCTCACCCGCAGCCGTGTCGCGCTCATGACTCTGGGTGTACCGCGCCAGCGAGTTGCCCGAACAACACCGCCATGACCACCCCATGGAATCTCGGTGAATCCCTAGGGGCTCGGTGCCCGCTCGCGGTTGCGCGAGCTCAGCGCGCGTCAGGCTCCGCGATCACTTATGGAACTCCAGGTAATTCGCTACCGTCGTCAAGCTCTCCATTGACGTCATCCGGTCAACGAACTCGATACCATTGAGGTGATCGACCTCGTGCTGGATCACCCTGGCCACATACCCGGAGTATTGCTCCGTGACATCGGCACCGATCGCTGAGGTGTACTGGACGGTGATAGTCTCGGCTCGCGGCACAAGGCCCATGAGCCCAGGAACGCTGAAACAACCCTCCCAGCCGGTCTCAGCCGTCCCAGATTTTTCCGCAATCACCGGATTGACCATCTGCAGCAGTGGCGACGTCGGCCGGTCAGGGAACACGTCGGTCTTCCTGACCTCGACAACGATCACCTTGACCGACGCGCCAATCTGCGGAGCGGCCAGACCAGCGCCATTCAACTCGCGCAACCGATTCACCATGCGCACGAGGAGCTCAGCGGCATCATCGACTTGGTCAACGGCTCGGTTCTCCGCCTTGAGCCGAGGATCGCCGATAGTAACGACATCGGCACCGGCAACACCGGTCATCCAGCCACGGTCACTCTTGGCGAGGTTCAACTACCGGCCTCCTTCGTTCCGGTCAGCTACAGGAATAGCGGACGGTTCGGGCCGTACACCGCTGGATACCACACTAGGGGCATATTTGTTCTTCACTCTGTCAACGTTCTGCCGCAAGACCCGTCCGACCTGGTGATACCCAGTCAGGTTGACAAGACTGGACACCCCAAGCCGCTCGTCATGCCACAGCAACTGAATTGAGAGAAAACCGTCCTGCACTGCCTCGCTCAGGATTCGAATGGCTTCCTCAGTATCGCCCAACTCCGCCAGAACGTGGGCAAGCCGGTATTTAAGGTACCCGTTGTGCGGCTCAGCCGCAGTTAACCGCGTGACCGTCACCTGGGCTCGGTCGGTGTGCCCCACACATGCCTCGATGTTCGCCAACCATGACTGCGCGCGAAGGTTGCGGCACGTCCCCGCCTCCGCGTGTGCCGCAGCGTGCTCGAGCCCAGTCGACCAAGCATGTTGCGCAGCGGACTCCTCGCCACTAAGCCGGTGCAGGTAGCCGAACAGATTCCAGATCGCGATGTCATCAGGGTCCGCAGCGACGGCGTCTCGAACAGTACCTATGGCGGCGTCGATATCCTCGTTACCGAGATGGGCCAATGCGACCGCCCAGCGCGTGTTGGAATCTTGCGGATGTGCGGGTAGGTAAAGGCAAGCCGCCTCCAAAGCCGAGGAGTAGTCACTGACCATCAGATGGTTCCAGATAAGCAACTTCGCGGCGGTGGGGTTGGTCGGGTCCACCTGGAGGACCGCCCGGGTCAGCGGCAACGCCGCCTCGGCCATACCAGCATTATTGAGGGCACGAGCGAACGCGAGCGTGGCGTCCAGACTGTCGGGGTTTTTCTCGTAAATCGCTCGACCGATCTCCAGCGCTCTTTCGTGCCAGCCCATGTCCCAACAGATGCGAATGAGCGTGGCACGGGCACCAATGGAGTCGGGATCGAGCCGCAAGGCAACATCGACGTCGCCGAGCGCTCGCTCCAGCGTTGATAGACCCGACTCCCACCCGGAGAAGTATCGCCGCCAGTGAGCATACCCGCGAGCTGCTTGGGCTCGAGCAAAGCGTGGATCGATGCCAAGGGCACTGTCGAGCAAGGTGGTGGCAGCGTCGATCCGCTTTTTGTCGTTGGTGGCTAACAACCCTTGACCCCGCAGGTATAGCTCGTACGCTCGTTCCACGGTGACCGGCTTAGCTTCGAGCCGGGCTGGGTCACCGATCGATGGAGCTAAGTTCATGGCCAACGCCAAGCCACGACCGGCAACAGCGGCCGCGTCCAACGGCAGCAGGACTTGGCGACCATCGATCACAACCGGCAGCAGTACGTTGCTCTGCCCATAGACCTGTTGCGGTGCAACAATCGGTCCTGTAGTGAGGCTATGAGCGAGGAAACGGTCGCGTTGCGCGTCGGTGGCTTTCTCCAATGCCTGATCTAGGGCGCGGCGCAGCGCCAGACTCGGCGAGTTGGCGCCACTCTCAGCGTTGCCGACCGTCCGCTTCGCGAACCCCAACTCCTTAGCGAACTTGTCCCGGGGCAGGCACAACCCCACCTCGCGAAACCGACGAATCGTCGCAGCGGTCCACTCCACCAGCGAAGGGTAACGCAGAACCCACCACCGAGCAGGCGTCAGCCCTTGCGTCTGGTGATGGCGTCGGTCAGTTGCGGGGCGACGGTGAACAGATCGCCGACCACGCCGAAATCGGCGATCTCGAAGATCGGCGCCTCGGGGTCTTTGTTGACCGCGACGATGGTCTTGGCGGTCTGCATCCCGGCGCGGTGCTGGATGGCGCCGGAAATGCCGAGCGCGACGTACAGCTGCGGAGAGACGGTCTTGCCGGTCTGCCCGACCTGGAACTGGTGCGGGTAGTAACCAGCGTCGACCGCCGCCCGGGATGCCCCGACCGCCGCGCCGAGCGCGTCGGCGAGCTTCTCGACCACCCCGAAGGCCTCCGCCGAGCCGACGCCACGGCCACCGGAGACCACCACACTGGCGTCGGAGAGCTCGGGGCGGTCACCCCCTTCGAGGGGCCGACGCTCAATGATCGTCGCTGCTTTTACCGCGGGGACCGGGACGGTCTGCTCAGCGGCCGCGCCCGGTGCCTGCCTGGGTTCGATCGCGCCGGCCCGCAGCGTGATCACCGCGACCGGCGTGGTGGCCCGGGACCTGGCGAGGTAGGAGCCGCCGAACACCGAGTGCGTGGCGGTGCCGTCCCCGGCCAGCTCGACGACGTCGCTGAGCAGGCCAGATCCGGTGCGCACGGCGAGCTTGCCGGCGATCTCCCGGCCGTCCGGCGAGGCGGCGAGCAGCACCGCGACCGGCCGGGCCGAGACCACCAGCGCCGCCAGCACGCCGACGGCGGGAGCGGTGAGGTACCGCTCGACCTCCTCGGACTCGGCGACGTAGATCTTGGCCGCGCCGTGGGCCGCCAGCCGGTCCCGGAGCTTGCCGGCGGTGCCCGGCGTGGCCACCACCACAGCGGCCGGCTCACCCAGCGTCGCCGCCGCCGTGAGCAGCTCGGTGGTGACCTTCTTGACCTCGCCGCCGGAGTGCTCGACGAGGACCAGGACCTCTGCCATGACGGTTCCCTCCAGGTGAAGATCAGATCAGCTTCTGGCTGATGAGGTAGTCGGCGAGCTTGGCGCCACCGTCACCCTCATCGGTGACGATCTGCCCGGACAGCCGCGGCGGGCGCGGCGCGGACTCGATCACCATCGAGGTGGCGCCCGCCAGCCCGACATCGCCGGGCGCGATACCCAGATCGGCCAGCGACAGCGTGCTGACCGGCTTCTTCTTGGCTGCCATGATCCCCTTGAACGATGGGTAGCGCGGCTCGTTGATCTTCTCGTTCACGCTGACCACGGCGGGCAGCTCGGCCCGCAGCACTGTGACCGCGTCGTCGGTCTCCCGCTCGACGGTCACGGTGGCGCCCTCGACGGTGACCTTGCGGGCGTGGGTCAGCTCCGGCAGGCCGAGCACGTCGGCGACCATCGCCGGGATGGCACCCATGGTGCCGTCGGTCGCCTCGTTGCCGGCGATGATGAGGTCGACGTCGCCGAGGGTGCCGATGACCGCGGCCAGCGCCTTCGCGGTCGCCACCGCGCAGGACCCGTGCAGGCCCTCGTCGGACAGGTGCACCGCCTTGTCCGCACCCATCGACAGCGCCTTGCGGATGGCCTCGGTGGCTCGCGGCGGGCCCATCGTGACCACGGTGACCTCACCGCCGGCCGCCTCCTTGAGCGTGAGCGCCTCCTCGACCGCGCGCTCGTTGATCTCGTCCAGGACGACGTCCGCCGAGGCGCGATCAAGGGTGTGGTCGGAGCTGGACAGCGTGCGCACCGACCAGGTATCCGGCACCTGCTTGATCAGGACCACAATGTTCATGGCAGCAACGCTACCGATCAGTAGCCCCGCGGCCCACCGGGGGTGAGCGCCCTCACTTCGGCGCGGCAAGTCTGCTTTGCAAGCCGGCGAGCAGCAGCTCCAGGCCGTAGTCGAAGCGCCCCGGCCGGCGCACGCCGTCCAGATGCGAGCCCACCGCGGTGATGGCGGGAATCCGCTCCGGCGCAAGCGCCGGGTAGTACTCAGTCTTCTCCCCGGTCGCGCCGTCGCGCAGCGGGGCGATGTAGCCCATCTGGTGAAAACCAGCGGCGTAGGTGAACAGGGCGAAAAAGGCGTCGGAGGCCTCAGCGGGCGCCAGGCCTCCCGCCAGCAGCAGCCCGATCGTCCGCTCGATGACCATCAAGCCGTGCGGGCCGATCGTGACCCGATCGCTGAAGACCCGGGCTAGCTGGCGGTGCGCGGCGAAGGCCTGGTGGTAGCTGCGCACCACCGCACGCAGCTGGGTCAGCCAGTCGCCGTCGGTGGCCGAGGTGTCCACCTCGCCGAGCATCAGGTCGACCATCAGGTCCACCAGCTCATCCTTGTCCCGCACGTGGTTGTACAGGGCCATCGGCGAGACCGCGAGCTCGGTGGCCAGCGCCCGCATCGTCAAGGCGTCCAAGCCTTTCTCGTCGACCAGGCGCAGCGCGGTCCGCACGATCCGGGGCCGGGACAGCGGCGGCGGCCGCGTGTAGTCCTCGCTCGGGTCGACATCGACCCAGCCCTTCGGGGCGCCGCGGCGGCCACGCGAGGTGCTCGGTTGATCGTTGTTGGACTGATCGTTACTTGGTTGATTTTTCAACGATGATCCCTCCTCGCTCACCGCCAGCCCGAGACATACAACGTATACCCGTTCGGGCGATAGCGCCTCGCTCGCCGTGCTGTTAACACTGTACGCAACAACGTACAACGTATTTTTCGCCGTACAGCGTAAGCCGGAGGCTCCGATGTCAACCACCACCCTCAGCCCACTCGACACCGCCCAGAGCACCGCTGAGCTGCTCTCGCGCATGTGCGACCGAGATCCGAAGGCGTGGGATGAGATCATGCGCCGATATCGCGGTGTGGTGCTGGCGAAGGTCCGCTCGTTCGAGCTGCAGGACGCCGACACGTCCGACGCGGTGCAGATGACCTGGTTGCGGCTGGCGGAGAACTGCCACCGGATCCAGCTTCCGGAGCGCCTCGCCGGATGGCTGGCGACCACCGCAAGCCGGGAGTGCCTGCGCATCCTGCACCATCAGGCCCGGCGCGCCCCGGCTCCGCACGACACGGCGTCCGAGCGGGTGGCGGACCCGTCCGTGGGCCCGGAGCAGCACGCCGTGGACGCGGACACCGCGCACCGGCTGTGGACGCTCGTCGCGACGCTCTCCCCCCGCCGCCAGCGACTCATCCGCGAGCTGTTCGGCACCGCACCGCGGACCTACACCGAACTCGCCCGCCAGACCGGAATTCCCGCCGGCGGCATCGGCCCCACCCGAGCGCGAGCCCTCAACCAGCTACGACGCTGGCTCGCCGACCGCGACCTGGGCCCCGAGGCCTGACCAGCTCATCTCGTGACCCTCAGGTCGGCCGGGTCTCTCCGGTCACCCACGCCAGGTAGTCGGCGCCGCCACCCACAATCGGCAGGGCGACTATTTCCGGCACGTCGTAGGTATGATTCTTCGCGATGTGTTCGGTCAGCGCGTCCAGCCGGTCAGTACTGGTCTTGATCCAGCATTGCCACTCC
>JBOHFJ010000255.1:0-7354 GCA_050699655.1 Pseudonocardiaceae bacterium
CATCGACGCGGTCACCGCGCTGCACTCCCCCCGGGTCTACGACCGGCTGCGGGTCCTGAACACCGCGCTGGAGCCCCTGCACACCAGTGCTGGTGTCGCTGAGCTGCGCGAGCGGCTGCACACCATCGCCGCGTAGGGTGGATCTAGGGGCGACAGCGAGGCTGCGCTGGGCGGAGCTGCCGGAGCGGGTTCGGGCGGCGGCCGAGCACGAGATCGGCGCCGTCGTCGTGCTTGATCGCCCGCAGTCCGGTGGGTTCTCGCCCGGTCTGGCGTCGCGGTTGGTGTTCGGCAATGGGCGCCGGGTGTTCGCGAAGGCCATCAACGCCGCGCGGAACGAGCGCTCGCCCGGGTTGTACCGGCGTGAGATCGAGGTCATGGATGCCCTGCCGGAGTCGGTGGCGGTGCCGCGGTTGCGGTGGAGTTACGACGACGGCGACTGGGTGCTGCTGATCCTGGATGATGTCGACGGCGTCATGCCGGCCCAGCCGTGGGACCCCGACCAGTTCAAGCGAGTACTCAGGGCCTTGGAGCGGTTGTCGGACGCTCTCACCCCGACACCGATCGCCGCGCTGTCCATTGTGGATGACCTGGCCGAGAATTTCCGTTCCTGGCGCGCCATCACCGGCAATCCGATGCTGTCCGGGCGACTCGACTCGGGGACCCAGGCGATCCTGTCGCGGCTGGTGGAGCTGGAATCCGGCTGGGCGGCGGTCGCGGGGGGCGACACGCTGCTGCATGCGGACCTGCGGGTGGACAACCTGCTGCTCACCGCCGACGGTGGGGTCAGTGTGGTGGATTGGCCCTACGCGGTCACCGGTGCTCCCTGGGTTGACATGGTTTTGTTCTTGCCGTCGGTGGCCGCGAGCGGTATCGACCCTGAGTGGGCGTGGGCGTCGTTCCGGCCGGCGCGCCGCGCGGACCCCGACGCGGTGAACGCGGTCCTGGCCGCGGTGGCTGGCGATTTCCTGTATCAGTCGATGCTGCCTGCCCCGGTGAACCTGCCGACTTTGCGGGCACACCAGCGGGAGAAGGGCACGGCGGCGCTGGCATGGCTGCGGGGCCGGATCAGCTGAGCCCGGCGTAGTCACGCAGCCCGGCGAGCCCGAGCCCGGTCAGGTACTTCGTCTCCCGGTTGTGGTTGCCGTGGTGATGCCATGGGGCCAGGGCGCCCAGCAGTTCCATCGCCGCGGCCGCCCGGGCGAACGCGCGCAGCGCATCCCGCTCGGCGGCCGTGAGCGGGGTCGGCGCGGCGGCCGAGTACAAATCAGCGATGGTTTCCACTCGCGCCGGCAGCGGGTCCGGGCAGCCGTGGGTGAGGTTCGCGGCGATCACGGCGAGCTCCTGCACCCGGGGGAAGCGGTTGGCCACGGCGAAGTCCAGCACGCTCACCGTGCCGTCCTCAGCGAGCAGGACGTTGCCCTTGGTCAGGTCGGCGTGGATCAGCGTCGTGGGCAGTGCGTCCCGGTCGATGTCGGCGGACTCCCCCAGAGCGCGGGCGACGTGGTGGCGCTGCTCGCTGTCGAGGACGTCGCGGAGCCGCCCGGCCACGGGCGCGAGGTTCGTGATCGCCCACGGGTCGAACACGAACTCCGGGTGCGCCTCGACAGCATGGATGCGCACGGCCTGCTCCACAATCCTGGCCAGCTCCTCCCGGGTGGGCGCCCGGCCGAGGTCGTAGAGGGTGTGACCCGCCGCGAAGTCCATCACCAGCACTGGGTGCCCCTCGTGGTGGTGCACGAGGGCGCCGTCGCGGTCGCGGTGTAGCCGCGGGTGGCGGACCCCGGCGGCCTGGGCCGCGGTGATGAGGTCAGCGGTGCGCTCAGCGATCCCGGGTGCGCGACCGGTAGCGAAGATCTTCACCACAACTCGGGCGCGCTCTGTGGTCAGGTCGAGGTTGCGGTCCTCGTAGCCGGCGCTCAGCACCGACCAGCCCGCGACACCGCCGAGCCCGAAGGCGTCGGCGACGTGCGCGAGCAACTCCGCCAGGTCAGTTCCGACCCGGGCGTCTCCTCCGGTGCTGCCGGTCACGGCGTCACTGGCAGCGGGAACGGGATCACGTCCCGCAGTGCGGTGGCGATCTCGCGGCCAGCGATGACCAGATCCCACTTCTGCGCCAGCCGCGCATCGTGACCGCAGGTCGCCGCGAGCGGCGAGGACCCGGCGGGGAAGTCGATGCGCACGGTCGGGGCGACAGTGACCGGTTCGACGAGCCGGTCGTAGAGCTCCAGCAGGATCTCCTCGCCGTCAGCCCCGGCGCGCACCGGCACCTGGTGCCGCTCAGCGAGCCGACGCGGTGATGAGCCCGTTCTGGGCGGCGTCGACGATGGCCAGGTCCGGGCGGACCATCAGCAGGTTCATCCCGATCCACGCCGAGGACAACGGATTCGCCACCGCTACTGGGGTGGTGGTCATCGGCGGGCACCACAGGTGTTCCCACGATCGCAGCGGCTCGGGCAGCACCGTGGGGTCGGTGATCCGGGAGGGGTTGAGCAGCGCCAGGCCGGGTCGGATCAGGCTGATGGTGGAGTCGATGTGGGTGTACGGGTAGACACCGCGGATCGGATGAACCCGGTAGTCCCTGAGCGCGGACAGGGTGGTCTGCAGCCAGCGGCGTCCGAGCTCGTTGCCGGAGCCGGACACCAGGTAGTAGAGGTCCCGGCCGCAGCGCAGCACGTTCGCGGCGTCGAACACCGGCTCGGTCTCGCCCAGCGTCGGATGCCCGCTGGCGTCGAGTGGGTAAAGCTCGTCAAGCAGCTGCGGAGTCGGGGCGGCGAGCCACGCTGACCCGGCCAGCATCCGTTGCTGGAACAGGGCGCGCAGTCCGGCGAGTTCGAACATCCGGGCCCGCATCGGGCTCGGCGCCGCAATGATGGTCGATCCGACGACCAGCGCCAGATCGCGCGGGCAGTAGGAGCAGAACCCGCTGCTTCGCCAGTGCGGCGTCGCGAACTCGACCTCGTGGGCAACTGGCGCCGGGCGGTGCACCACGACGCCGAGCCCGGTCAGGATCTCCGCCAGCGCGTCAAGATCTTCCTCCGCTTCGGCGAGCACCCGCGAGGGGAACTCGCCAGCGACAATCCCGGTGAGCTCGTCGATTGCCAGCTCCGGGTATAGGTTCAGCCATGCTGAACGGTCGAGGGCGGGGATGCGGGCGCCCATGGCGGTGCCGACGACGACCTCAGCCAGCGGGCTGAACTCGTCCTGCGACCACGCGGCCAGTGGCCGGATTCCCGGTGGGGACACTGATTCGGCGGTGCGAGCGGGTGAGTTGAACAACGCCACGACCTTCCACGAGGCGGACCCGGACTGTTGGCGCGGGGCAAGGGCTCAGCGCAGGGCACGGGAGGCTCCGCGACGGCGGTGGGCGCGTGTCGAGGCGCAGACCATCGTGCGCAGCAGCCACCGGTCAGTGCCGTCGTAGCGGGGTCGGAACACCGTGCGGCCATGCACGACGCGCCGGTTGTCCGCGACGAGCAGCTGCCCGGGTTCGAGCACGTGCGCGAGCGCCGCGGCATCGACGGCGACCGCCAGGACGGCCAGCGCCGCGGTGGCGTCGTCGTCCGCGGGGTCGGCGGGGCGCTGATAAACCGCGTCGAAGCAGATCTCCGGATCATCGGGTGGGCCGGAGAGCACGGCGGTCACCGGCAGGTCCGGTGTGTGCCCGGTGCCGTGAGCGACGTCGGGTTCGACGACGAACCTCGGCGCCCGCAGTACCCGCTCCACCTCGCCAGGCAGTCTGAGCGACCGCGCGGGGCTGACCAGGGTCGCCGCGCCCGGGTCACCACGCAGGCACAGCAACCCGAAAAAGTCACACCGATCGTCGGTGAACGCGTCCTCCACATGCCAGGCCAAAGCCTCGCTGCCCTCGCTGGTCTGGGCGTCCTCGCGACCGGGCACCGGAGTGACGTGCTGGACCAGACGGCCTTCGTAGAGCGAGGCGAAAGTGAACGGTTCACCCAGCTGCCCCAGCACCGCCAGCAACGTCAATGCGCCGATCTCGCCGATCTCGCCGAGGGCGGGCGGGGTGGTGGTGCCCGGAGTCGGCGGCAGGTCGACAACGTCCGGGAGCAGGCCGCTCACCAGCAGCATGTTGTGCGCCGAGCCTGCGTTGCCGTAGCGATGCAGCACCCGCACCAGCTCGGTCGGGAACGCTGTCACCAGCGCGGCTGCACGTTCGGCCAGGTCCGCGGCACAGTCACCGGGCTTCTCGGCGAAGCGGCCCGCCGCGGTGCGGATCCGGGCGGCCTCGCCAGCAGTGAGGTCGAGGATCTCGCTGTGATCGAGCTGACTGATCATCCGGACTTCTCCTTCACGCCGTGGAACACGGTCGGACCCGAAGGGGGCCGGCGGCGCAGCGGAGGGCATCCCCGCAGGCGTCGGTCGGGGTGGTGGTCGATAGCCCAGAGCAGCCCCGCGCCACCGCTCCGTCACAGCGCCGACGCGGGAAACGGCCCCAGTCACCCCCGCATAGGACGCGCTGCGGTTGCGCGTCGCATCGACCTGTGATATAGGGAGCCGCTGGTACGGTGATCCAATGGTGAATCCGGGGGCGACACCACACCCTGTCCGGACTGCGGGGCGCGGCTGCGCCGAGGCCTCCTCACACCGATGGGACTTCACAGGGCGTCGGGCGGTGCGCCACGATCTATTAGTGGAGCAAGGCGACCAGTAGGCGGGACGTGACGATATGGGCCGCGAGCGCCAAGTGGGTGGTGGCACCGAAGCCGAATTGGCCGCCGATCTCGGCCGCTGCCTGCGCGACGCGGGCGAGCCCGACCAGGCCGTCCGCCTGATCCCGCGGGCTTTGGGCGACTGCGAACCGTCAGCGCACGCCGAGAGGGGGACGTCACCACCTGATGCCCAGTGAGATCGACTTCGATGGCGCGCGGGTCTACGCCATCCCGATGACGACGCGGTTTCGCGGCATCACCGTGCGCGAAGGGATGCTCCTGGAAGGCCCCGCCGGGTGGGGGGAGTTCTGCGCCTTCGCCGACTATGACGACCGCGAATCCGCCGCGTGGCTCGCGACCACCGTCGAGCAGTGCACGGTGGGCTGGCCCGAGCCGGTGCGCGAGCGCATCCCGATCAACTGCACGGTCCCGGCCGTCGGGCCCGAACGCGCTTACGAGATCACCGCCAAGTCGGGTTGCCGCACCGCCAAGGTGAAGGTGGCCGATCATCCCGAGTCGCTGGCCGAAGATCTCGCTCGGGTCGAGGCGGTCCGCGACGCGCTCGGCCCGGGCGGGGCGATCCGGGTGGACGCCAACGGCGTCTGGGACCTCGACACCGCCGTGCGCCACATCCGGCGGCTCGACAAGGCGGCGGGCGGGCTGGAGTACGTGGAGCAGCCCTGCCGCACCATCGACGAACTGGCCGCCGTCCGCCGCCGGATTGACGTGCCCGTCGCCGCTGATGAGTCCATCCGCCGCGCCGAGGATCCGCTGAAGGTGGCGGTGGCGGGCGCGGCCGACGTTGTGGTGCTCAAATGCACTCCGCTCGGTGGGGTGCGGCGCGCGTTGCGGGTCGCCGAGGCGGCCGGCCTGCCGTGCGTGGTGTCCTCCGCGCTGGAGACCAGCGTCGGCCTGGCCGCGCAGCTCGCGCTGGCCGGAGCGCTGCCCGAGCTCGACTTCGCCTGCGGGCTCGGCACGCTGTCGCTGCTCCAGGGTGATGTCGTCTCGGGTGCCGGTTCGCTGCGGCCGGTCGAGGGCTACCTGCCGGTCCCGCGGTTGCCGCCGACGCCAGAGCCCGCCCTGCTCGACACCCACGAGCTGGCCGACCCGCGGCGGGCGGCGTGGTGGCGGGCGCGGCTCGCGCGCGTCCGCGCCGAGCTCTGAGCGCCCCAACGCCAGGGTCAGACACCGCTGGTGTGCACGACCACGACCTGCTCGCCTGCCTCCAGGGCAGTGCTGGTCTCGGGTATGTCGATCAGGCAGTTCGAGCGGGCCAGCGCGGCGAGCAGGTGCGAGCTGGGGCCACCCACCGGGGTGACGGTGCCTGAAGCGGGATCGAGCGAGCCGCGCCGGAATTGCCGCTTGTCCGAGGGGGATTCCAGCGCCTCGGTCAGCCGGGCGAGGGATCGAGGCCGCCCCGCCGGCAGGCCCATCGCGGCCCGTAGCGCGGGCCGGACGAACACCTCGAAGGACACCGAGGCGCTCACCGGATTGCCGGGCAGCGCGGCCACCGGCACCCCGCGGTAGCGCCCGGCACCCTGCGGTCCGCCGGGCTGCACGGCCACCTTGCCGAAATCCACGCCGTGCCCGGTCATGGCTGCCTTGACCACTTCGTAAGCCCCCGCGCTGACCCCGCCCGAGGTCACCAGCAGATCGATCCCCACCAACCGGGAGGCCAGCGCGGCGTCCAGCGCGGCGACATCGTCGGGCACGAAATGCATCAGCTGCGCTTGCCCGCCGGCTTCCCGTACCGCGGCGGCGAGCATCGTGGTGTTCGACTCGTAGATCTGCCCGTGCTTCAGCGGGGTGCCCGGCGCGACCAGCTCGGACCCGGTGGACAGCACCAGCACTCGCACCGGGCGGTGCACCAGCAGCTCGGCACGGCCGACCGCCGCCGCCACTCCGAGCTGCGCGGGCCCCAGCACCGCACCCGCCGCCAGCACCTCCTCGCCGGCCGTCACGTCGCTCCCGGCCGGGCGCACGCACTCGCCCGGCGCGCGGGAGGCGTAGATCCGCACGTGGTCACGCCAACCATCGGTGAGTTCCACCGGAACCACCGCGTCCGCGCCCGGCGGGATCGGGGCACCGGTCATGATCCGGTGCGCGGTGCCCGGCCGCAGCGGGGGCGAGTCGGTGCGCCCGGCGGGGATGTCCTCGGTGACCGGCAGCCGCGTCGGCGCGTCGGCGGTGGCCCGCGCGATGTCCACCGAGCGCACCGCGTAGCCGTCCATCCCGGAGTTGTCGAACGGTGGTAGCGGCGTCGTCGCGGTGATCGGCTCGGCCAGGGCGAGGCCGGCGCACTCCAGTAGCGGCAATGAGATCACCGGAGTGGTAGCCAGCAGGGCGGCCACCACCCGGACGTGCTCGTCGACGGATCGGGGTCGCTGTGTGGTGGACACCCCGGCATCTTCCACCGGTGCCAGCGAGCCGTCCCAGCGGGCGCGGCCGCTTGCACTCTCCGGGCGCGAGTGCTAAACACAAGTTGGCACTCGACCCCTTCGAGTGCCAACTACACACCAGCAACACACTTAAGGTCGGGACGGTGAGTCCAGCACATGCTGGACGTCCGTCGCGGGCACCGAGCCTGGCCGAGCACTGTGTCCTTGCCGCGGACACCCCGCGGCGCCCATGACCGGAGGACCACACCGCAATGGCCAAGATGATCGCGTTCGCCGAGGACGCCC
>JBOHFJ010000256.1:0-7266 GCA_050699655.1 Pseudonocardiaceae bacterium
CGCCAGCCGCGGCGCCGCGGCACCGGTCAGCGCGGGCGGCGCGGCCCCGGTGTAGCCCCGAGATGCCATCGCCAGGTACACCCGCTCGCCGCGCTCGAAGGAGCGGACGACCAGCGCGCCGAGCCCGGCCGTCACGTCACAGACCTGCCAGAGCCAGCGCGGGCTCGCGCCCCGGCAGGCCGCGGCGGTCCGCATCCTGGCCAGCTCGGCGGCCAGCACCTCCGCATAGCGCACCATGAAGGCCGCGACCGCGGTGAACACCCACGGCACCCGCAGTCGCTCCAACCCGGTGATGATCTCTGGCAACGGCGTGGTCGCGGCGAGGACACCAGTGGCGAGCAGCCCGAACGTCGCTTTCAACGCGATGGTCGCCGCCGCGCGCAACCCGGGTACCGACAACCCGATCCCGAGCACCGCCAGCCGCGGCGGCTCGTCGAGAACTGGGAGCGCCAGCACGAACAGCAGGAACGGCACCTCCACCAGCAGCCGGCGGCTCAGCGTCAGCGGTGGCAGCTGGGCCAGCGCGGCGAGAGTGGCGAGGAGCAGCAGATACCACAGGTAGGGCCAGTACGCGCCGGCCGGAGTGGCCGCCACGGCGAGCACGAACAGCGCGGTGGCGGCCACCTTGCACTGCGGCGCCAGCCGGTGCACCGGAGTGTCAGCCGCGATGAAAAGGCCCTGGTGCGCGGTGCTCATGACGCGATCGCGGGACAGACAGCGTCGTCAGGGATGGGCACGTCAGGGTTGGGCACGTCAGGGATGTGCACAGCTCACCTGCCCCGCCGTGAGGTCCAGGGCCGCCACGTCACCGATCACCGCGGTCAGTGGTGCGGGCAGCCGCGTGGACGGCGGGCTCGCCAGGGTGCCGCGCAGCGTGCGCTGGTGCGGGCGGCCAGCGGCGCTGATCGCGGCGACCGGGGTGTCGGGCGCCATCCCGCCCGACATCAGCGCGGCGAGCACCCGGTGTAGCACCGCCCGGCCGGTGAGCAGCACCACGGTGCCACCCAGGCTGGCCACGGCGTCCCAGTCGACTTCGTGGACGTCGTCGTTGCCGGCGACCACGGTGAGCGTGCGGGAGCGCCCCCGGACCATCACCGGGATCCCGGCCGCGGCCGGCGCGGCCATCGCGGCGGACACGCCGGGCACCACGTCGACGTCCACCCCGGCGCGAGCCAGCGCTATCGCCTCCTCGCCGCCCCGGGACACCACGAACGGGTCACCGGTTTTGAGCCGCACCACGCACGCCCCGGTCCGGCCGAGCTCGACGAGCAGCGCGTTGATCTCGTGTTGGGGCGGCGCCGGGGTAGCGCCCCGCTTGCCGACGCGGTGCAGGGTGGCCCTCGGCGCCAGCGCCAGGATGTCGGCCAGCGAAGGGCGGTCATAGACGACGTGCTTGGCCGCGGCCAGCAGCGCCGCGCCGCGCCGGGTGATCAGCTGCGGGTCGCCTGGCCCGGCGCCCACCAGATGAACGGTCATCATGCCGCCTCTGCGCGACGGTGTGCATCGGCGGTCATGACTGGGTACCGAGTGACCTGGCGGTCACCAACCAGGGGCCGAGCCGGCTGGTGCTCGCGGCGCCGACGATCACCACAGTGCACATCTCGGCTCTGGACGGCTCCAATGTGGCCAGAGTGGCCAGCTCCACCCGCTCGCCGTCTCGCCCCGCATCAGTGACCAGCCCGACCGGAGTGTCCCCGGGTCGGTACTCGGCGAGCACCTCGCGGGCCCGGCCGAGCTGCCACGACCGTCCGCGCGAGCGCGGGTTGTACAGCGCGAGCACCAGGTCGGCGGCGGCTACCGCGCGCAGCCGGGTCTCCACCGCTTCCCAGGGGGCGAGCAGGTCGGACAGGGTCAGGCAGGCGAAGTCACGAGCCAGCGGGGCTCCCAACAGCGCGCCCGCCGCGATGGCCGCGGTGATGCCGGGCACCACCCGCACCGGCGGGCGCCGCGCCGGTGCAATCGCGGCGGCGGCGATCAACGCCAGCGAGGCCATCCCGTAGATCCCGGCGTCCCCGGAGGACACCAGCGCCACCCGCGCACCGTCAGCCGCCACGCTTACCGCGTCCTCGGCGCGCTGCCGCTCGGCGCCGATCCCGCTGGGCAGCACGTTCTGGTGCGGGCCGGTGAGGTCGGCGCACGCCGCCAGGTATGCGTGGTAACCCAGGACGACCTGCGCGTCCCGAACGGCGTCCTCGGCCGCCCGGGTGCGATGCGCCGGCCCCCCCGGCCCCAGCCCCACGACGCTGAGCAAACCGGTCATGGGAGTCTGCGCTTCGCGCTGGGGATGGGCCGTCCGATGGTGGTACCCGGCAGTGAGCGGCGGCGGCAGCCGTGGGAGTAGGTGGGATCGTATAGCCGGCTGCGAGCCCCGGCACCGGACAGCACAGGTCCCACCAGCACCAGTGCGGCGGTGCGGATCCCTGAGCGGGTCAACGCATCGGCGAGGCCGTCCACCGTAGTGGTGAGCACTGTCTCGTCCGGCCAGCTGGCTTTCGCGACGACGACAGCGGGAGTCTGGGGTGGGTAGCCCGCCAGCAGCTCCTCGCGCAATGCGGCCGGCCTGGCCGCGGACAGGTAAATGGCCATCGTGGTGCCGTGGCCGGCGAAGCCCGCGACGCTCTCCCCAGCCGGCATCGACGCCCCGGTCCGGCCGCCGCCGAGCCGGGTGAGCACGGCGCTTTGCGCCACCCCCGGCGCGGTGAGCTCCACTCCGGCGGCGGCCGCGGCGGCGGCGAGCGAGCCGACCCCGGGCACGATCTCGAAGGCCCGGCCGTGTTTTGTGCACCAGTTGGTCTGCTCGGTCAGCGCGGAGTACAGCGAGACGTCCCCGGAGTGCAGCCGCACAATCGCGGCGTCCGGGTGTGCCGTGTACAGCGCGAGCACATCCTCCAGCGTCATACCCGCCGAGTCGTGCAGCTCAACACCGTCGCGACAGTGCTCCAACACCGCCGTAGGCACCAGCGACGATGCCCACACCACCACGTCAGCGACCGAGAGCCGATGCGCGCCACGCAGGGTGAGCAGGTCCGGCGCGCCGGGCCCAGCGCCCACGAACGAGATCACCCCAGCCAATCGCATCAGGTCATCCCATCTCCGGTGCTCCCGGGCGGCCGGCGCTCATGACTCAGCAGAGTAACGCGCCTGCGGTCACCGCTCGGACAGGGCGAACGAGTGCTCACCCACCGGCGGCTACCAGACGTGAGTCTGCCGGATGGCCGACCCGCTAGCTCTCGTGAGAGCTGGCCCGATCCCCGGACGAAGGCGGGTGTGCGCTCCACCTTTGTGGGGCCTAGCGGGTGGTCCGGGAGCGCCTGTGGTGGGAGCGTCAGTCATCGCGGCATCCGAGATGCGGCATTGATCACCTTGATCAGTTGAGCAGCTTGGACCGCCTCGACGGGAACGAGATGCAGTTCCCTGGTGCTGGTGTTGACCACAGGCAGGACAAGCGCCGCGCCAGTCATTGGGCGCCTGCCGCCGACTGGAGAACTATCATGGTGATGCTCGCCTCCCCTAAGAGCCCGTGTGGCCGGGCGTGCCCAATCGGGCGCGGCACCAAGACTCCGGGAAGACCAGCTACTATCAACACATCTGCCGTGTTCCGTCAGAATATCACCTGGCCGACCCGGGAGTATCGTATCTATATCTTTCGGGGGTATGATGGCGACCATGGAAGGGAACGAGGACCGGCTTGTCGAGGAGCCCATCTTGCTGAAGGCGCTGCTCAGGGTGCGCCACTGGCAAAAGAGGGAAACGTTTTCCCGTCAGTGGGACAAGGTTGCGAAAACGCTGGATTCCTCGCTCACACCGGAACCTGTCCCGCGCATGCGCAATTCTATCGATGGCTCAGGGGTAATATCCGCGACATACCCCATCCTGACGCCTGCAGCATCCTGGAGGTGATGTTCCCGGGTGTCACGGTTCAGCAACTTTTCCAACCTGTGCGAGCAAGGCGAAGCGAACTCCTTGGATCGCCCCGAGCGCAACTATCCGCCGCAGGAAATGGCTCGGCGGCCCCAGCTTCGCCACTGGCCTTTCCGATGACTTCTTACGCTGATACGACGTACCTCGAAGCGGCGCGGCATTACATCTGGCACATTATTGCGCTGGGTGGGCGCTTCGGTGGCACCGACATAGCGCCCCTGGCTGTGCGATTCTTCCGTTCGGTGCACCAGCAGCTCGGTACCGGTGCCTATGAGCCAGCTATTGAACGTGATTTGCAAGCCGCTGCGGGGGAGCTGGCCGAAGTTGCTGGATGGTTACTCTATGATGCTGATCAGCAAGACGATGTGCGGCGCATGAACCACGAGTCGCTCTACTTCTGTCGCCTGGCTGGCGACCGGAGCATGGAGTTGCTCACGCTCCAGAACGCAAGCATGCACGCTGGTTTTCTCGGACGGCCCCGCGAAGCGCTCCACCTCGCCCGCTCGGTGCTGGAAAGTCGTGACCGACTCACGCCACGAGTCAGGGCACTATTCTTGGTGCGTGAAGCCCGCGCTCTGGCGCAAGGTGGTGACGAGGGGGCGCTCAGATTGTTTGACCAGGCGCGCTCACACTACGAGGACGGCGTGCGAGAGAGCGACCCGAAGTGGGCGTGGTGGGTTGACGAGCGGGAGCTGGCCTGGCACGAGGGTATGGCACTCGCCGACCTCGGGCGTTCGCGTGAGGCGTTGAGCAAGTTCGAACGGTCGGTCGCGGCGACGGCACCGCAATACATGCGCAGTCGTTACCTGGGGCTGGGGTATTTGCTGGGTGCGCAAGTGAAGGTCGGCGCCTGGAGCGATGCCGAGACGAACATGCGCCAGATCACGACCATGGTTGGCCATGTGAACTCCACCCGAGTGGTCGTCCCGCCGGCCGGGATACTGCCCGAACTCAATCATGAGAACATACCAGGAAGCACCCGCGAGACTGCCGAACAGTTAAGGTTTCTCCTAAGCCCGGAAACGGGCCGAAACAATGCCCACTCGGAAACAATGAACAGTCGCCAGGAACACCAAGCGGCCTTCAATGAAGCGAGGTCATACGCTGGACAGCTAGTTCTTTCCGGTGCGGAGTGTTGAGAGGGTTCAGCGGCTCGGGGGTGGTGCCCGCCCCATCCGCCTCACCTGTGGCATCACTTCTCGTCGGGGTCGGCTTCCATGGCGAGCACGAAGTTCCGCACGTAGCGCAGCGCTAAATCCTGGCGATCGCTGAGCTGGGGCGCCCAGGCGAGCGCGTCTCCCGCGAGGTGCAGTACCTGATCATCGCTGAGTCTAGAGATGATCAGTCGAGCGAGATCATCCCCGACGAGGTCCGGACGCAGGCGCCGGGCGAGCACATACTGGGTGGCCAGTTCATCATCGTGATCTTCAGAGCTCATCCGCGGTCTCCGTTCGGCTGCCACCGTCGGTGCCTGCACCATTGTGACGGCAAGCTGTCCGCATGCCGAGGGGCGGAAAGGGGATGACGTGACGCCAGCTCAGCATCCGATCGAGGTCGAGTCATATCGGATCCTCCGGTCCCAGGTGGACACCGCGAGGCTGCCGCCGGGCACCCGCGCGGTGACCGAGCGGGTGATCCACGCCAGCGCGGACCTCGAGTACGCCACTGACCTGGTGTGTGACGAGGACGCGCTGCGCGCGGGGCAGCGGGCGCTGGCTGACGGAGCACCGCTGGTGGTTGATGTTCAGATGCTCGCCGCCGGTATCACCTCACTGCGGTGTGTGGTCGCGCTCGAGCTGGCCTCACGGACGGCCCCACGGCTGGCCCCAGAGCAGGCGCTGGGCCTGACGCGCTGCGCGGCGGGCATTCGGGCAGCCGCTGCGGCGCACCCGGAAGGCGCGGTGTGGGCGGTGGGCAACGCGCCGACGGCACTGCGTGAACTGATCCGGCTGGCCGCGTCCGGGGTGTTGCGCCCGGCACTGGTCATCGGGCTGCCGGTGGGCTTCGTTGACGCCGCGCTGGCCAAGGCGGCGTTGCGAGATTCGGGTTTGCCCGCACTGTCCAACCGAGGCGCCAAGGGCGGCACCGCGGTCGCCGCGGCGGCGGTCAACGCGTTGCTGCGCTGGAAGCCGACCCAGTGAAGCAGCCGACCCAGTGAAGCCGTACCTGGTGGGGTTGGACCTGGCCGGGCGCCGGGTCGTCGTGGTCGGCGCGGGCACGGTCGCCGGGCGGCGGCTGCCGCGACTGCTCGCCGTCGGCGCCGACGTGCTGCTCATCGCCCCTGAGGCCACCCCAGCCGTCGAGGCGATGGCCACGGCGGGGGAGCTGCGCTGGGAGGCCCGGGGCTACACCGACGGTGACCTCGAGAGCGCCTGGTACGCGCTGGCCTGCAGCTCCGAGCCCGCGGTCAATGCCGCGGTGGCGCGGGAGGCGCAGCGGCGGCGGGTGTTCTGCGTGCGGGCCGATGACGCGACTGGTGGCAGCGCCGTCACCGCAGCCACCGGGGAGCATGACGGGTTGCTCATTGGTGTGCTTGCCGGGCGCCGTCCGCGCCGCTCCGCCGCCGTCCGCGACGCGCTGCTCGCCGCGCTGTGCACCGGCGAGGTGGACGACGCCCCGGACGCCGAAGAGCGCGTCACGACTCCGGGAGTGGCGCTGGTTGGCGCGGGACCCGGTGACCCCGATCTGATCACCGTGCGCGGGCGGCGACTGCTGGCCCGGGCCGATGTGGTGCTGGCCGACCGGCTCGCGCCTCGGGAGCTGCTGGGTGAGCTCGGCGCGCACGTCACGGTGATCGACGCCGCGAAGGTGCCCTACGGCCGCGCGATGCCTCAGGAGCAGATCAACGCGCAATTGATCGAGCACGCCCGGGCCGGCCGGTTCGTGGTGCGGCTCAAGGGCGGTGACCCCTACGTTTTCGGGCGTGGCTTCGAGGAGGTGCTCGCCTGCGTGGCCGCTGGGGTCCCGGTGACCGTGGTCCCTGGCGTCACCAGTGCTATCTCGGTACCGGCGGCGGCTGGGATCCCGGTGACGCACCGCGGCGTGACCCAGGAGTTCGTCGTCGTGTCCGGGCATGTGGTTCCCGGGGATCCCAGCTCACTGGTGGACTGGTCGGCGCTGGGGCGGCTGCGCGGCACCCTGGTGCTGCTCATGGCTCTCGAGCGGATCGGCATGTTCGCCGATGCGCTGATCACTCACGGCCGGCCGCCGGACACCCCGGTCGCCGTGATCGCCAACGGCACCCGGCAAGACCAGCGCGTGGTGCGCTGCACGTTGGGGGACGTCGCTGACGCCAGTGCGGGGATCCGGCCGCCGGCCATCGTCGTCATCGGCCCAGTGGTGGGC
>JBOHFJ010000257.1:0-7253 GCA_050699655.1 Pseudonocardiaceae bacterium
GGGCGATAGCCCGCTGCTGCCGGTCCCGCGACGACTCCCCGGAGCCGCGCAGCGCATCCAGCTCACCGTTCCAGAGCTTGCCCAGCTGATCGGTGACGGCCCGCACCTCGCCGAGCACCACGTCGCGCAGCTCCCGGTCAACCCTGGTCCCGATCCGGTCGCGCAGGAACTCCAGCAGCTGCGGCACACCGGAGGCCCGGCCAGCGCGATGCCCTGTTCCCGGACTCGGGCCAGCGCGTCCAGCTCCGCCGGGCCGTACTCGTGACCGGCCTCACAGACAACCAACACCACGTCCGCCACCCCCGACTCCACCAGCCGGGGGTGGTTCACCACCGGGCTGCCGGAGACGTCAGCGAAGCTCGCCCCCGGCAGCCGGTCGGGCGCTGCCCGGCCCAGGACGTGGACCAACGAGGTGGCGCCCTGGCCGGGCGCCCCGATTACCACGACACGCATCCGCCAACTCGGCAGGATGCATCTTTACCGACACCGCCACCCCCTACTCGTCCTCGTTACACCATCAATGAGCTGCACCGTCGTTCGCCACACCTGCAGTCAGTGCCCTACCGCCGTGTGGTCGGTGCCGGGATGCGCGGCGTCATGGATCGCCGGAGTGGGGGCGGGGGTGGCGTCGTGTGTGGTCAGCCCACTGGACAGACCGTGTGACGAAGGCGAACTCGACGCGCCGCTCGGGTCGGAGCTGTGCAGCGTGGCCGGCGCCGTGCTGTGCGTGCTCGGCGTCGAGGTGTGCGACGGCGGGGGCGTCGTGCCAGTGGAGTGCGCGCCGTGGCCCGGGACGGTGCCCGGCGAGGTGGAGCGGTTCACTGGGAATGACGGTCAGTGCCACGCCGGGCGGAGACTCGCGGCCAGTGCGGTCCGGGTATCTCACGGAGCGCTTGACTTTGACCAAGGGGGAGGCCCGAGGGTAGGTGTCGCCGGGCATGGTGTTCGGTGACGAGGAGGACCACGCGCATGGCTCTGTTGACCATCGGCGCGTTTGCTCAGGCGACGCGCTTGTCACCGAAGGCCCTGCGTCTGTATGACCACCTCGGCCTACTCCGACCCGCCGAGACGAACCCTCTCACCGGGTATCGCCGCTACGCGCCCGAGCAACTCGGCAGGGAAGCAGACATGACCGGCAACCGCGAAACCCTGACCCTGCGCTATGCGGCCCGCACCGACCGAGGACTCGTCCGTGACCGCAATCACGACGCGGTCTGGGCCGGCGAGGGATTGGTGGCCGTCGCCGACGGCTTCGGGCCGTCCACCGATACCGCGCTGGCCAGCTCGGTCGCCCTCGATGCACTCGGCACCGCCCGCACCGCGGCTCCCGCTGGCGCACTCCTCGACACCCTGCGCACAGCCACTGAGCACGCCGTCAACACAGTAGTCGAACTCGTCACATCCGATGCCACCTTTGTCGGCGCGGGAACCACACTGACCGCCCTGGCCTGGTCGGATTCCGAACTGGCACTGGTTCACGTCGGGGACTCACGCGCATACCCGCTCCGCGACGGTGACCTGCTGCGGCTCACCCACGACGACACCCTCGTGCAGGGCCTGATCGATGCGGGCACGCTCACCACCGAGGAGGCCGAATCCCACCCCCAGCGCTCAATCCTGATCCGCGCAATACACCAAGACGCGACCACCCGCCCAGATGTGCGCGCCCACCACGCACTCGTCGGCGACCGCTACTTACTGTGCTCTGACGGCCTGCACACCGTGCTGTCCCCCACCGCCATCCGTGACGTCCTGGCAACCCGATCTGAACCCGACGCCGCGGTCACTGAACTCATCGAGCTTGTCCGCCGCGCCGGTGCACCCGACAACGTGGCGTGCGTCGTGGCGGACGTCTTACCAGGCTGAAACTCGGTCAGAACAGCTCACAATCGGTCAAGTCCACCGCAAGTGCTTGATCGCGACAGGGTTGGACACAGCTCGTGCCAGGGTCGCTCGATCCCAAAGCCCTGGTTGCCGGGCGTACTTCTTTACTTACGCCCCGGCTGCTAGGTTGTCTTAATTAGGTAAGGCATACCTGTTCTGGAGGGCTACCGCTGAGGGGGCTTGTGTCACACGTCGCGATGCCGCGAGAGGGGCCGTCGAGCGCGGCCGGGCCTCGCTGCGGGCACCCACTGGCCGCGTCGGTGGCGGCGGTGGATCGTGCGGTGACACTGTTGTCGTTTCGGATGTTGGATGCCACCCCTTCGGGGCGACTCAGTTCCCAGCAACACAGTTCCTCGTGGATCGGGTGTGACCACGCACTGCGCGATCCCAACTTCTTCGCGCGGTGGCGGGCGAAGGTCGCACAGCGACTAGCCGAGCAGTACGCCCACATCGCCGAGAAAACTTACGTTCCGGAGAAGACCACCGCCGGTTATGTACTACAGTGGTATCTGGTCATCCCGAGCTACTTCGGTGGGTTGCTGTTCCACTCCGCCCGGCGGGTACCCTCGCTCTCACCGCGGCAGCTCAGCTTCCGACTCGATCCGGCGGCGCTGCGGGCGGTGGCCCTGCGCCCGGGTCGGTTCTGGTGCCTGCCCGGTGATCCCGACGCTGGCCATCCCGATGCGGTTCCAGTGCCCGATGAGGCGACGCTGGGTGCGGTGCTGCGCCGTCAGGTGATCGCGCACGCCATCCGTTTCCTCGCCGTCTACAGCCCGCAGGTGCGCTTCGGGCGCCGCACGCAGTGGGCGGCGGTGACCGACGCGCTGGATAGGGGCCTGTTGCTGGCGGGGCGCTCGTTCGGATCACCTCGGTCCGGCGCGGCCGATGCGCGGCTGGTGCTCGCCGACGGCGAGGATCCGCTCACCTCGGCATCGACGATCTGCCAGGTGACCGATGAGCATGGGCGCACGCACTGGACCCGCCGACGCGGCTCATGTTGCTTTCTCTACGCGGTGCCCGGGATCGATCGTCCGTGCACCACTTGCCCACGAGTCAGTGACGCCGAACGGGTCCGCATCTTCGGCACGATCAACCCGGCCTAACTTCGTCGCGGGCCGTATCCTCAGGGTTACTGGACAGCGGCTCGACCGCCTCGAGGAGGCGTGCCAGGTCATCCTCGGCTTGCGCGACCGCGACCGGGTCACCTTCCATGGGCAGCACTACCAGCTGGAGGACGCCTCGATGCACCCCAAGCCCGTGGGCCGGCTTCCGCTGCTCGTGGGCGGTGGTGGCGAGCGGCGCACGATCCCGATCGCAGCCCGTTATGCCGACGAGTGGAATGTGTGGGCAACGGTGGAGACTTTCGCGCGCAAAGCCAGGATCCTCGAGCACGCCTGCGAGCGAGCCGGCCGCGACCCCCGCGAGCTACGTCGATCCACGCAGGCGTTGCTGGAGCCGCACGCCGCAGGGCTGCCACGGCGGCCTTTCCTGAGCCGGCTCCCGGTCGTGGCGGGCACCGTGGAGCAGCTACGCGACACACTCGGCCGCTACGCGGCGGCTGGCGTGGACGAGTTCATCGTGCCGGCCTTCCGTCCGCAGTCCCCCGACGAGACGATCGCGCTCATCGACGTCCTGACCAGCGAGGTGCTCCCGGTGCTGCCGCCATGTCAGAAGTAACCGAGCCGCAGGCGACTGTCGAGCACGGCGGCGGCTTCCCCGAGATCACCCGGGAGATGGCGACGCCGGAGTTTCACCAGGACCCTTATTCGCTCTATGCACGGATGCGCCGCGAGCATCCGGTCTACCGAGGTTCGCAGGGAACCTGGTATCTCACCCGTTACGCTGATGTTGATGCGGCTCTGCGCGACTCGCGGCTATCGAAGGATCATGCGCGGATGCGGCGCTGGTACGCGCGCCAGCCCGGCGGGGAGGATCTCGACCGACTCCGAGATCGGTTCGGCCGCTCGATGCTGCATGCTGACCCGCCGGACCATACTCGCCTACGCAAGCTGGCCAACAAAGCGTTTACCGCCCGGCAGACCGAAAGCTTGCGCCCGCGAATCGAAACCATCGTCAATGAGCTGCTCGAGACCGCCGTCGCGGCGGGGCCCGCAATGGATTTGATCGCAGCACTCGCCTATCCACTGCCGATAACGGTGATCTGCGGGCTGGTCGGTATCCCACCCGGTGACCGCCATCGCGTCAGTGCCTGGTCACGGGAGTTGGTAAATCAGACTGAGGCGACTGCGACTCCAGATACCTATCAGCGCATCGAGCAGGCGGCCGACGAATTCGAGGAGTACTTGCGGGACCTGATTGGTCGGCGGCGCGCCGAGCCGGCCGACGACATCCTCAGCGCGCTGGTCGCGGTGGCGGAGCGCGGTGCGCGGCTCACAGACAATGAGCTGCTCTCCACCTGTTACCTGTTACTTGTCGCGGGCCATGAGACGACCGTCAATTTGATCGGCAACGGCACGCTCGCGCTGCTGCGTCACCCCGACCAGCTGCGCCGGTTGCAACAAGATCCGACGTTGATCCGCTCGGCGGTCGAGGAGTTGCTGCGCTACGACAGTTCCGTCCAGAGGGTGACCCGCATCGTCGTGGGCCAGGTCGACATCGGCGGGCAGACGTTGGGCGATGGCGAGTTCGTGTCGGCGGTGCTCGCCGCGGCGAACCGTGACCCGGACTGCTTCCCGAATCCGGATCGGCTCGATCTGGGCCGTGCCAACAACCGGCACTTGAGTTTCGGCAACGGGCCGCACTTCTGTCTGGGCGCGCCGCTTGCCCGCCTCGAGGGTGCGGTCGCGATCGGCGCGCTCGTACGGCGGCTACCAGCGCTGCGGCTTGACACCGATACCATTGAGTGGCGGCCAAAGCCGGCGTTGCGCGGCCTCGAACGCCTACCGGTCGCCTACTGATCGAAACGCACTCGCACCGACACCGCGCTGTCACCCGGCGGAACCGGGCGTGTCAGTGGCCAGGGCCAGGTCGTCATGCCGCATTCAACCCTGGCCACCGTCGAGCGTGAAACGGCCGTGACCCGTCAGGGGAGATGCCAGTGCCGTTCCCGCTACAGGCCAGCCACAGTCATCCCACAGATGTAGAAACCACTCGGGCTCCATCATCTGATGCAGCCTAATTTAGCGGAACTCCATCACCGACGGTACGTGGAAGATAACTCCTGGAGATGACGACCGGCAGCCGGTCGTCCGGAATACTGCAATAAGCAGGAAGGGAAGCATCCAGAGAAGGGGATACGCACATGAGGATCGCCAGCATCTTCGCAAATAACTTCTACGGCGGCGATGATGATGATGATGACCGTCATCATCATCATCGCCGTGACCGTGATGATTGGCGTGACCATGACCGCGACAGGTGGCGTCACCACCGCGACGACGACAGGTGGCACAGCAACTACTAGAACGTCTAGGCCGCCCTATAAGCGTGTGGGCGATGGCCTCCACTGCCGTCAATGTAGTGGAGGCCACCGCCATCAGCGAAGCATGGCGAACTACGAGAATCAGAAGCGATAATAAAGAAACGGACTGAAGGTGCCGGTAGTGACCAGGAGTGCGGAATAGAGCAGGCCAGCGGTCAGCACGCCGGCCCGGAGCGCGGCGGCGGGTCTCGACCGCGACGATTCGCGGCCGCGGTCGGTGATCCGCTGGGCTGGTAGCAGGAATACCAGGGCGGCCAGCAGCAGGATCACTAGGCGCTGGTGAGTCAGTGAGGCGTCCACCACGTCGGTCACACCGGCGAAATCGGGAGTCACCATGTGCCGCAGGAAAACCAGCGCGGAGCTCACATTCGGTGAGCGGAACAGCACCCAGCCGACCATCACGATCAGCAGGGTCAGCGCCCGGCGCGCCAGCCGTCGCCCCGGCTCGGCCGCAGCGACCGCCCACCCGCGGCGACGCTCGATCACCAACGCCGTGCCGTGGTAGAGCCCCCAGAGCAGGAACGTCCAGTTCGCGCCGTGCCACAGCCCGACCAGCGCGAACACGATCCACAGGTTGCGGTAGGTGGTCGCGCCACCATGCCGGTTGCCGCCGAGCGGGATGTACACATAGTCGCGGAACCATCGGGACAGCGACATGTGCCAACGTCGCCAGAACTCGGTAATGCTCGCCGAGGAGTACGGGCGGGCGAAGTTCTCCGGCAACGTGAACCCGAGCATCCGCCCCAACCCGATGGCCATATCTGAGTACCCGGAGAAGTCAAAGTACAGCTGCAACGTGTATCCGATCGCCCCGAGCCAGGCGGTCGCGGTGGTCATCTGGTCGGCCGGGGTGGCGAAGCAGGCGTCCACCATGGGCGCGAGCGAGTCAGCGATCACCACTTTCTTGGTCAACCCGAGCGCGAAGCGGGGGAATCCAGTGGCGATGTCGTCCAACCGGTGGTTGCGCGGCTGCGTGAGTTGATCCGCAATCTCCCGGTAACGCACGATCGGTCCCGCGATCAATTGCGGGAACATCGCGATATACGCGACGAACGAGACCTTGTTCCGCAGCGCCCGGCGTTCGCCGCGGTAGATATCCACCACATAGGAGATGTGATGGAACGTGTAGAAGGAGATCCCGATCGGCAAGGCGATCGAGACGGTGGGCAGATCGAGACCCGTGAGTGACGCCAACCCGGCGGCCTGCCCGCTGGCGAAACCGGCGTACTTCCAGACCAGGAGCACCGCGACGTCGAAGCTGACGACGCCGATCAGTACCCGTCGACGCAGCCTCGGGTCGAGCTCCCAGTCGTCGGGTTCCACCGCCGGGCCCGCGACGTAATTGACCACCATGCAAACTAGGAGCAACAACGTCGTCGGGCCCGCGCCCACCGCGTAGAAGACCAGGCCGGCGACCGCCACGATACCGTTGCGCCAGCACCGGGGTGCGATCAACACGGCGGCGAGCACGGCCGGCATGAAGTACCACAGGAAGATCGGGCTGGCGAAGGACATGTCGGCCGCGCAGCCTAGCGGAGCGCCGCGCGGTGTCCACCAGCCCCGGCCCAGCCTTCGCGGTCACCGTCGTGTCGCCAGCGCGCAGGCGCGTGAGGCCCCCCAGCGCGGAGGCGCGTGAGGCCCTACGATCGGATGTTATGCACTTCATCGCGACTCAAGCCAGCCTCCTCGCCGCCGAGCTCGAGGCTCGGGGTTTCCTCGCGGGCGTCGGGAAGACCATCCTCATCTTCATCATCATTCTGGTGATCATCGGAGGCCTGATCGGGTTCTCGGTGGCCCGCAGGTTCGGCGGGCGCAGGTAGCCGCAGGGCGCTAGTGGGCTAGGCCCGACGAAGTCGGTGTGATCGAGTCAAATGTGGTGCTCGGGTGGGGTGATCGTGGTTTGTGTGTCGGAAACGACACCCCGTGT
>JBOHFJ010000258.1:0-7078 GCA_050699655.1 Pseudonocardiaceae bacterium
GGTGTGGTTTGGTCGCCTCCTTTCTATCAGCCGGAGAAGCCGTTGCCTGTTATTTGACGCCGCGTGTCGGCAGCTTTCGAAAAAACGACCGCCAGCTAGCCTAAACGGGGTTTCGCATAAGCCTCTGGGTGTGGGTGGAGCCAATGCGCATGCCGTGGCGCCAAGAAGGCGCTAGACTGTGCGCATGCCGAGCATTCAGATCAAGAACGTCCCGGACGAGGCGCACCTCGTTTACCGGCGCCGTGCCGCCGCCGCTGGGAAGTCACTCCAGGAATACCTCCTCGGTGAGTTGATCGAGCATGCCAGTCGCCCCACGCTCGACGAGGTGCTTGACCGTGCTGGGGCACGGGCCGGTGGACGGTTGTCGGCCTCCTTCGCGATAGAGCATCTGCGCGCTGAGCGCGAGCGCTGGTGATCGTCGTCGACGCGTCCGTGCTGGCACCGGCGCTATCCGATGACAGCGATGAAGGCGACCATTTTCGGCAGCGCTTGCGCGGGCAGAAAGTGACCGCTCCAGAGCTGATCGACCTCGAAGTGCAGTCCGTGCTTCGGTCCGGTGTGCGGCATGGGTTCCTCGATGAGCGACGCGCGCGCCAGGCATGGACTGATCTCGCCAGCATGCCGCTCCAACGCGTTTCGCACCGGCCGTTACTGCATCGAGCCTGGGAGCTGCGCGACAGCGTGACCACATACGACGCGGCGTACGTCGTGCTGGCGGAGATTCTGGGAGCCACCCTGCTCACTGCGGATAACAAACTCGCGAACGCGCCCGGGATCCGCTGCGAGGTCGACCTGGTCCAGCTCCCGCTGAGCTGAGCGGTTATGGGCGCCGGCTCCGGGTGTTGCCGGGGTGATCGCGGGTATGCCCTCATCATGCACTCCACACAGCTGTTTGCCCCGGTAGCTGCGCCACCTGCTGAGCCCGCCGGAATTCGCCCGATATGGAGCCATGTCGGGGCTATCGGCGGCCGAATAGCCCCGACATGGCTCCATATCGGGGTGACGGGGGAAGACGCGCAGTCGGTGAGTGGCCAGCCCCGATCGGCGCAGCAGAGCAGGGCTGGTCCGTGAACCCTCGGCAGCCTGGAGCCCAGGTGCTTCGGTCGGGTCCGGTACCGCGCCGAGATCATCGTCCACAGGGCCGGAGAGTTGCTCAGCTAGCCCAGGATCCGCATGGACGGCCGGCCGTGGCCTTCCACGTCGTCGCGTGGATGAAGATCCGGGCCGTTATCGATCTGACGGATGACGGGGGCATGATGGCTGCGTGGCATTGGCAAACCTGGAGAGTGCGGGCGCCTTCCTGCGCGACTTCGCGACTCGCCACGGCATCCGACGTCTGGCGTTGTTCGGCTCGGTGCTACTGGGGGAGGACACTCCAGAAAGTGATATCGACCTGCTTGTGGAGTTCGAGGAGGGCCGGACACCTGGCCTGCTCAGCATGGCGGAGCTGGAGCTCGGCGCCGTGCTTGGGCGTGAGGTGGAGCTGCGGACCTACAAGGATCTCAGCAGGTACTTCCGGACGACGTCCGGTCACAGGCGCGTGTGCTTTATGCCGCCTGATGACAAGGTCCGGGTGCACCATCTCCTAGAAGCGGCGAGCGTGGGCGCGGCAGGGGATCAACGGTCGAACTTGGTCGTGAGGACGATCGACGACGTGGTGCGCTCGACGCCGGGGATGCCGCCGATGCGATCGAGGACGCGGTCGATCTCCGCCGTGCTCTCGGCGGCCACCACCGCGATCAGGTCGAACGGTCCGCTCACCGTGTGCAGCGTGCGGACACCGGCGATCCGGCGCAGTGTCTGCTGTACGTGGGTCGCTGCGCTTGGGATCGATAGTGATCGCGACATGGGCGGTGACCCGCCGCCCGCCGATGTGACGCCAGATAACGGCTGAATGCCGGTTCAGGGGCCGGTATCTGGCGATGGGCTGGGCCCACGCGGCGGTGGCTGACCGTACCGTCAACCCATGTCGACCTCCAGTCGTGACACGATTGTGACGACGGCTTGCGCCGGCCGCACCCGGGCGCTCGTCGTCGGTGCTGGCAAGATCGGCACCGACATCGCGAGCCTGCTGGCCTCGGCGCCCGATTACGACGTGACCGTGCTCGACCGTTCCGAGCGGGCACTGAGGACGGCCGGTGGTCTGGGGGTGCACACCGTGCGGGGTGACACCGCCGACTCCGCCCTGCTCGGCCGGCTGTCCGGCGGAAACGACATGGTGCTGAGCGCCGTCCCCTTTGACCTGACCATCGGCGTCGCCCGCGCCGCGCGGGAAGCCGGCGCCCACTACTTCGACCTCACCGAAGATCGGGCGTCGGCCCGTGCGGTCGCCGCCATTACAAGACCGTGCGCTACCCCGGCCACTGCGAGATCATGAAGCTGCTGGCGCGGGAGCTGCGCTTGGCTCGGCGGCGTGAGGTGTTCAAAGATGTTCTGGAGACCGCTGTACCGGTGCCTGTCCAGGATGTAGTGGTGGTCTTCGTGAGCGTCTCGGGTACCCGAGACGGGACTCTCACCCAGGAGACCTTCGCCCGCACGGTCTATGCCTCGGACGTGGGTGGCCGGCGGCTCTCGGCCATCCAGCTCACCACCGCGGCGGGCATCTGCGCCATGGCTGACCTGGTCCGGGAGGAGAAGCTGCCGACGTCCGGGTTCGTCCGGCAGGAGGAGTGCGCGCTGGAGGAATTCCTGGCGAACCGGTTCGGCTCGCTCTACCTGCGAGGCAAACCGGTGGCCCAGAGATGAGCCCAGACAGGAGCCCCGAGGACAGGACCGTCCGCGACAGGATCCTCCGTGCGGTCGGGCTCGACCCGGCGGATCTCTCCGACGGCGAGCTCGGGAGGCCAGCACGTTCGCCCGTTGGCGCTCGGTGCCGGCACCCAGGCGGGGTGAGCTGGTCCGCCTCTTCGGCGACGAACTGCGGGCGCACTGCGACGAGGACTGGAGCGGGTTGTCCACGGTCGTGCTCGGCGGGCGGGACATCGGCGCCGCGGTGGTCTCCGACCGCCGGGTGGCTCTGGTCTCGGCGACCGGGTCGGTGCCCATGGGTCGGGCGGTCGGGCCGGTCGTGGCTGAGCGGTTCGGGCGGCTGCTGCTCGAGCTGGGTGGCAACAACGCCATGATCGTGGCCCCATCGGCCGATCTCGACCTTGCGATCAGGGCCATCCTGTTCGCCGCGGTCGGCACCGCGGGCCAGCGCTGCACCACTCTGCGCCGGCTGCTCGTCCACGAGTCGATCGCCGACGATCTCCTTGCCCGCCTGCGGCGGCTCTACGACACCCTGCCCATCGGCGACCCGTTCGACCCCGCCACCCTGGTCGGCCCCCTGATCGATGCGGCGGCCCTCGACGGGATGGACACGGCCCTGGCGGTCGCCCGGGCCGACGGCGGCATCGTCCACGGCGGGGGGCGGGTGCTGGCCGACGAGTACCCGCGGGCCTACTACGCCCGGCCAGCCCTCGTGGAGATGCCGGCCCAGACCGAGATCGTGCGGCGCGAGACCTTCGCCCCGATCCTCTACGTGGTGCGGTACGAGGAGCTTGACAAGGCCATCGCCGTCCACAACGACGTCACCCAGGGACTGTCGTCGTGCATCTTCACCAACGACCTGCGGGAAGCCGAGCGGTTCCTGGCCGCCGCGGGGTCGGACTGCGGCCTCGCCAACGTGAACATCGGGCACTCCGGTGCCGAGGTCGGTGGCGCCTTCGGCGGTGAGAAGGAGACCGGTGGTGGTCGAGAGTCAGGGTCCGACTCCTGGCGTTCGTATATGCGACGATCGACGGCCACGATCAACTTCTCGACCGAGCTGCCACTGGCGCAAGGCATCGAGTTCGGCCGGCGGGACCCAGTATGAACGAGTTGCTCACCATGCTCGTCGGTCCGCAACGGAGCGAGGAGCTGCTGGCCCAGGTCGCCGCCCCGCTGCGGCCCTCCGGTGACGAGCGATCCCAGGGCCGGCGCAGCCGGGCCGAGGTGGCGATGGCGCTGGGCCTGGTGCTGTTCGAGGATCTGTTGGCTCGGGTCCTGAGCGGGGCGCGCTACGTGGCCAGCCAGCGGGAGCGGGGACGGCAGGTCGTGTTCGACCACGGTGCTGTCCGGACGGTCGCTGGACGATGCGGCGCGCCTGGTCCTGACGCTGGCGTCCTGCTTCGGGCGTCACCACCGCGACCCGTGGCTCGACGACTACGACACCCTGCGGCGTCACTCGGCCGAGATGGCCTGGATCGCGACCGAGGGCAACGCTTTCAACCACGCCACCGACCGGGTCCCCGACGTCGAACGCCTGGCCGAGGCGCTGCGCCACGACTGGCCCCTGAAGGACACGGTTGAACGCTCCCGCAGCGGGCGGGTCCGCCAGACGGCGCTGCGGGCCGACCCGGTCGTGCGCCGGTTCCGGGATGCCGACGGCGCCAGCATCCCGCGCGAAGTCCCCGGGTCGTTCTTCGAGTTCATCACCCGCGACTTCCTCCCGGACGGCGGGCTCGACCTCACCTTCGATGCCGGCAACGCCCAAGGTATCTTCCGCATGACCGCACCATCACCGCCAGCACGGGGATAGCTGCGATCTTGTCTCGGTCAAGGGCTTATCGTGGCGTTGCCCAAGGCGATATCCATCGAGACTTGGTTGTGGCTCACGTTGTTGGTGGGGAGGCACTGTAGCTCTAGCTGCGATGCGCCCTGCAGGTCCAAGTGAACCATCTGCGGCTGTCCGAGTGCGACGTTGAGCGGCGAATCCAGCTGGGTCGACCCGTCCTTGAAGAACGTGATGGCCATGGTGTCGCCGATCCCGTTGGTGGCGTCGTTGGGCACGCCGATCGTGGCTGAAGGCGTCTTGCCCGGCCCGCTTCCTACATTGCTGCTCACAGTCATGGTTGGTTCCGGTTATCCTTCGTGATCTCGTCGTGGGGCTGCGAAACCCGCAAGGGCGAGGAATGTCCCCATGCGAGTAACAGTCCACTTCTATGATCGATGGAGGTAACGGATTGAATACGCGAGAAGAGAGTTTTCACTCTTATGAGTGATAAGACGTCTAGTTCCGCCCGTCGGGTCCACCGTGGCCGCCGATCGGGCTCGCCGTCGAGCTTGGCCGGATCGAGCCGGAAGAACGGCAACGGGTCGGCCAGCTTGGGCACGGCCATGTAGACCAGCTTGCCCTCGCGCAGCGCACGAGCCCGCACCGGCACCGGCAGCTGCGCCTGGTCAGGGTTGGCCTTGATCACGTGTGCTTGGTGCCAAACGGGTAGCGCCGCTAGCCTGTGGGCGGTCGTAGCTGCCCCGACGAAGTCGGGAATGCTGCCGTAAGGGTCACTGCCTCGGTCACGCGTCTCATCATGCTCGCGTCACCAGCGCGAGCAGCCGGTCCGGAACATCCCGCACCGCCGACTTCGAGAGCCTGATCTTCTTGGGTGAGGGTGCCGAGGACACTGGGCAAACCGCTGATATCAACGAGGCCCCCACGTCGAGTGGATCACTCTTGATTCGGTTCTGGCCGCATCGCCGCGGTGAGATCATCAGAGCGGGTGCCCAGATCGGGCTGCTGCACGACCTCGCGTTCCACTACAGCCTGGCTTACTGAACCAGCACGCCCGCAACCCTCATCTGCTCGTCGAGCATCCGCACCGCCGGCTCGGCGCGGAACGGTGCCATGCGACGGGACAGATCAGCGAGGTCAGCGGAAATCCGCACCGACCGCACGCCAGGGGCGACGCGCACCGCTTGGCGGCCGATCTCGCAGGCTTCCTCGACTTTGCGCTGGTCAGCCAACACAGAGGCCAGCAGCGTCAAGTTGGACAGCTTACGCCGGCCGTAGCCGTCGATCATGTCCAGCGAGCGTCGCGCAAACTGTTCGGCCTCCGCTGAGCGCCCCAGATCGAGGAAGCAGCGCCCGAACTTCCCGGCCAAGTAAGCGCCGTCGAAGTAAGCAAGCCATTCTGGACGGCCCCGATTCTCGGCGGCGGCGAAGGCCTGCTCTGACTCACGAAGGGCGGCCAAGCATCCGCTCAGGTCGTTCGCCAGGGCGAGCCCGTGCGCTTCCATCACCGCGGACTCCGAGACCAACGCCGGCACACCAGCCTTCTTGCCGTTATCCTTGGCGGCTTGAGCCAGATCAATGGCCAGCGTCGGGTAATGCAGGAACACAGCCTGACGACTCATCGCGGCCAGCATTTCGCCCCCCAGCGCCTCGTCGCCAGTGTTGTGGCAAAGGCGCAGCGCGCACTGGAGATGCCGACGACCGGAGTCAGCGTCGCCCACGTCGTAGGCCATCGACCCAGCCAACAGGCCTAGGTCGGCCGCCGCCACAGACAGCTCGCGGTGCACGTCACCGTGGCACCGGCCCTCCCCTAGCAAGGGCAGCACGTCAGCCGCCAGGTAGTTGGTGACGGCGTAGTAAGCGTGACCTCCACCAAATCGGTCACGCAGCTTGCGGAAGGTCTGCGTCACCTCCCGGATGATCCGCACATCCGTCATACCCACCGCGCGGGTACTTGACCGTGATGGGGACTGCCCGCTGAACCAGCCGAACTTCGAGCACCCGGCCGATGCCGCACCGGCCGCCGCCATGTGCAGCAGTGGCCGCCGCCGCACGGGCCGCACGTCCTCATCTCCTGTCCCGGGCCTGTGGTCCAGGTTATCGGCATCGGGGGAACGAGTGTCTCCGTCTCCTGGCTGCGGCGAGAGTTGGAACCACAGGTGGCGCTCGGGGATGTGCAAGGCGCGCGCCCACTGGTCGAGCTTGTTCAGGTCGTGGGTGGGTTGCGCGGTGCGTTCCAGGCGGCTGATCTGGCCCTGGGTCAGGCCAAGCCAGCGGCCAACCTTCGCCTGGGTGAGCACCGGCCGGTGCTCCTGGCGGTAGGCGGAGATCACCTGGCCGAAGTGCCGGGCACCCAGCGCGTCCCGCAGCGCCGCGCGCCACCAGAACTCGTCCGGCTTGGTCGGGGCACCGGAGGCCCCAACCTCGCGGCGGGAACACGGGCCGCGCAGCCGCGAGCGGTTGTCGCGCGCCAGCGGCGTCCCGCACCCCGGACAGCACCGCTGCTGACCCTCCGACCTCGCCACTACCCACCCCACCCTGTAATTC
>JBOHFJ010000259.1:0-6985 GCA_050699655.1 Pseudonocardiaceae bacterium
GCACGTGGTCACCATCGACGCCGGGCACACCGTCCGCGCCCACGCCACCTTCCTCCGCGAGGAGCTGGGTGCGCACTACGTCATGACCGTCAAGGCCAACACGCCCAGGCTGCTCGCTGAGCTCGATGTCCTGGACTGGGCCGCAGTCCCGGTCGGCCACCAGAGCACCGAGACCGGCCACGGGCGCACCGAGCGACGCACCATCCAGGTCATGGACTCCCCCGAGCGGATCCGGTCGATGTTCCCCCACATCGAGCAGGTGTTCCTCATCGAGCGCTACGTCACCCGCAAGGTCCGAAAGCGCCGCAAGAACAGCCGCCGCTACACCACCACCGAGATCAAGACCGCTGTGGCGGCACTGTGCATCACCAGCCTGTCCGCCCGCGAGGCCGCACCCGAGCACCTGGCCGGTTATATCCGCGGCCACTGGGCCATAGAAAACAAGATCCACTGGGTGCGTGACGTCACCTACCGGGAGGACGCCTCTCGGGTCAGAACAGCGGCCCGACCACGCATCATGGTCACGCTACGTAATCTAGCGATCGGGTTGATCCGCCAGGCCGGCCACACCAAGATCGCCGCTACCATCCGGAAAATCAAAAACGACCCACACCTGCTCCTGACCATCCTCGGCCTGAACTCCACCCCTCAAAACAGCTCATGACCAGCAAGAACGACTTTGCGGGTCACCCTGGCCTTAGCTTGCATAAGTCCATGGTCATCGCGTTGACATACATTCGCCGAAATCGAGTTCAGGCGGAACTGGCGGAGACGTACGGCGTGTCTCGATCGACGATCAATCGCGCGGTCGCAGGAATAACCCCACAGCTGGCGAAAATTCTCAAAAAATATGTTCCGACCGCTGAAGAGCTCAGCGACAAGCTGCAGTACATCGTGGACGGGACCCTGCTTCCATGATGGTCGCGGGCCTCACACCCGGAACTTTACTCGAGCAAGCACAAGACCACCGGCATGAACCTACAACTAGCCTGCACTTTTGATGGAAACCCCGCGTGGATCTCCGACCCGGAGAACGGAAATCGTCACGACTCGCACTGCCTGGGTAAATTCGAGGTCCTCCGGACACTTGATCCCGGAAACTGGATGAGCGATAGGGGTACATCGGAAAAGGCATGATCACCCCCATCAAGAAACCCGCCCACCGAGAACTCTGGACTGGAAGAAGGAGTTCAACACGCAGGTCAACGAGATTCGTTACGTCATCGAACGGACAATCGCCAACTTCAAGGCCAGAAGAATCATGCACACCGACTACCGTCGCCCCTCGCAACATTCGCGACAACCATCTCAGCCGTAATCGGCCTGCACTTCTACGCAGCCGCCTGAATAACCCTCTATGTCGGTCATGGTTACCTCCCCGTATCGCCGCCACCCCCGCTACGGCGAACTCGCCTTCTACCGCTGCTGCAGCTAGACTCACGGCGTGTCCACGCCCCGCAGCTTGACGCCGGTCGAGCGCTTTATGCTCTACTGCACGTGGGGAAGGTGCTGCGTCTGGTGCAAAAAGCCAATCATGTACACCTCGTTCGAGGTCGACCACCTGGTGCCGAAAAGCCTGATTGGTGAGGAGTTGGATCGGGCGCTAGCCGACTATGGACTACCAGCCTCGTTCGATATCTACGCGCTGCCGAACCTCGCGCCCAGCTGCCGGCCGTGCAACGGTTCCAAAGGCAACCGCCCGGTCCGTGGAGCACCCGTCGTTGTGGCTGTCTTGGATAAGGCCAGGCAACGCGCGCTCAAGATTGAGAAACGTGTCGCCAAGTTCGATCGGTCCGTTGCGTTGAAGGAGCTCACGGCCCTGGTTGAGACGATCCAGCCGACCGCCGATGAGATGAAGCTGCTCAATGAACTGGTTGCGCCAGGCGAGCGCTTGCATCCGGGCGCCTGTTATCACGAACCCGTGCCGCCCAAGCTGAAGCGATCGAAGAATAAGCTGGGCTACGACGGCCGCGTTCCGCACGGCGCTTGGCTAAGCGTTATCCTTGGCCATGCAATGAAATTGGACCACCGCTGGAAGTTGGCGAGGCGTTCCATCCGTGTCATCGAACAGCCATGACTGCGGCGGCAATCCCCTCCAGTCCAAGCGGAGGGGGACGCGATACAACAATTCGCCCAAACACAACAATGATCAGCCATTGCTCTCCTTCGGCTTCCTCAAATGTGATGAGATGTTGCGGTGGCCTGACCGGATGAGTACCCTCAATCAGCCCGAATGGGATAGCGAACCAAGCGATTCCACGTTGATCAAGCGCGGCCTGCAACGTTTGCGGATGGCCGTTGCGGAGTACTTGACGTAGGCCGATGGCCACGTCGGTAGCTAGCCAGCTATCCGGGACCAGAAGACTAGCCACTCCGAGGGCTATTTTTGCCGCGAAACGAGGCCACAGATGGACGATTGATTTGAGGTGGACGGTGGCCATGAGCGACGTATCGTTGGAAGTGACTTCCTTCAGAACTACAAGATCAAGGTATTGACGCCGAAGTCGTTCAACTGCTTTTTCGTGTCCCTGCTAGTCGTAGCCAGTCAACGTGATCGATTCGCCATCGTCAACCCTATTGGGCCGGCGCCGAATGTGAACTTGCTCACCGACCATACTCACAATGGCTTCACCGCCCTCCTCCAACTTATCCCTGTAGCTCACCGGCGGAGGTGGGTTGCCACGCCGATCAGGTACCTGCCAACGTTGGCGGGCCTCCCGAACATGGACTTCGCCGAGCCACGGCTGATCAATCACTTCACCCGCCCAGCGGTTGCACCGAGTGCAAACCCGGTGCGTAGTCAGTTCAGCACGTATGCTGGCTGGCAGGATGTGCTCCGGCGCAGGAGAACTGTCGAGTTGCCCCGCGCAGTAAAAGCATTGTTGACCCACCCAAAAAAATTGTAACAGAAATTCTGACCTGGATGTACTGCCGGTGGGGGTCAAAACCCGGCGTCATGCCACGCGCGTGCCACCGAAAAAGGGGCAGCAACGGTCAACCTCCCGTATTCACAGGAATGATCATACGGTTGGCGCGAGGCGGCCCAGGGGGAACGCCGGGCGACTTGCGCCTCGCGGTCTCCACCCGAGCTACCCCGCGAGGAACGCCTCCGTGAGTGCTGTGGAGCGGTCGACCACGCGCGAAACCGCGGTCGACGATCAGCTCGGCTGCCGTGCGCGCAGCGGCGCGATCGGCCGCGCCGAGCACGGCGCGAAGGTCCGCGGAGTCCTGGGGCCGTGTCTCATCATCGCGGGCGAGCAACTTCAGTGCCACCAGGTGGCCGGCTGTGGCGACTGGCATCAGGACGCCAGGCAGCACCTCGAGGACTTCCGCAGCTTCGACGATCTCGGGTTCGATGCCGGCAGTGGCAAACAGGACGTCCACCACGACGCCCAGTCGGTCGGCGCCTGGACTGATCATCCGGGCGGTGGCCAACCGACCAACGGCGTCCTGCTCGACGATGGCGTCGGGGCAATACCCCCTATCGACGAGCGATCGGACCAGCCGTTCGGCAGAAGGATCGTCGCTGACGAGAACGGCCACATCGACGTCACGGGTGAACCGGGGTTCGGTCCGCACCGACACCGCGAACCCACCCACGAGCGCCCAACGGACATGCAGCTCATCAAGGTCGGAGGCGATCCCCCGCAGCGCCGCCTCGACGCGGTTCACAGGGTTCGGGCAGACCGCAGGCCTGGATGGTCACCGTGCTCGGCACCGGGCCGCCGACGAAGCCACCTACCGACTTCCGCGTTGATCTCGTCAGGTGTCGCGTGCGGTCGTTCCCGTCGGAGTCGCTGCCGCAGCATCCCTTCGCCTACCTCGTAGAGCTCCAGGGCGACCCGCAGTCGCTCAGCAGCGGCGTTTGACGGTGGCACCATCTCAGCCTACCTGTGTGCCGCAAGATTCTGATCATTAAGGTCGGCCGCGTGCGGCAGGTCAACGAGATTACCGGATCACCGGCACCGGACTGGTTCATTAATCCCGTGCCGCTCCCCGGTCAACGCCCGGATCGGCGCGAGCCAATCTGCTGGGCGCGCTGGTAGGACATCCCGGTCATTCCCCCGATGTCGCGGTAGGAGAACCCGGCCTGACGTAGCCGGTGCACCGCCTAGCGGCCCTCCTCGGTCGCCTGCTCGACAAGCACCTCGGCTTCCTGGCGAAGTCTCGCCGCGCGCTCAGCGGCGCTGCCGGCCTCTCCAGGCACCCGCCACTGAATGTCGATCTCGGCGGGGTCGACGGGCTTGCCGGTCTGGATCTCGATGACTTCGGCCGCATCGGCGGGCACCTGGTCGAGGTGGCGACACTGAGTGATGGAACCGGGGACGGCGGGAACGGTGACGACCCACCACCCGGTCTCGTCCCACTCAGCGCGGACGGTATAGCTCATTGTCCCTCCTCGATCCAACGGTCCCCGAACTCCGGTGCCAGGGTGAGCCGGTGCGTTCCCGCCGCACCACCGACTCATAGACTCGCCCAGCCCACTCGTAACCGTCCATCCACCGCTTGGCGGTGCCCGGCAGCCAGCGAAACCAACACCCGCTCGCTCCTCGGCGAGCTGATCGGGGAGGTGCCTGGCGAACTTATGGAGCGGATCAACACCCGACTGTTCATGGTAATCGCCACCCAGTGAGCAGTCACCGGCTGCGGGGTGTGCCTCGGACTGGCGTGGTTTCTTGGGTGGGCATCGAGTTGGGTGGCACTGGGTAGACGCGGCCACGGTCGAAAAACCCGAGCAGAATGCTCACGTTACCCTCAATGAGCGCTTTCATCGCGCCCAGAGCGGGATTGGGAAGCGCGGGCCGGGCGTCCTGGGGCGCACGCGCGAAGTCGAAGGCGGATGTCATGTCACCAACCGCGTGGCGTCGCCAGTCGGACAGGTTGGGCACCGCCACCCCGAACCGTTGTTCCACCAGCCGCAGCTGCGAGGTGTGGTCGAAAACCTCCGAGGCGACCAACCCACCGCGGCTAAATGGTGAGATCACCAGGCACGGCACCCGGAAACCGAGCCCGATCGGCCCGGCGATCCCTGCGGCCTCCGACACTCCCGCCAGTGGCGCCGTCACGTACTCCCCAAGCGTTCCCGGGGGCGGAACTGGCGGCGGGACATGATCGAAGAACCCGCCGTTCTCGTCATAGCTGACAATCAGCGCGGTTTTCTCCCACACCGCGGGGTTGGACGTGAGGGTGTCGAGCACCTGCATGATCCCGACCGCGCCAAAAGCCGGCGGCAACGCCGGGTGCTCACACGTCACCAACGACGGCACCACCCACGACACAGCCGGCAGATCGCCATTGGCCACATCGCGCCGAAAATCCGAGGGATAGGACGGGGCGATCCCCCTGGTCTCCAACGGCGACGCGGGGTCACCATTGAAGGCCTTGAACCGCTCCAGCATTCCACTCAGAAAAGCCTGGGACAAAATCTCGACGCTCTTGTCCTGATAAACCTTCCAACTGACACCGGCCTCTTGTAGCGCCTCCGGGTAGGTGCGCCACGAGTACACAGCCGGTGTGGGGTCCAACGGAGTTTCCAGCAACGGCCCACCGTGGCGACCCTCCGGGTCGATGGTCCCGCTGATCCAGTACAACCGGTTGGGGTCGGTCGGTCCCAATACTGAACAGAAGTAGTGGTCACAGACGGTGAACGCGTCCGCCAGCGCGTAGTGCACCGGAATGTCGGCCCGCGTGTAATAGCCCATGGCGGCCGGCCCGTTCCCGGCACCGTTCGCGGCGATGTGGGCGATGACCCATTGATCCATCGCTCCGCTGTGCCACGACTGGTGCTGCGGCGCCCACGCGTGGGTCGGGTCGTTGATCGCATCACCGTCCAAGCACGGGCCACGCGTGACGTTGAGCCGAAACGGATTCAGGTACCCAGTCGGCGTGACTCCGACACCGGGGGCATAGCCGAACTGCCGGAAAGCCGGAGAGGCGTCATCGAAACCACGAACCCCGGACAGGACACCGAAATAGTGATCGAAGGACCGGTTCTCCTGCATCAGCAACACGATGTGCTCGATATCGTTCAGCGAACCGGTACCGGCCGGATCAGCCGCATGCGCCCGCTCGATCACCCGCCCGGCCAGATCCCTCAGCAACCGGAGATCCTTGTGAGCCAGCCCCTTCGCCAGCACGTCCCGACGCGTCAGCCCATCGAACGGACTCGATGCCATCGCCACGTCGCCACGTTACCGCGAGGTTAGGCACCTCGCGGGGTGAGGAGCGCGGGGATGTCAATGCGTAGCTCGAAGGGCACGGTAGTGTGCAGCTGACCGGCGGTCGCTGGACCCTCAACATAGCCCTCCCCCGGTGCGCCCAGTCGGATGCCGCCAGTCGGTTGCCTGCGGCCCCGACCTTGGTGACCAGGAGATCGGGTACCCGCACGATCGGCGGGTGAACGGCGCGCACCACGACCTCGACGTCCAGAAAAAAGTCCCAACCAGCCGGGAGTTGCTCGTCGAACCGCCGAGCGAGCCGGTAGGCGGCCTGCTGATGCTGGGAGGCGGGTCGAGGGGACACCAGCAGGACGCCTTCCTGGAGTTCGTACCGGCAGCTGCTGTCCTCTGGTAATGCGACCCACTCATCCAGGGTCATCAACGACCCGGAGCGGCGCAGCGGCATGGTCATGGCGGATCCTCAGCGCTCTCGGTGGGCAACGGCTGGTCGAGTGCCCAGTACGCCAAGCCGGACCGACCACCGGAGACCAGCCGGGATCTACGGAGTGTCCGAACAAGCCCCCCGGTCGTGGAGGCCGTCCACGGTGAACACCCCGAAATTGTCAGGGGTGGGGTAGACAATGGTGGCGTGTTGCAGACGCTGGTGGATCCGAGGCAGGCGATGGTCGCCGGTCTCGATCAGTGGCGTGCGGTGATCGCCGGGTGTGATGACGCGGGACTACAGGATCAGGTCCGGGACATCGAGTCTGTCTCCCGGATGCTGCATTCGGTGATGTTGGCGGCGGTCGCGGAGCTGGACTCTCGCC
>JBOHFJ010000260.1:0-6985 GCA_050699655.1 Pseudonocardiaceae bacterium
CGATTCGGTGGCCCGCGCGGGGCCCGACGAGGGTGGTGAGCAGCCCGCACCGCGGTTCGGCTGGCCACTTCCCGGTTCCCCGACCGTTGTTCGAGCATTCCAGGCGCCGACCTTCCGGTACGGGCCAGGGCATCGCGGTGTGGACCTGGCGGCGGTGGCCGGCGCCCCGGTGCTCGCCGCTGGTCCCGGCACGGTGGCATTCGCCGGGACGGTGGCCGGCCACGGCGTGGTGTCCGTGGACCACCCAGGTGGGCTGCGCACGACATATGAACCGGTGTCACCAACCGTCGCCGTCGGTGACCGGGTAGCCAGAGGTGAGCCAATCGGCACCGTGCAGCCCGGCCATCCGGGCTGCACGGTCGCCGCCTGCCTGCACTGGGGTGTCCTGCGTCGGGGCGGACTGCGTCGGGGCGGACTGCGCCCGGGTGGAGCTGGCGGCCCGACACGCGACAGGCAATACCTGGACCCGCTGCGACTGCTCGCCACCGCGCGAGTGCGCCTGCTGCCGATCGACCCACCCGCCGACGAATCTTCCCTCAGCCCTCAGCCCTCAGTCCTCAACCTCAGTCCTCAACCGGCGGAGGCGTCCAGCATCTTGCTCCGCAGCCGTAGCACCGCCCTGGTGTGCAGCTGGCACACCCGGGACTCGGTGACGCCGAGCACCCGGCCGATCTCGGCGAGGGTGAGGTTCTCGAAGTAGTAGAGCGAGACCACCACGCGATCCCGGTCGGTGAGCTGCGAGACCGCTTCGGCAAGCAGGCGCCTGCTCTCAACCGAATCAAGGAGCGCGCCCGGTTCCTCCACAGTGTCATCGGGCAACGTCTCGGCGATCGACGTGCCGCCGCGACCCACAGCAATGAGTTCATCCAACGCGATGACGCTGGTCAGCTGGAGCTGGGCATAAAGTTCACGCAGGTCGGCGGTGGTGATGCCGAGCTCGGCGGCCACCTCCGCATCAGTGGCGGAGCGCTGCAACCGGCTCTCCAAGCGTTCCAGCGCACGCTCCACTTCGCGGGCCCGGCTGCGCACCGAACGAGGTACCCAGTCCTGAGCGCGGAGCTCGTCCAGGATCGCTCCCCGGATCCGCTGCATCGCATAGGTCTCGAACTTCAAACCGCGCCCGGGCTCGAACCGGTCGATGGCGTCCCACAGGCCGAACACACCCGACTGCACCAGGTCCGCGATATCCACATGGGCGGGCAGCCCGGTTCCGACCCGGCCAGCCACATACTTCACCAACGGCGCATAGTGCAGAACCAGCCGGTCCCGCGCATCCGCGTCGCGATGTTTCCCGTAGGCCCGCCACAACGCGACGATGCCTGCTTCCACTTCTTCAGCCCTGGACTGCGCAGTTCCGCCGCTGCTCCCGAAGTCGGCCCCGGAATCAGCCTCGGAATCAGCGGGGGGGACGACGGTCAGGACGGCCTCACGACCCCCGGAGTACTCAGGAACGGGGGTGGCTCCGGTCATGGATCGCCTTCAGCCTCTCGACAGTGACATGCGTGTAGAGCTGCGTGGTGGCGAGCGTAGCGTGACCGAGCAACTCCTGAACGGCACGCAGATCGGCACCCCCCTCCAGCAGATGAGTCGCCGCGCTGTGCCGCAGGCCGTGCGGACCCATGTCCGGCGCGCCCGGCACCGCCCCGACCGCGTCGTGCACCACAGTCCGAATGATTCGCTGGTCGACTCGTCCACCCCGCGCCCCGAGGAACAGCGCCGCCGCTGAATGGGGCCGCGTGAGCGCGGGGCGCCCTTGGTCGAGCCAGCGGAGCAGGGCGCGCTGCGCGGGCAGCCCATAGGGCACCGCGCGTTCCTTGGCTCCCTTACCGAATACCCGGACCAAGCGCCGCTGCATGTCGAGGTCGCTCTGATCGAGACCACAGAGCTCGGCGACGCGTATCCCAGTCGCGTACAACAGTTCCACTGCGGCGTGGTCACGCAACGCGATCGGATCAGCCTCGGCGGCACCGCGCTGCGCGGCGTCGAGTGCCGCGGCGGCCTGGTGCGGGTGCAGCACCGCAGGCAGGGCCCGGCGGGGCCGCGGTGCGACCAGTCGCAGCCCCGGGTCGCTGCCCAGCGCTCCGACTCGGGTGGCCCAGGCGGTGAAGGCGCGAGCCGCCGCGGCACGGCGCGCTAGCGTGCCGCGGCGATGGCCACCGCGATGTTGGGCGCCCAACCAGCCACGCAGCAGCGGGAGGTCCACCGCCGCGAGATCGTCATGGCCCGAATCCGCCAGGTGCCGCAACAGGGCGGTGACGTCGCCCCGGTAAGCCCGCACCGTGTGCGGGGAGAGCCCCCGCACGGACCGCAAATACGCCGCGAAACGCTCCCGATGCGCCGCCAGGGCACCCGGTAGCGAGTCGGGTGCCAGCCGGTCCTCGCTCACCCGCAGCACGCTGCGCTACCGAGGGCGCCAGGTCAAGCACCGCCACGCCCAATGTCGGGCAGCACCCGATGCCAACCGCTCACCCCGCACCCCACCAGCCCCCGCAGCTCCAACAAGGGCAGCGCGGAACGCACCCGGTGCAGCGGCACCCCAGACTCGAGCACCAGTTGCTCGGGATGCCGGGGAGCCCGCAGCGGCAGCGCCTCGTACACCGCCAGCAACTCCGGGCTCAACCCGTCGGTGGGCTGGCGCGGTGTGGCCAGCGACGGCGCGAGGTCCGCCCCGATCCGCCCCACCACCTCCATTACCTCCGCCGCTCGAGTGACCAATATCGCCTGCTCCTCACGCACCAGCAGGTGGCAGCCGACGGACGACGCCGAGGTGACCGGACCTGGCACCGCCATCACGACTCGGCTCAACGCGGCCGCGGCCGCGGCGGTGCGCCGGGCACCGCTGCGCACACCCGCTTCGACCACGACAGTGCCGGCCGCGAGTGCGGCGATCAGGCGATTGCGGACCAGGAAGCGGTGTCGCGCGGGCCGGACGCCCGGGGGGTACTCACTGACCACCGCGCAACTCTCGGCGATCCGATTCAGCAGCCCATGATGGCCCGCCGGGTAAGCCCGATCCAGCCCACAGGCCTGCACCGCGACGGTGCGGCCCTCAGCGGCCAGCGCGCCCCGGTGTGCCGCGCCGTCGATGCCGAACGCGGCGCCGGAGACCACCGCGAAGCCAGCCTCGGCAAGTTCGTAGCCGAACTCGGCGGCGACGTGTTCCCCGTATCCGGTCGCGGCTCTCGCCCCCACCACCGCCACTGTCCGCTCACCGAGCTGATCGAGGCGACCGGCCCCCCGTGCCCAGAGCGCCACCGGAGCCTGCCAGCGCTCGTCACTCTGAGCATCAGGCGTGGTGAAGCAGGTGAACGCCTCAGCGGGCCACTCGGCGTCCTCGGGAACCACCAACCGGCCACCGAGCGCGGCGATCGCGCAGAGGTCGGCCTCGGCCCGGTTCTCCGCCCGGCGGGCACTGGTCTCCGCGGCCGCCCGGTGGGGTACTTGCCCCTCGGCCACCAAGCGGGCCGCCCGCACCGGACCGACCTCGTTGACCAGTTCGGACAACGCGGGAGCGGGCGGCTCGGCGACCCGGTTGAGGTAAGCCCGGGCCCGGCGCAGCTCGCGCTGTCCCGGCGTCACAGCGTCCTCCGGTCCCGCAGACCCATCGCCACGCTCACGTCTTCGACCAGCGGGCGATCCCGTCCGGCCAGATCAGCCACCGTCCAGGCCAGCCGCAACGTGCGATCCGCCCCTCTGGCGGTCACCATGCCCCGATGCAGCGCCGCCGCGATCGGCTCAGTCACCGCCCTCGGCAACCGGAACCGCCGCCGCAACATCGGGCCGGGCACCTCGGCGTTCGTGCTCCAGCCGGTGCCGACCCACCGCGCGCGGGCGGCGGCGCGAGCCTGCAGCACCCGGGCGCGCACCGTCGCGGTGCTCTCCGGCTCCGCGTCGGCCTGACCCATGTCCTTCACCGGACGCATCACCACCCGCAGGTCCACCCGGTCCAGCAGCGGCCCGGAGAGCCGGCCCAGATACCGCCTACGGGCCGACGGGGCGCAGCTGCAGTCCCGCTCGTCGGGTGGAGCGCACGGGCACGGGTTCGCCGCGAGCACCAACTGGCACCGTGCGGGGTATCGCACCACCCCGTCCCGACGGGCCAACCGGACCTCGCCATCCTCCAGCGGGGTGCGCAGCGCCTCCAGCGACCGTGGCCCGAACTCAGCGACCTCATCGAGGAACAGCACGCCGCGGTGCGCCCGGCTCACCGCCCCGGGCTTGGCCAGCCCTGAGCCACCGCCGACCAGCGCGGCCACCGAGCTGGTGTGATGCGGCGCGACGAACGGGGGCACAGTGATCAGCGGGGTTTCCGGGGAGAGCAGACCGGCCACCGAGTGCACCGCGGTTACCTCCAACGCTTCCTGACTGGTGAGCGCCGGCAAGAGACCGACCATCCGCTGGGCCAACATGGTCTTGCCCGTTCCCGGCGGGCCGGTGAGCAGCAGGTGGTGACCACCCGCCGCGGCGACCTCCACCGCCCAGCGGGCGTCGCCCTGTTCCAGCACGTCACCGAGGTCGAGGACCGCGCCCAGCGGCGCCGGACGCGGCGGGCCGGGACGCGCCAACTCAGTACCGCCGGGGTTGCGCAACCAGCCGAGCACCTCCTTCAGGCAGGTCGCACCGTGCACCCGCACCCCGTCAACCAGGCTGGCCTCGGCGAGCGAGGCGGTCGGCACCACCACCTCGCCGATGCCCACCTGGCGGGCGGCGAGTACGGCGGGCAGCACGCCTCGCACCTGACGCAGCCGGCCATCCAGCGCCAACTCCCCGATCAGCACCAGCCCCTGCAACCGCTGCGCCGGGATCCGGCCGTCCGCGGCCAGCAATGCGCAGGCCAGCGCGAGGTCGTAACTGCTGCCACCCTTGGGCAGGGTGGCCGGCGACAGCGCGAGGGTCATCCGGCGCGGGGGCCACCGCTCACCGGAGTTGAGCACCGCGGCCCGCACCCGGTCCCGCGCTTCGGACAGGGCGGTGTCGGGCAGCCCCACCATTTGCAGCCCCGGCAGTCCCGGGCCGATATGGGCCTCGATCTCCACCAGCACCCCGTCGACCCCGTGCAGCGCCACCGCCCAGGCGCTGGCCAGCGACATCAGAACGCACCCCGCAGGTGCTCCACGGTGACCGGCCCATCCGGTGGGCACAGCACCGCCAGGACGTCAAAGCGAATCTCGCACCAGCCGACCCGATAAGCCCGCAGCCACGCCGCCGTGACCCGCCTGATCCGCGCCGCCTTCGCCGACGTCACGCTCTCAGACGGTTCCCCGTACCTGGTCCCGGACCGAGTCTTGACCTCGCACACCACCAGGCGCTGCCCATCGGTGGCAATGAGATCCACCTCGCCCTCCCGGCAACGCCAGTTGCGTGAGAGCACCACGAGCCCCGTGCCCGCCAGATAGTCCGCCGCCAAGTTCTCGCCTCGCCTGCCCAACTCTTCGCTACGGCGCTGCTCGTCGCTACGGCGCTGCGCCTCCTGACGACTCTGGGCCGCCTGCGCTGTCGGCTCCATCGGAGTCCTCCCCGTTGCTCGGTGATTCCCAACCATGAGGCTGCCGCGCCACCTCGGCGTGGTCGACCCCGCGCGGGCAGGCCTGTGGATAACAGAGGTGGTGTGGACAAGTGGCGCACGCAGCGTTGCTGAGTCACGAAAAATGTCAGGGTGCTCACGTACGCTGGCCCCATGAGGGGCCCTCACCGCCGCGACCCAGGTCCAAACCCAGAACCAGGTCTAGACGCAGACCATGGCCGAGACACTGGCTGAGGCGCCGTTCACCCGCACCGACGGACCGCACCGCCACGCCAGGTACGCCGAGCTCGCGGCGACCGGCCCGGTGCACCGCATCGCGCTGCCCAGCGGAACGCCAGCCTGGCTGGTCACTGGCTATGACGAGGCACGCCAGGCGCTGCACGACCCGCGGCTGGTCAAGACACTGGAGATATTTTCCAGGGATCTGTTGTGGCCCGAGACTTTCGCGGCGCGCAACCACCACATGCTCAACCGCAACCCGCCGGACCACACCCGGCTGCGCCGGCTGGTCACCGCCGCGTTCACCCGCCGCCGCATCGAGCGACTCGCGCCCCGCATCCAGCAGATCACCGACGAGCTGCTCGACGCCATGGCCACCGCGGCGCACACCGACCTCATCGACTCGTTCGCCCACCCGCTGCCGATCACCGTGATCTGCGAGTTACTCGGCGTGCCGGCGCAGCGCCGCACCGAATTCCGTGACTGGTCCGCCATTCTGATCAGCGGAGCGCTCGCCGGCCCGGAAACATTCACCGCCGCGGCCACCGAGATGGTGAGCTATCTACGGGAGCTGGTTGCCACCAAGCGGGCCGCGCCCGCCGACGATCTGATCTCCGCGCTGGTGGCGGTCCGCGACGGCCAGCATCTCCTCTCCGAGGACGAACTCACCTCGATCGTGTTCCTGATCCTCATCGCCGGCCACGAGACCACGGTCCATCTGATCGGCAATGGGGTGCACGCCCTGTCACCCACCCCGAGCAGTGTGCCCTGCTGCGCGCGCAACCGAATCGGTTACCGGACGCGGTCGAGGAACTGCTGCGCTTCGACGGTCCCGTGCAGGCGGCCACCTTCCGCTGGACCGCCGAGCCGGTGGACATCGGCGGGGTGACCATCCCGGCCGGCGAGATCGTCATCCCCGGTCTGCTGGCCGCCAACCGGGACCTGGCCTGCACGGCACGGCCCAACGCACTGGACATTACCCGCGCGGAGAACCCACATCTGGCCTTCGGTCACGGCATCCACCACTGCCTCGGCGCGCCACTGGCCCGGTTAGAAGGCCGGACCGCGCTGGGCACGCTGCTCGCCCGCTTCCCCCGGCTGCGGCTCGCGGTGCCCACCGAGCAGCTGACCTGGCGGCCAGGGGTGATCCTCAACGGCCTGGACGCGCTACCCGTGCGCCTACGCTGAATAGCCGGCATCAACCGCCGAAGGGACCGTTTTCGGGCAGCCGCAGATCTGGTT
>JBOHFJ010000261.1:0-6979 GCA_050699655.1 Pseudonocardiaceae bacterium
GCGCGGGCCAGTCCGACCCGCGCGGCCGCCAACGATCAGGGACGACGCCCGGCAGACGTTCACAACACGGATCTTCCAAGGATTGCCTGACCCGGGCAAGAAGTTGATCTACGACAGTTCGCCGCCGCCTACGGACGAGCGACCGTCGGACCTGGTGGCGTAGGAGCCTTCGCACCTCCTCGACCGACGCGGCGACATCCAGGATGTAGCGCAACTGCCCTTGACGGAGAAGCTGCTCGGCGGTCACGTCCTGGACCAGCTCCTCGATCTCTGACCCGGTCCACGCCCGCTCCACGACCGCATAGACCACCGCGTCGAACCGGCGGGAGACTTCTCGACATGCCTCGCGGACCTCGGCGAGCCAGAGCGGGCCAATCCGCTCACGCTGCGTCTCCGCGGTGAGCTCGTCCAGCCTGGGATCCGTCATCGCCTGTCCCTCCGAGTGGTACCCCGAGTGCGGTGCGGCACCGAGCGGCCCATCGCCCAATTGATCAGCTCATCATCGGGCTCGTGGCAAGAGAACCGGTCGAGCTTGGAGCTGTCGACAGACGCTGGCCTGGTCCCGTCAATGCGGCCGTCTTCATCGATCCGGCAGGTCAACGCCCGCACGTGCCCTCGTGAGCCTTTTGTGATCGCCCCTCAGCCCAGGTGGTCGATCTCGGAAGTAGGGAGACGCGTGGACCCGGCCACGTTGATCTGACCAGGAACGGGTGCCAAGCCTGTGGTCCCTTGTGAAGGGCGAGACCACTCACGGTTTCCGTGAGCAGAAACCAATCCCCGACCCCCGGAGTAGAGGCTGCCACTCACGATCCCTTCAGCTCGCTCAGTAGCGACGGCGTTCATCAACCATCCCGATACAACGATCTACGACCACAATGATGGCGAGAAGCCCAAGGTCTGGTCCCGTCCCGAGCGGAGCCCCATGCGACCCAGACGGACTCCCACGCTATCGGCACGATCTGTGGCGAGCGGCAGCTCGCCGGGCACCCCGGTCACTGGACTGGCCGGTGCACGGTGACGAGCTTCGTGCCGTCTGGGAAAGTCGCTTCCACCTGCACTGAGCTCAGCATCTCGGGCACCCCGTCCATGACGTCCTCCCGGTTCAGTAGCCGCTGGCCCCCCGCCATCAGATCAGCGACACCCTGCCCGTCCCGCGCCCGCTCCAACACCCACGAAGTGATCAGCGCGACGGCCTCCGGGTAGTTCAGCCGCAGTCCCCTCGCAAGGCGGTCCCTGGCCAGCTGGCCGGCCACGTAGACGAGAAGCTTCTCCTGCTCATGCGGAGACAGCAGCATGTCAGCCCCTCTTGGTGTCAGCCGGCGGAATCAATTGATCTTGCGACTGTTCCCCTGTCCTGGTCGTGCAACCGTGACGTAACGTACCGGGCTGGCTACGGTGTGGTAAACAGTCTCCCGCCTCGCCATGCGCGCGGCCTAGAGGCTAGGAGTTGGGCTGACCGCTACCGTACTGGGCCGAGAGCCACTAGAATCAAATCGAACTCATGTTCGAATCGCGTGCGGGTGGTCGGAGGGCGAGGACCGATGATGACCACGGTAGCTGAGCAGGCCGCCGTCCTTGCCTTGACCAGGGCGTCCCCCCGGGAGTGGTTCCGTACCGCAGCCATCATCTATGAGTCAGGCAGCGCACTCGCTTTTCTTGACAGACAGTTTGGCCTCATCCCTGAGGAGCACCGTCTGTACGCCGAGGACTTGCTGGAGCGCGTGCGGCCCGAAGACCTGGAAGCGGCCCAGGAACTGGTCAAGCGCGTGACAGCGCAGGGCGTGCAGCTCCTCACTGTTCGCGAGGATGACTACCCGGCGAATCTGCAATTGATCTATAATCGGCCGCCTTTCATCTGGGTTAAGGGCGACCTGATGCCGGGGGACTTTCGCGCTATTGCGGTCGTCGGTACACGGCAGGCCTCCGAGGACGGACGGCGCCGGGCGGCTCGTCTCGTGCGGGGTCTCGTTGAAGCGAACGTCACGGTCCTGTCCGGCTTAGCTCGCGGAATCGACACCTCCGCCCATACTGCGGCGCTGGGCGCCAACGGCAGAACCGTCGCAGTCGTTGGCCACGGAATTCTTGCCGCAGTCTACCCAAGAGAGAATCGGGAGCTAGCGGAGAGGATTTGCAAGCAGGGAGCGATCGTCTCGCAGTTCTGGCCCGATGCTCCACCGCGGGCGATGAACTTCCCTATGCGCAACGTCGTGATGAGCGGCATGGCGATGGGGACGATCGTTGTCGAGGCGTCCGCCACCGGCGGCTCGAAGATGCAGGCACGCCTTGCTCTGGAACACGGAAAGAGGCTATTTTTGTTGGATTCGCTGGTGAAGTCGCAGGAATGGGCACAGCGATACGCGGAGCGCCCAGGTGTCACCGTGGTCAGAGACCTTGACGACGTTCTGGAGGTCATCGTTACGCTCAGCAGCCTCCCGGATCAGCCGGTGCTGCTGTAGCAGGCGGAGATTGATGACAGCAGTCGAGCAATATACTGATCCATATCTACGGATCTACCGCTGGGTGCCGCCGCACGGCGCTGGAGTCTGCATCGTTTGCCATTCTGGCCCCAACCAGGACTATTCGACCTGCTATAGCTGCCAGGTCACGAGGGGTCAGGTACGCCATCCGGCGACCGCCGTGCTCCCCATCTCGCTGTACGAGGTGTCGGGCCAGTACTGGCACGTTCTGCGCTACTACAAGGACCACCACCTGCCAGCGGTCCGCGCGCAGCTTGCAACGATCGTCGCCGCAACCATCGCGCGGTTCACCCACCGTCACTGGCCCTGCAGTACCACGATGCTCGGGGGTGACCCCACCGTGGTTACCACCGTGCCGAGCACCCGGTTGGCCGCCAGATCCGGTGAACATCCACTCGTCGCAGTCGTGCGGCGGAGTTCTCGGCTTGCCGGGCTGCACAGCACCTTGCTCACGAGAGGGCCCGGACGGGTGGGATCTCAACAGGCGAGCGACGACGCGTTCCTTGCCTGCACTGATCTTCGTGACCATCGGGTGCTCTTGATCGAAGACACCTTCACCAGCGGCGCACGTGCCCAGAGCGCCGCCTCCGCTCTCCGCCTTGCCGGCGCGTCGGCTGTCGCCTTAGTGAGCGCCGGGCGGGTCGTGCGCCCCGACTGGAACGAGAACTGTCAGCAGATCTGGCGCTACGCCTGCGCAGCTGAGTTCAGCTTCGAGACGTGCGCAGTATGCACACCCCGTACGTGAGATTTCGGAACGCCCCGGCCTTGATGACGTCAATCAAGCGTGCTGGAACAGCCACGCCCCCTGGCTGATCCCCCCGACGACGGGGTGCACCTGTAGCGCGCACCCTCCGGCGCGCTGCTCCGCGCTCACCTTCACCACGGAGGGCCACCGTTCACCGCGCGCAGTCAACCGTTCGGCAGGCCGCTTGACCGAACCGGGTTTTGCCGCAGCTGCGCGAATGACGCAATGCCGCTATGTCACAATCAGGTCACGGCCGGCACCGCGCTCCCACTCGGGGCCGGCACCGCGCCCAAACCCACTACATCCGGAACACCTTTGTAGCAACCGCTAGCGTCGCCGCGGCGGGAACGGTCGCCATGGCGGCGGTAGCCCCCGCGCACGCCGACACCAGCGGCGTCAACTGGGATGCGGTGGCCGCATGCGAGTCCGGCGGCAACTGGGCCATCAACACCGGCAACGGGTTCTTCGGCGGACTCCAGTTCACGCTGCCCACGTGGAGCGCCAACGGCGGTGTCGGCATGCCACAGAATGCCTCCCGGGAAACCCAGATCGCCGTCGCCAACCGGGTGCTCCAGACTCAAGGCATCGGGGCATGGCCCGTCTGCGGGAAACGCGCCCACGTCGGCAGCCCGACGCCAGCCCCGCAGGAAACGCCAGTGCCGCGGGAAACTCTAGCGCCGCAAGAAATGCCAGTGCTGCGGGAAACGCCAGCCCCGCGGGAAACGCCCGCGCCAGGGGTAGCAGCGCCAGCGGAACCGACCAGCGCCTACACTGTGCGCGTCGGCGACACCCTCTCCGCCATCGCTGAGGAACACCACGCCGCTGGCGGCTGGAACTCCCTTTTCGCACTGAACCGGCACATCTTGTCGGACCCCAACGTGATCCTGCCCGGACAGACGCTCCAGCTACCCCGCTGACCGCGGGATGCTTCACGACGTCGCTCTCCTCATCGCCATTGTCACCGGCATCGGCGCGGTCGCCCCAACTACGAGCTTCCCCCGGGCCAGCTGGCCCGGCTTCGGCGGCGCCATGCACGGAGACCCATCGGCCATACTCGGCCGTCGTCCCAGTCGGGGGTATAGCCGGTGAGGAGTTCGGGGCACTTCTTACGCCACGGGGGCTCGATGTCGAACCGTTTGAGGGCGAACTCGCGGAGTGATCGGACAACTGAGCCGTAGGACTCACTTTCGGTCATCGCCATCGGTGAGCCCGTGCGCCACCTGATCGGCATCGGCTCCATGAACGGCATGAACATGTCCGGGAAGCCGGGCATGGTGCAGCCGATGCAGATACCGCCCACATTAGGGCACCCACCGACACCATTGATCCAGCCACGCTTGGGCACGTTGCACTTCACCACCTGGCCCCCACATCCGAGCTTCACCAGGCACTTCGGGGAGTCGTAGGTCTTGGCGAACTCGCCCTGTTCGTAGTACCCGGCCCGATTGCAACCCTCGTGCACCGTGGCGCCGAACAGCCACCGCGGGCGCAGGTGATCGTCCAAGGGGATCATCGGCGCCTGGCCGGCGGCCTGGTAGAGCAGGTACAGGATCGTCTCGGAGAGATTGTCCGGATGCGCCGGGCAGCCAGGCACACAGACGATCGGGATACCAGCCTTGGACTTCCAGTCCCAGCCCAGGTAGTCCGGCACGCCCATGGCGCCGGTCGGGTTGCCCGCCATGGCGTGGATACCGCCGTAACTGGCGCAGGTGCCGACCGCGAGCACGATCGTGGCCTTGGGCGCCAGCTTGTCCAGCCACTCGTTGACAGTGATCGGCTGGTCGGTGCCGGGGTGGCGGCCGAAACCAGTGAAGTAGCCATCGCGGTTGATCGTCTCGTTCGGGATGGACCCCTCGACGACGAGCACGAACGGTTCCAACTCACCTCGGTCGGCCTTGTGGAACCATTCGATGAAGTTGTCGCCACCTTGTTCCGGGCCGCATTCGAAGTCAATCAACGGCCAGTGCAGCGCGATCTTGGGCAAGCTGGGGAGGGCTCCCAGGGCAATTTCCTCGATGCTGGGCTGGGTCGCCGCGGTCAACGACACCGACTCCCCGTCACAGGACAAGCCACCGTTGATCCAGAGGATGTGGATCGGGCTTTCGTCGTCTTGTGTGGTGGGAGTGGCGTCGGGGAGAGCCGTTTTGGTCATGATCCTCTACTTTACGAGCGACCTCCGGTCGCTCCCTGGACTGCTAGTCCTTCTGATGTAAGGACGCCCCCGCGCGTTGTCGGTAGACTAGGACATCCGCGCCGTCGGCGTCGACTCATCCGAGCAGATCGCACCACTCGGCCCAAGCAAGTAACCGTAAGTAGCCGCTCCGTGCCCAGTGCGCTTGCCGCCAGTCGCCTCGTTCGCGTCACCCACAACGCCGCTCAACCCACGCTCACTGTCTGACGAGGACGGAATTCTTTTGACGCCGTCTGCGGGGCGGGGGCGATGATGGCGTGGTGCGGCTGTTTGTGGCGCTGACCCCTCCTGGGGAGATTGCGCGGGAGCTCTTGGGCGCTACCGCGGGGTTGCGGGAGGTGGCACCGGAGCTGAGGTGGACCCGCCCGGAGCAGTGGCACCTGACGCTGGCCTTTCTTGGCGAGGTCGGCGATGACCTCGTTGACGAGCTGACCCGCTGGCTCGGCCGGGCAGCCGCTCGAGACCCACCACTGTCGCTGTCCCTGGGCGGCGGCGGTCGGTTCGGGTGGGTTCGCGCTACCCGAGCCGATCGCCGGTTGGCCCCTGGAGGGAGCGGCGCGGGTGGATCAGGAATAGCGGAGTGGGTGCGAGGGGCCTTGCCGCGCAGGCACAGCGGTGGGAGGTTACGTGTCGTGAGCTACCGGGGCCGTACTCGCCACAGCGGTCAGCAGCCGCGACGTTGCGCCGACCGACCGGCGATCGGAAAGGGTGATTCTTCATGGCGAAGGTGCTGTGCGTTCTTTATGACGACCCAGCCGAGGGATATCCTCCCTTGTACGCACGCGAGGATATCCCTCGCATTGAGCGCTACCCGAGCGGGCAAACCCTGCCCACGCCACAAGCCATCGACTTCACCCCCGGTGAGCTGCTCGGCAGCGTGTCCGGAGCTTTGGGCCTGCGGTCCTTCCTCGAAGATCTCGGTCATGAGCTGGTGGTGACCTCGGACAAAGACGGCGTGGGGTCAGAATTCGACCGCCATCTCCCCGACGCCGAGATCGTCATCGCACAACCATTCTGGCCGGCCTACCTGACCGCCGAACGGATCGCGGCGGCACCTCAACTCAAGCTCGTGATCACCGCCGGAATCGGGTCCGACCATGTCGATCTGGACGCCGCGGCCGCCCACGGCATCACCGTCGCGGAAGTGACCTACAGCAACAGCATCAGCGTCGCTGAGCACGTGGTGATGATGATCCTCTCGCTAGTACGGAACTACCTGCCCTCTTATCTGACCGTGCGCGACCGAGGGTGGGATATCGCCGACTGCGTGGCCCGCTCCTATGACCTGGAAGGTATGCACGTGGGCAGTGTCGCGGCCGGTCGGATCGGGATTGCCGTGTTGCGCCGCCTCGCGCCGTTCGACGTGCGGCTGCACTACACCGACCGGCACCGGCTGCCGGCCGACGTGGAGCGCGAACTCAACCTCGCGTTTCACCCCACCACCCAGGACCTGGTGCCGGCGTGCGATGTCGTGACCATCAACGCCCCGCTGCACCCAGAGACCGAGGGCCTCTTCGACGACACCCTCCTGGCCAGCATGAAACGCGGCGCCTATCTCATCAATAC
>JBOHFJ010000262.1:0-6955 GCA_050699655.1 Pseudonocardiaceae bacterium
TCCTTGGGGATGTCCACCAGCACGGGGCCCGGGCGACCGGTGGCGGCCAGGTGGAAGGCTTCCGCGATCGCCCTCGGGATCTCCGCCGGGTCGGTCACCAGCATGTTGTGCTTGGTCACCGGCATGGTGATGCCGGTGATGTTCGCCTCCTGGAAGGCGTCGCTCCCGATCGAGGCGCGCTGGACCTGACCGGTGATGGCCACCACCGGCACGGAGTCCATGTACGCGTCGGCCAGCGGCGTGACCAGGTTCGTCGCACCGGGACCCGACGTCGCCATGCACACCCCGACCCGCCCCGTGGCCTGCGCGTAACCGGTCGCGGCGTGCCCGGCACCCTGCTCGTGGCGGACCAGCACGTGGCGGACCACTGTGGAGTCCAGCAGCGGGTCATACGCCGGCAGGATCGTGCCGCCAGGGATTCCGAATACCGCCTCGCACCCGAGCGCTTCCAGCGACCGCACCAGGGCCTGCGCGCCGGTGAGACGCACCGGCGCCCCGATGGGCGGGGCCGGTTTGGGCGGTGGTGTCGGGCTCGGCATCTCTCGGGCCACTTCCCTTGGGGTCGCAGTCCTGGGGGTAACGGTGGTCACGATCCCGCCTTAACTCACTTGTGCTCGGCATGCGCAGCAACAAACCATCAAAAAACCCTCGCGGCCCGGGTGCGGGCTGGTGCGAGGGCCGGCGCGTCGACGTCCGTGACTCTTCAGACGACGCGACCCTGGGGTACAAGGACAGTGGCGATCAGCACGTAGCCGACGGTAACGGGCGTACCTGGCACCGTCAACCTCGCGGAAGTCTCTCTCACATGTTGGGAGCAGTAGGGTTTCCGACCTTCTGACCTGCACAGATCCGATCGCGACGAAGCACCAAACCGGTCAGGCCCCCAGCAGCCGGACGCCGCGGGCGTGGTGGCACAGCCGAGCCAGGTCATCGGGATTGACCGTGATCACCAGCGCTTCGAGCAGCTCCGCGATCGCCACAACGACCGCATCGACCGCATCGCCCGCGCGCGCCAAGCCCCGCAGCTGCGCCGCGCGCCGGGCCAGTGGCTCATCAAGCGAATAAACCAGCGACAGTCCCACCGTGCGGTGCGCCAACCCGTCGCGCACCCGGTTTCCAGTCAGTGAGTCGACGAGCACGGCGGTAGGCACGACCGGTGGCCACAGGCCGCGCCGCCGCAACGCCGCGAGGCGGGCTGCCGTCTGCCGGTCCCGACGGCCCAGGGCGGTGACGGCACCCGCGTCGAGAACCAGGCTGGCTATCTGGGGCTCCGCGCGGGCGGAACGGTCGCGGCGTCGATCCAGGCATCCGCCGCCGCCAGTTCATCAGCCGTGGGCGGGCCACCGAGCTCCCCGGCGAGCTCAGCCAGGTAGCGGTCAGCCGCGGTGGCCAACTCCCGCCGCCGAAGCTCCACCCGCACGGCGTGCTGGCTGAGCTCGGAGATCGGCAGCTCCAACTCCTTGACCGCCTGGTGAAGATCGTCTGGCAGATAGATCTGGACCCGTGGCATGCGCCTACTGTACGCCTAGTTGCGCGGCGGCCCTGGCCCGTCACTATGTCAGTGTGACCGTCACCGCCACGCTGACCTTCCGGCAGCCGCTGACCGCCCTGATCGGGGTGTTCGGGTTGATCGTGTGCATGACCCCGGTGGCCTTCGGTGCACCGGGACTGCAAGTGGTGTACCTGGTGCCGCTGACCCTTGCGGTCTGGCTGGTGCGGACCCGGACGGTGGCCGACCCGGACACCATCGTGGCATGTCGAGTCTGGGGCTCGCGGCGACTCACCTGGTCCGACCTCGCGGGCCTGAGGATCGATGGCCGATCCCGGGTCTGGGCCGTCCCGCGCGCCGGGAACGAGGTCAGGCTGCCCATGGTGCGGGCCCGCGACCTTCCGGCGTTAGCGGCGATCAGCGGGGGGCGGCTGCCCGACCCGCTCGCCGACCCCGACCCGCTCCCCGACCCCGACCCGCTCCCCGACCCCGGCGGCCAACCGGCCGCGACGGAGTGACCGTTCCGAACCCAGTCGGTGCCTGCCGCCGCGCGATCTCGGTACTGCTCGCGACGGCGGCGCTGCTGTGCGGATGCGCGGTGACTCCGGTGTTCCCGGACCGGGACGCGGGGCCGTTCCACGCCAAACTGGAGATCGGGTCGCAGCCCGAACCGAGGCCCGAGATCCCGGGGCAGTCCAGGCCACCCGGCCCAGGAACACTCGGCAAACCACCGCTAGGCCCGCCGCGCGGCTGCACCGACCCCGATCCCCAGGTTGTCGCGACGTGTCTGGAACCGATTTCCGCGTTGGTCGCGCTGCCAGGTGCCGCGCAGGTGGGTCTGGCCGCGGAGCGCACCACCGGCCGGATCCTGCATGTGCAACGGCAGCGACCGAACCAGGAGGTGGCGACCCTGGCCGTGGACCCCGCCGGTGATGGCGGGCTCACCGGGCTCGCGCTGTCTCCCAGCTATGCCGAGGATGAGCTGATCTATGCGTACATCACCACCCCGGTCGACAACCGAGTGGTCCGGATCGCCCCAGGGGACGTACCCAAGCCGGTGCTCACCGGCATCCCACGAGGTCCGACGGGCAACGCGGGCGCGCTCGCGGTCGACTCGCACGGGATGCTCCTGGTCGCCACCGGCGACGCCGGCAATCCCGCCGCGGCCGAGGATCCGCGGTCACTAGCCGGCAAGGTGTTGCGGATCGACACCTTCGGCCACCCCGCGCCGGGCAACCCTGGAGGATTAAAAGTTCTGGTCAGCGGCTTGCACGCGCCGGGAGGGCTGTGCGTCGACCCGCTGACCAGCGAATTGTGGATCACCGACCGGGAACCCGAGCACGACCTCCTGCGCCGGGTACAGCCGGGCCGCCCGCTGGGCCGGGCCGCCTGGACCTGGCCCGCAGGCATCGGCGCCGCGGGGTGCGTGGTCATGCTGGGCCGCATCCAGGTCGTGTTCACCAGTGGGTCGCCGATGTTCGCGCTCAAGATCGGGCCGGGCGGCACGTTCCTCGGCGCGCCCCTGCGGATCCCACTGGAGCACTACGGCCGGATCGCCGCGGCCGCGCTGAGCCCGGACGGGAAGCTGCTGTGGCTGGGCACAGTCAACAAGACCGGCGGCAAACCCATCTCCAGCGACGAGCGAGTCTTCATCCTCCCCGACCCCATAGGCCCCGGCGGCGCCCAAGACTAGTGTGGACAACCCTGTGGATAACCCGTGAGTGGCGATGCGGAGCTGTGGCTTGCCGCCAACTAGCAAGGCCACTCACGGGGCGCACCGCGCCAAGACCAATTCGCGCACTTTTTGGGCGTCGGCTTTGCCAGCGGTGGCTTTCATGACCGCGCCCACGATCGCGCCCGCCGCCGCGACCTTGCCGGCGCGGATCTTTTCCGCGATGGCGGGCTGGGCGGCAAGGGCCTGGTCGACGGCGGCGGTGAGCTCGGCGTCGCCGGAGACCACGGCGAGGCCACGAGTGGCGAGCACCTCGTCGGGCTCACCCTCACCGGCGAGGATCCCGTCGACGACCTGCCGGGCCAGGGTGTTGGTCAGCGCGCCGGCACCGACCAGGGCGATCACCCGCGCCACCTGCCCCGGGGTGATGGGCAGATCCGCGAGCTCCACACCACGGGAGTTGGCCTGCTGGGCCAGGAACGACACCCACCACGACCGCGCCTGCGCCGACGGCGCGCCCGCGTCAACTGTGGCCGCAATGAGATCCAGCGCGCCAGCGTTGACCAGGTCACGCAGCTCAGGCTCGGACAGGCCCCACTCGGCCCGCACCCGAGCTCGGCGCTGCCAGGGCAACTCGGGAAGGGTGGCGCGCAGCCGTGCCACCCACTCGTCGCTGGGGGCGATCGGCACCAGATCGGGCTCCGGAAAATACCGGTAGTCCTCCGAGGTCTCTTTGCGCCGCCCCGGTGAGGTGCCACCGGTGGCCTCGTCGAAGTGCCGGGTCTCCTGCACGATCTCACCACCGGCGGCCAGCACCGCGGCTTGCCGGCCCATCTCGTGACGCACCGCGCGCTCCACCGAGCGCAGTGAGTTGACGTTCTTGGTCTCGGTCCGGGTGCCGAAGGTCGTCGCGCCACGCGGCATCAGCGAGACGTTGGCGTCACAGCGCAGCGACCCCTGATCCATCCGCACGTCGGACACTCCCAGCGCCCGCAGCAGGTCCCGTAGCACGGTGACGTACGCGCGCGCGATTTCGGGCGCGCGGCCACCCGCGCCGACGATCGGCTTGGTGACGATCTCGATCAGCGGGACGCCAGCGCGGTTGTAGTCCAGCAGTGAGTGGCTCGCGCCGTGAATCCGGCCGTCCGCACCGCCGACGTGCAGCGACTTGCCGGTGTCCTCCTCCATGTGTGCGCGCTCGATCGCCACGGTGAACGTTGAGCCGTCCGCCAGCAGCACCTCCAGCGACCCATTCACCGCGATCGGCTCGTCGTACTGCGAGGTCTGGAAGTTCTTGGGCATGTCCGGGTAGAAGTAGTTCTTCCGGGCGAACCGGCACCACGGCACGATCGAGCAGTTCAACGCCAGCCCGATCCGCATCGCCGACTCCACCGCGGCGCCGTTGAGCGCCGGCAGCGATCCCGGCAGCCCCAGGCAGGTCGGGCAGACGTGGGTGTTGGGCGGCGCCCCGAACGCATTGGCGCACCCGCAGAACATCTTCGTCGCGGTGGACAGCTCAACATGCACCTCAAGCCCGAGCACCGGGTCGAAACGCGCCAGCACCTCGTCGTAGTCCATCAGCGCAACGCTCACCGCCCGACCACCTCAGCAATGCTCAGACCCGGCAAGCGGTCCTCGGCCAGTTCAGGCACCCGATGGACCAGCGGGCCCCCCTCGGCGGCGTTCCGAGCCGCCTCGTAGGCCGCCGCCACCCGGTAGGCCCGGTCGTCGGCCAGCGCGGGCGCCATCACCTGCAGGCCCACCGGTAAGCCATCGTCATCGGAGAGACCAGCCGGCACGGACAGCGCGGCGTTGCCGGCTAGGTTCGCTGGGATCGTGCACAGGTCCGACAGGTACATCGCCAGCGGGTCGTCCACCCGCTCGCCGAGGCGGAACGCCGTGGTCGGGGTGGTCGGGGAGACCAGCACGTCCACCCGCTCGAAGGCCGCGGCGAAGTCTCGAATGATCAAGGTGCGGACCTTCTGCGCCTGACCGTAGTAAGCGTCGTAGTACCCGGCGGACAGGGCGTAGGTGCCGAGCATGATGCGGCGCTTGACCTCCGGGCCGAAACCAGCCGCACGGGTCAGTGACATGACCTCCTCGGCGCCGTGTCTGCCGTCGTCTCCGACGCGCAGCCCGTAGCGCATGCCGTCGAAGCGGGCCAGGTTCGAGGAGCACTCGCTGGGCGCGATCAGGTAGTAGGCGGGCAGCGCATGGGCGAAGGACGGGCAGGACACCTCAATGACGTGCGCGCCCAGTTCGCGCAACCGGCTCACCGCGAGCTCGAACGCGCGCAGCACCCCGGGCTGGTAGCCCTGCCCGCGGAACTGGCTGACCACCCCGACCCGCACCCCGGTCAGGTCGCCGGTGGCGCCCGCGCGGGCCGCCCGCGCCACCGGCGGCACCGGTGCGTCGATCGAGGTGGAGTCCAGCGGGTCGTACCCGCCGATCACCTCGTGCAGTAGCGCGGCATCGAGCACCGTGCGGGCCACCGGGCCACCTTGGTCCAGGCTGGAAGAGAAGGCCACCAGGCCGTACCGGGAGACGCCGCCGTAGGTGGGCTTAACCCCGACGGTGCCGGTCAGCGCGCTGGGCTGGCGAATCGAGCCTCCGGTGTCGGTGCCAATCGCCAGCGGCGCCTCGAAGGCGGCCACCGCGGCCGCCGACCCACCACCGGAGCCGCCCGGCACCCGGTCGAGATCCCACGGGTTGTGGGTGGGTCCGTAGGCGGAATTCTCCGTGGAGGAACCCATGGCGAACTCGTCCATGTTGGTCTTGCCCAGGATCACCACGCCCGCGTCGCGCAGCCTGCGGGTGACTGTAGCGTCATACGGCGGCCGCCAGCCCTGGAGCATCCGCGAGCCGCAGGTGGTGGGCATGTCCAGGGTGGTGAACACGTCTTTGAGCGCCAGCGGCACGCCCGCCAGCGGCGAGGCGGGCGGGTTCCCCCGCGCCAGCGCGTCATCCACCGCGGCGGCGGCGGACAGCGCGGCACGGGCGTCCAGGTGCAGGAAGGCGTGCACCGCGCCCTCCACGGCGGCGATCCGGTCCAGGTGCGCCTGAGTCACTTCCACCGCGCTGAACTCCCGGGCGTGGATCCGATCGGCCAGATCCGCGGCGGAGCACCGGGTCAGCTCGGTGCTCACGATTCGTCCAGGATGCGCGGCACCCGGAACCGGCCGCCTTCAGTCGCGTAGGCGCCCGACAGGGCCTGCCGCTGGGTCAACCCCGGGCGCGGCACGTCCGCACGGAACACGTCGGTCAGCCCGACGGCGTGCGAGGTGGGTGGGATGTCCGCGGCCGCCACCTCGCCGACCCGGGCAACCGAGGCCAGGATCACCTCGAGCTGGCCGGCAAACAGATCCAGCTCCCTCTCGGTGACGGCCAGCCGGGCCAGCCGGGCGAGATGCGCGACCTCGTCACGGGAGACGGTGGGCACAGGAGACTCCTGACGCGCTGCGGGGATGGGTGACCCGGCGAGTCTAACGTCGCACCTGTCGCGGGGGCTTGCCACGGGGCGGGTGACCCGCTCTCGGGCTGGGGGCGCGATTTCCAGCTCGCTCTGTCACAATCGACGCCCCGACGAGCGCGCGAGCGATCGTGTGACCCGATTAAGGGGGCCCGAGTGGGGAGACTCGAATGGATAGGCCGCATGAACAGGTGTGGCGGATGTCCTTTCTGATCCGGGTTCAGCTCCCGGACCGCCCCGGGGCGCTCGGCGCGGTGGCCACCGCGCTGGGCATGGTGGGCGTCGACATCCTCAGCCTGGATGTCGTCGAGCGGAGATCCGGAAT
>JBOHFJ010000263.1:0-6946 GCA_050699655.1 Pseudonocardiaceae bacterium
CAGCAGCGCGGTCGCGGCGGCGTCGGCGGCCAGCGCCGCGACGTGGTAGCCGCCGAGCCCCTTGACCGCCAGCACCGCCCCGCCGTTCAGCAGTGCCGCCGCGGCGGCCAGCGGTTCGCCAGGCAGTTCGGTGCCCTCGGCGTCGAGCAGCCGCAGCCGGGGCCCGCACGCCGGGCAGCACACCGGCTGGGCGTGGAAGCGCCGGTCGGCGGGATCGTGGTACTCGCTGGCGCAGGCGGGGCACATCGGGAACGGCGCCATCGTGGTGAACGGCCGGTCATAGGGCACGTCGCGCACGATGGTGAACCTCGGCCCGCAGTTGGTGCAGTTGATGAACGGGTAGTCGAAGCGGCGGTCGGTGGGGTCGGCCAGCTCACGGAGGCAGTCCGCGCAGGTCGCGCTGTCCGCCGAGATCAAGGTGTCCCGCCGGCCGGTGGCGTTGCTGGACACGATGCGGAAACCCGGCTCCCCGGTGGGCACCAGCGGACTGGTCCGCACCCGCTCGATGACGGCCAGCGGCGGGGCCTGCGCCGGCAACGCCGCGAGGAACTCGCTGACTACCCGCTCGGCGCCCTCGATTTCCATGATCACCCCAGCGGTGTCGTTGCCAACTTGACCGGACAGGCCCAGCCGGTGCGCCAGGCCGTGCACGTAGGGCCGGAACCCGACGCCCTGCACGACTCCTTCGACCCGCACCTCAACTCGGATAGATTGTTGCACCGGAGGATTGTCTCGCCCTTGACAAGATCCCCGCGAGGGACTGCACTGGTTACTCGGCCGAGGAGGGCGCTGTTGCACGAGATGGCGATCACGCAGAGCGTGGTCCAGGCGGTGTCCGATCGGATGGGCGATGCGAAGGTACGGCGAATCTGCCTGGAGATCGGCACGCTGTCTGGGGTGGTGGCGGATTCGGTCCGGTTCTGCTTTGAGGTCGTGACTGCGGGCACCACGCTCGAAGGGGCGTCGTTGGAGATCGTCCAGCCCACGGGGAAGGCCCGCTGCCGGGACTGCGGCGCCGAGTTCGCGCTGACCGACCTGCTCGTGCTGTGCGCGTGCGGCAGCGCGAACCGGGAGCTCCTCGCGGGGGAAGAACTGAAAATTCGGGAAGTTGAGGTCATGGCCTGATGTGCGCGACGTGTGGCTGCTCCGGCGGCACTTTCCTCGAAGACCACGAGCACGATCACGGCCTCGATCATGACCATGGACACAGCCATGGGCACGGTCACGATCATGACCACGCCAAGACCCGGACTGTCACCCTCGAGCAGGCGGTGCTGGCGCGCAACGACGCGCTCGCCGAGCTCAACCGCAAGTGGTTCGCCGAGCACGGCATCCTCGCGGTGAACCTGATGAGCTCACCCGGGGCCGGGAAGACCACTCTGCTTGAGCGCACCATCCGGGAGTTGGGCGCCGAGCTGCGGATATCGGTCGTCGAAGGTGATCAGGAGACGGTGCTGGACGCGGACCGGATCCGAGCCACCGGCGCACCGGCGGTGCAGATCAACACCGGCGCCGGCTGCCATCTCGACGCTCAGATGCTGGCCGGTGGACTGCGCACGCTGGACCCGCCCGACAGTTCCGTAGTGCTGATCGAGAACGTCGGCAACCTCGTGTGCCCAGCGATGTTCGACCTCGGCGAGCAGGCCCGGGTGGTCATCACCTCGGTGACCGAGGGCGCCGAGAAACCGAGAAAGTACCCGCAGATGTTCCGCGCCGCCGACCTGGTGCTGCTGAACAAGACCGATTTGCTGCCCTACGTCGATTTCGACGTCGCCGCCTTCCTGGACGGGGCCCGGCGGGCGAACCCCGGCGTTGAGGTGCTGCACCTGTCGGCCACCACCGGCGACGGTATCGCCGGCTGGTACGGCTGGCTGCGCGGCAGATCGGCGTCCACGTCCGCCTTGACCTGAACGCCGAACCGGATATGAGAACCCGTCAGGCGGTCGCCGCGAGGTAGGGCTTCAGCAGGATGCCGAGCTGTAGGGTCAGCATCCGCATCCAGGCCTGACCCACCGTCGCGACCACCGCCGGCTTGGGAAACTTCCCGAAGACGTACTCACCGTCGGCTCCTGGAGCGATAGTGTTCAGCACCGTCATAACTCTCATCTCAACCCATCCCATGAGGGCAATGGTCAGATCAGCCGGGATGGCCACGTGCGGGTGTTTCCCACCACCCTTGACGTGGGCGTCGGCGACTCTGGACAGGTAGGTGTGGAAATCGCCGTCCATGGTAGTCATGGTGGTCTTGGACCACCATGACTTGAGCGTCATCTTGCGCTCGGTGAGATGCGAGGCGTCCTGGAAGTATCCGGCTGATTCGGGGCGGGAAAGCAGGTGATCATAAGCGAGGGTGACCACGCCTCCCCCTGCTGGCCCCAACAGTGGGCCGGTCTTGCACAGGATCGACATCTCCTGGGCGCCTAGACCCGCGAACTCCGCGTAAGAATGAAACTCGGCAGCTTCGTGGCGACCTAGGGGGCTGTCCGGTTGTGCCAGGCTGGGTTCAAGGATGATCCCGAGCTGCAGCATGAGCATGTTCATCCAGGCCGCCCCGGCGGCGGAGGCCGTGAGGACGTCACAGGTCTCACCCAGAGCCGCCAAGATCTGCCCCTGCAACCAGGCGGTCAGCGCCAGGACGAGTTGGGGCGGAAGCGGTATCCGCACTCCCGGAAAGGTCACTTCCTTTCCCCCGACATGGCTGATCTCCCGCACGAAGTCAGCCAGCTCGCCGTCAAACGGCCCGGCGATCGTCCTGTCCAACCACTCCTTTATCAGCGACTCGCTGACCGTCAGGTCAGATCCGCCCATCAGCGGCGCGGATTCCGGACGTGTTCTCAGGTATTCAGATATCACTCCTGGAACACGGTCGACCAGCGCTGAGATTCCCCTTCCGGTCTTCTGGACAGCTGTCGCCTCGTAATCACAGAACCCGGCAAACTCGGCAAGCGGAGCGAATTGTTCCGTTACCAGTCGATCGTACGCTATAGTCATAGCGTACAGGGTGCGATCCGGTTGTTACGCCAGCGTTGAATTAATGTGACTAATCGGGGATAGGCGTTAAAGCTACGTTACAGGTCATACCGGCAGTACCGCGAGTTCGCGCGGGCGGTGGTTGAGCCGCGTCGCGCCGCTGTCGCTGACGACCACGATGTCCTCGATCCGCGCGCCCCAGCGGCCTGGCAGGTAGATGCCTGGCTCGATGCTGAACGCCATCCCCGCTTCGAGCACCAGGTCGTTGCCGGCCACGATGTAGGGCCGTTCGTGCACCTCGAGGCCGATCCCGTGCCCGGTCCGGTGAATGAACCGCTCGCCGAGGCCGGCGGCGGTGATCGGGCCGCGGGCCGCGGCGTCAACCCGTTGCGCGGTCGTTCCCGGCGCGACCGCCGCCACCGCGGCGTCCTGGGCGGCTTGCAGCACCGCGTAGCACTCGGCGACGTCCGGTTCGGCCGGCTCGCCCAGGCTGTAGGTGCGGGTGCAGTCGGAGAAGTACCCCTCCGGGGTCGGCCCGCCGATGTCGACCACCACCACGTCGCCGGGCCGCACCACCCGGTCGGAAACGTCGTGGTGCGGGCTGGCCCCGTGCGGACCGGATCCGACGATAACGAAGGCCGCCGCGGTGTGCCCTTCGTCGATGATCGCGGCAGCCACATCGGCGCCGACCTGCGCCTCGGTGCGCCCGACCCGCAGCCACTCCCCCATCCGGGCGTGTACCCGGTCGATGGCCTGACCCGCGGCGACCAGCGCGGCGATCTCGGCGCTGTCCTTGCGGATCCGCAGCGGCGCCAGCACCGCCGACGCCAGCGTCTGCGCGCAGCCGGGCAGCGCGTCGCGCAGCGCCAGCACATGCGCCGCCGGCATCGCGTCCGCCACCGCGACCCCGGCCGGTGGCGACCCAGGCTTGCCCAGCAGCGCGGCGACCAGCGTGTACGGATCGGCGCCGTCAGACCAGTCGGCGATCTCCAGGCCGAGTCCGAGCACCGGCGTGCCGTCCAGCCCAGGCCGCTCCAGCGCCGGGACCACCAGCGCCGGGTCACCCTCGGCGGGCAACACCAGGCAGGTCAATCGCTCGTGGGACTCCCCGGCCACCCCCAGCAGGTAGCGCAGGTCCGGCCCCGGCGTGACCAGCAGGGCGTCCACGCCCGCGGCACGGGTGGCGTGGCGGGCCCGGCGCAGGCGGGAGGTGAGGGCATCGTGTGAGACGGGCACACCGCCAGCCTAGGACCGGCCGGCAACGCCAGCTGGCAAGCTTCACTCGCATGGACGCGCCCCTGCTGCTGATCGACGCCGCGAGCCTGTACTTCCGGGCCTACTACGGGGTCCCGGAGTCGGTCACCGCCCCGGACGGCACCCCGGTGAACGCGGTGCGGGGCTTCACCGACATGCTCGCCCGGCTGATCGAGCTGCGCCGGCCATCCCGCCTGGTCGCCTGCTTGGACCTGGACTGGCGCCCGGCCTTCCGGGTCGCCGCGATCCCCTCCTACAAGGCGCACCGGGTCGCGCCCGGCGCCGCTGAGGTCGAAGATGTGCCGGACACGCTGAGCCCGCAGGTTCCAGTGATCCTCGAGGTGCTGGCCGCCGCCGGCCTGGCCACCGCGGGCGCGGTGGGGTACGAGGCCGACGACGTGCTCGGCACGCTGGCCGCCGCCGAGTGCCGCGACCCGGTCGAGGTGGTCAGCGGCGACCGGGACCTGTTCCAGGTGGTGCGCACCGAGCCGACCCTGGTGCGGGTGGTCTACGTCGGGCGGGGGCTGGCCAAGGCGGAGGTGATCGGCCCCGCCGAGCTCGCGAGCCGGTACGGGCTGCCGGAAACCGGCGCCGGGCCTGGCTACGCGGACCTCGCCGCGCTGCGCGGTGACCCGTCCGACGGGTTGCCCGGGGTGCCCGGCATCGGCGAGAAGACCGCGGCCACGCTGATCAGCCGGTTCGGTTCGGTGGAGGGCCTGCTGGCCGCGCTCGACGATCCCCGGTCCACACTCGCCCCGGGGACGCGGGCCAAGCTGGCGGCCGCCCGGGATTATCTTGCGGTGGCGCCCACCGTGGTGCGGGTGGCCACCGACGCTCCGGTGCGCCAGGATCGCGACGACACGCTGCCCCCGGTGCCCGCCGACCCGGTCGCGCTCGCGACTCTGCAGCGCACCTGGGGCCTGGGTAGTGCGGTGGACCGTCTCGTTGGGGCACTTCAGTCCCGGCGCTGACCCGCGTCCTCGGTGATCAGGTCGCTGGCCTTCTCCCCGATCATCATAATGGTGATGTTCGGGTTGACGGCCGGCAGGAAGGGCATGCTGGAGGCGTCGGCGACCCGCAGCCCGGTCACACCCTTGACCCGCAACCGAGGGTCGAGCACGGCCACCGGGTCGTCCACGGCACCCATTCTGGCCGTGCCCGCGAGGTGGTAGACGGTGTTGTGTGTTCTGCGGAGGTAGTCGATGAGCTCGTCGTCGGTGACCGCATCCGGTCCCGGTGCCAGCTCGCGTGTGATCCAGCCCCGCAACGCCGGCTGCGCGGCGATCCGGCGAGCCAGCCTGATCCCGGCGAGCAGCACGGCGATGTCGTGGCCGTGCGGGTCGGTGAGGTAGCGCGGGTCGACCTTCGCCCGGTCCCGGAAGTCCCGGGACCGGAGTCGGACGGTGCCCCGGGACCGGCCGCGGGTGACGTTGGGTGTCAGGCAGAACCCGTTGGACGTGGTCGGATACCCCCAGCGCACGGTATTCAGGTCGAAGGGCACGCAGCCGTAGTGCAGCATCAGGTCTGGGCGGTCCAGGCCGGGTTCGGTCCGGGTGAACAGGCCGATCTCCCACCACTGGGTGGAGCGGGTGACCATCGGCCGTGACGCCTCCCACATCACCAGGCCCTCGACGTGGTCATCCAGATTGGACCCGACGCCGGGGCTGTCCACCAGCACGTCGATGCCGACCTCCCTTAAATGCCCAGCGGGGCCGATGCCGGAGCGCATGAGCAGCGCGGGCGTGTCGATCGCCCCGGCGGACAGCACCACCTCCCGCCGGGCGCGCACGGTCTGGTACGTGTTGGAGTCCCAGTACTCCACTCCGGTCACCTCCTGGGATGCCTTGAAGAGCACCCGCGTGGCCCAGGCCTCAGTACGCACGGTCAAGTTGCGCCGCTGGCCCATGATCGGGTGCAGGTAACCCCGGGAGGACGACACCCGGGTGTTGTCCTCCTCGGCGTTGAGCTGGAAGAAGCCCGCGCCCTCGGTGACCGTCACGCCCTCGTTGAAGCGCACCGTGGGCAGGCCGACCGCCGCCGCCGCCGTCAGCACCGCGACGCCGCACGGGTCCCGCGGCGGGATCTGCCGCAACGTCACCGGGCCGCGGCGACCGTGGTGACCGCCCGGGCCGTCATTGCTCTCCAACCGCGCGATGAGCGGCCAGCACTCCTCAGCGCTCCACCCGGTGCAGCCATTCGCCGCCCACTCGTCGAGATCCTCACGGGGGGTCCAGAACGCGATGGCGGAGTTGTGCGACGAGCAGCCCCCGAGCACCTTGCCCCGGGCGTGGCGCACGAAACTGTTGCCGGCGGTTTGCGGCTCCACCGGATAGTCCCAGTCACAGCCCGAACCGAGCAGCCGCGGCCACCGCTCCAGCCGCAGGATCTCCGGGTCGTCGACATCGGAGCGCCCAGCCTCCAGCAAGCACACCGTGACCGCCGGGTCTTCCGACAACCGAGCCGCCACCACACACCCCGCCGACCCCCCACCCACCACGACGTAGTCGTACTCATCCATCCCGCCATCCTCGCGCGGGTCGGCCGCGTTTCGGCTCCGAACGGCGCCGGCACGGTGCCGTAACCCGTGACCGTCGGCCGCCAGCGCTGAGCCGTTAACTCGCGTCTCAGGTGTCGACACCTGTAGATTCTCGTACATACTTGTCGAAATCGCGGCTATGCTAGCCATCTAGACACCTCGAAGGGGTGCGCTGTGCTGATCCGG
>JBOHFJ010000264.1:0-6941 GCA_050699655.1 Pseudonocardiaceae bacterium
GCCAAGCGCTTGGCGGGCCACCCGCTGCATGAATTACCCGTCAGCCGCCCTGGTCTCCCGTGATCGTTGCCGGGCTTTCCGGGTCGACGTTCTCGGGATGGCCGCCGACGCCGTGATCAAACTGGTCCGAACGCTGCGCGGTTTCTGACTTACCGAGCATCCGCTCGTTCCCCTGCTTGTTGATTGATTCCCCGGCACCCAGGGGGCTCGCTCCAGTGGTGTCAGTGGAGGGCACACCCTCACGCTCGGTTTGGGAGACTACTCGAGGGCCAGCCGCTGAACCTGGGCCCCCCTTCTGGGGATCCCTGGCCAGTTCCTCTTGGCTCTTGCCTGTCTCCTGGCGCCCCTCGTACGGAGGAACGAGTCCACCGGGTTCTTGCTCGCCCCCGGAGTGCACGTTCGGTTCCCCTGGCAGGGGAGCCGGCGCTTCTCCCATGTTCTGCTCGCTCATAATTAGCTCCTTCCCATCGGCAGTGTTGGGCGTTGCAGCCGCCGCTGACTTCGCTTGCGACACCGACGTCAGTCGACTTGATGGCTCACCAAGGACTACCCGCCCAGGACTGAGGGCAAACTTCTCTCGATCCGACCCGTCAGTCGCCGCGGGCACGGGTGGTCTCGCGATTGTTTGCCTTGCGGATCGCGTTCACCAGTTCGTCCTTGGTCATCTGTGAGCGGCCGCGGATATTCAGCCGGCGGGCCAACTGCGCCAGGTGCTTCTTGCTGGCGTTGGCGTCGACGCCGCCGGCCGTGGGCAGGTCGGTGTCGGCGCCGCCGCGCGCCGCCTGCTCGTCCGAGGGTCCCGCTTTGTCCTTGGGTTCCCAGTGGTCACCGACCTTCTCGTGCGTGTGCTTGACGGCCGAGAACGCGGTGCGGTGCGCGCGTTCGCCCTCGCCGTAGGTCTCTACCGCGGAGTCGTGCGCCTTGATCCAGGTCCGTTTCGCCTTGTCACCGGAGCGCTCCAGCGTGCTGGGCAACTCGTCGCGTGCCGGCATGGTCGGCCACCTCCAGTCTGTCGTTGACGTTGGAGTCGAGTACCCGCAATGAGTGGGAACCAACTAGGCCCTGGCGGACGACTATTGCGTCTGGGGGTCCGTGCACCGAGTGGGTTGTGGTCGCGCCGGGTGGTGGTCGTGGCGGCGTTGGTGAAGGGAGTGGCCATCGATGATGAGGTGGGCGCGGGTGCGGCCGGGTGGATGGGTGACCCGGCGGATGGGCGTGGGCGCCGTCGTCCTGCTGGTGTCCTGAGCGGGTGTGCGGACACCAGCAGGATGTCGTCGGTGACCGGGCCGTCAGCGAGTGGGCCGTCGGTGATCGGGGCGGACGCGGTCGCCGCCGCGGTGAGTGCGGCGCAGCGGCCGGTGGCCTGGCGGCTGTCCTCGGCACCCTCGATCGATGTTGGCACCGCTGAGCGGGGCAAACAGGTCGCGGTCATCACCAAGGACATCAACCCGTTCATTCAGTCGATCAAGGACGGTATCGGCGCGGCGGCCGGCAAGGCCGGGATGACCACGCTGACGTCGAATCCGGCCGGCAGCGCGGCGGACGTGGAGCGCCAGATCTCCCAGGCGATCGCCCAGCACGCCAGCGCGGTCATCACGGTCGGCTTCACCACCGCGGAGATCGCCGCCCCGCTCCAGCAGGCTCGCTCCGCCGGTGTCCCCGTGGTCCAGCTGTTCGTCGCTGACCCGGGCGCACCCCCGGCCAGCTCCGGGGTGTTCGCCTACGTCAGCCTCTGCTACAGCTGTATCGGCGCGGCCATGGCCGACATCGTCATTCACGACTCGGTCATCCACAATCCGGGAGGCAGGGCGGACGTGGTGTTCGTCAACGCATCCGATGCCGGCATCGCCACCTTGGCGGCAAATGGTTTCACCACGCGGATGCGCCAACACTGTCCCAGCTGCACCACCACGGTGGCTGAGGCGCCCATCGCGCAGTGGGGCACGCAGATCCCCGCCATCGCCACCGCCGCCGCGGCCGACCCGAAGGTGAACTACATCGTGCCGGTGTTCGACACCGCCGCCCCGTTGATCGTGCCCGCGCTGGTCGCCGCGAACGCCACCAGGCCCCGCTGCTCATCCTGGCCCTCGGGCTGATCCCGGTACTGACCGCCAACACCCTGGACTTGTCCGCCCCGGCCGCGCTCGGCCTCGCTGACACCCTGCTCGGCGAGCTCAACGCCGTGCACCACTGGCCGCTATGGGCCGCGACTGGCGTTGTCCTGGCGTGCGGGGCGCTCGTCGGCGGCCTCAACGCCGAGTTCATCGTCGGCTTCGGCGTCGACCCCATCGTGGTCACCCTCGGCACCGGCACCCTGCTCGGCGGCGCCGCGCTCGGCATCAACATCGTGCCCACCGCCGGCATCAGCGGCGGGCTGGTCACCCTCACCCGGTACCCGGTGCTCGGGCTGCAACTGGTCTGCTACCTCGGTCTCGCGCTCGCCCTCGGCACCTGGTACTTCGCCACGTTCACTCCCGCCGGGCGGCAGCTGTTCTTCGTTGGCGCCGGTCCCGACGTCGCCCGCCTCACCGGCATCAACGTGACCCGGTACCGCACCGCCGCGCTGGTCTACAGCGCCGTGATCGCCTCGATCGCCGGTGTCCTGCTCGCCGGCACGCTCGGCTCCTCGGACCCCACCATCGGCCCGACCTATCTGCTGCCGGTGTTCGCCAGCATCTTCCTCGGCGCCACCACGATCACCCCGGGCCGGTTCAACGCCTGGGGCACCGTGATCGCGGTGTACTTCCTCACTACCGGGGTGACTGGCCTGGAGCTGCTCGGCCTGTCCGGCTGGGTCAACCAGGTCTTCTACGGATCCGCCCTCGTCCTAGCCGCCACCTTCTCCCACATCGCCACCCGCACCACCCAGGCTCAGTGAGGTGCACATGCATCCATGAGACCCTGCGCGAGCGGGTCGGCAGGTGCTCAAGCATCCATGAGACCCAGTACAGGCGGTTCGGGAGGTGCTCAAGCATCCATAAGGCCCTGCGCGGTCACGGGGTGCGGCGGCACGTTGGGCAGATCTGGTCGGGGTCGGGTGGGTTGCCGCGCAGAGCTGTTGTGCCGCGCAGGAACTCGGGCGGGCGGAAGCGGATGCCGCACGCCGCGGTAACCGTGCCGTCGGGGTGTGCCAGCGCGGCGCGGTGGGTGTCTCGATCACTGAGAGAGCGCAAATACCAGGGCATCAGACACCCCGCTCGCACGCCGGGCAGTGGTAGCGGGCTGGGGCGGTGAGGCGCGCGGGGAGCACCCGGGCACCGCAGAGCGCGATGTAGCGACCTCCCGCGCGGCGACCTTCGGCGAAAGCCTGCTCGGTGACGCTGTGCGCGATGCCGGTCGTTCCGTCGGCGAACCCGATGGTGCATCCCGGCGCGGTGGCGACGGGCGGCCGGGCGCGGCGGCCCAGGATCTCGCGCAGGGTGGCGATGCCATGGAAACGGTGCCTGCCTGCCATAACGCCTCGCTCCTCACATCTGCGTGGTAGCGCCGCCCGGCCCGGTCGGGGGGAGGGGGGCACGGGCCGGGCGGCTAGGTCGCCGTGGCTCCGCACGGATGTACCGTCCGAGCCTGCGGCCTAGCTCTCATCTTGGCTGAGCAATTTGCACAGCAAAAGTCTCAGCGAGTGATGTCACCCGATGGTGCGAGCAACTGGCTGTGGCATTGTCTGGCGCCATGGCTTCCGTCCCCAACATCCGAAGGCGCCGCCTGGGCGCCGCGCTGCGGCGACTGCGCGAGGGCACCGGCATGACCCTGGAGACCGTTGCCGAAGAGCTCCACTGGTCGACCAGCAAGCTCAGCCGCATCGAGCTGGCGAGGATCGCGGTCACGCCCGCCGACGTGCGCGAGCTGCTCAGTGCGCTGGGCGCGGTGTCCGATGAGGTGGAGACCCTGGTCAGCCTCGCCGCCCAGGACCGCCAACCGGGCTGGTGGCGCCAGTACGCCGAGGTGTTGCCGCCGTGGTTCGAGGGTTACCTGTCCCTGGAGTCCGAGGCGGCGCGGCTGCTGGTCTACGAGCCCGAGGTGGTGCACGGCCTGCTCCAGACCGAGGAGTACGCCGCCGAGATACTCCGGCACTCGACCTACACGCCGCTGCCGGACGAAGCGGCCAGGGCGGCGGAGCTGCGCCGCGCTCGCCAGGTCCGGTTGGTCGGGGACGACCCGGTGCACCTGGACGTGGTGATCAACGAGGGTGCGCTGCGGCGCGTCGTGGGTGGCAAGGAGGTGATGCGCGGTCAGCTGCGCCGTTTGCTCGAAGCCAGCGAGCTGCCCACCGTGGCGCTGCGGGTGCTGCCCTTCGAGGCGGGCGCCCATCCCGGCGTTGACGGCTCGTTCACCGTGTTGGAGTTCCCTGACCCCGACGACCCGCGGATCGTCTATCTGGAGCGGATGACGGACAGCGACTACCTGGACAAGCTGCGGGAGATCGCCGGGTATCGTTACGCGCACGAACGGCTGCGGGCCGCCGCGCTGTCACCGAACGATTCCCGCAAGATGATCAGCGGGCTGATAGAGGAGCTGATGAGATGATCATGGATAGTGCGCTCCCACCGGGACAGCTGACTCGAGCGCGGTGGCGCACCAGCAGCCACAGCGGCACCAGCGGCAGCTGCGTGCAGGTCGTCGGCCTCGACGACGGGCACCGCGCCGTCCGCGACTCGAAGAACCCCACCGGCCCAGCCCTGATCGCCACCGCCACCGGTTGGTCCGCATTCACCACAGCCCTTCGTGCCGGCGAATTCCACTGACCCCCACCGGCCCCACTTGTAATTCGCACTCGGCACAGCCGTTCTGACTCCACGCGGGACGGCAGGTCATGAGCGCTGCGCCGCTCGCTTCACACAGGTCTGGGACGAGCGCGGAACCGCAGCCAGCTGGTCTTGCAGCATTGCGTGCCGGAACTGATAGACAGCGCCGACGGTGCGCAGGATGTCTCGCTCCCTGGCGTCTTCGAGGAACGGCATGAGGCTGACGGCAGGCACGTGGCGGGCACGCTGTAGTTGGAACCAGGCCAAGGTGGTCCGCCGGCTTGCAGGGTTGATATATCCGGTCAGGAGCACGAATGTGAGGCCCGCTGTGATCCCGTAGGTGAGCCCGCCCTTGAGCCCACTTGCGAGCCCGAAAGCGAGGCTGACAAAGAGCCCAATTGTGGGCCCGAACGCGAGCCCACCCAGCAGCCCTTCCACGAGCCCGGAAATCTGGTCATTGCGCCATGCCATGCGCGGATCCATGGGAAGGCCTGCGCCAGTGCCGCGGTCGGTAAGCCCGATCGCAAACCCGGCCGCGAGCACGATCATTACTCCCGCAATCAACCCGATGACGAGCCCGATCCTCAGCCCGACTCTCAGCCAGCTAATCAGGCTGGTAATGAGCGCGAACCCAGCCCCACCGCCGAATAATCTCGGAAAGGATTCGAAAATGACATGCCAGTTCAGAGCTCCGACGCGGCGAGGCTCACCGATTCCGCGCTTGACCGCGCGTGCTTGTGTGAGCCCGCCCGCGAGCCCGCATATGAGCCCGACCAGAAGCGCGTCCATAAGCCAGCCTGTAAGCCATCCTGTAAGTTCGCCCGCTATCTCGCCCGCAGCGACGGTGGCGACGAAATAGGCTAGGACTCGGGGAGCAGCCGCAGTCCAACGAGGGATGCACCACCAGGCGAGGTCTCGGTTTTTGCCCATCTTTCGGGCGAGGAAGCTCAGGGTCTGGCGGGCCTGCTTTTCGGTGTAGCGGGGCGGTGGCCTGCCCGGTCGGGGGGTGTACGCGGCGGGCAGGACCCGGGCGATGAGATCCCGCTCGATGGTGTCGGTGGTGGGGTACCGGGTGGGGTCGAGCAGTTCGCGGACGTCGTCGCCGGCCTGGTAGGTGTCGCGGAGCAGGGTGAGGGTCAGCGGGGTGGACAGCCCGCGTGCCAGCACACCATCGGGGTGCTCTCCCAGGCGGGTGAGCAGGTCCGTCCATCCCTCCGGGGGTGGTCCGGTGCGGGCGCGCTGCAGGTACTCGGCGGCTTGTGAGGCTGTGACGTCGTGCAGGTGTATCGCAATGGCCCCGGCCAGCCACGTCCTGGAGGCTGCCTGGACTATTTCCCGGCTGCGGGTGAGCACCACGACGCGGAAGGGGGCGTCGCTGAGAGCCTGCAGCGCGGCCGGGCGCAGCTTCTCGTCCATCTCGTCGAGCCCATCGAGGATGAGCGCGACCTTGTCCCGTGCCGCGACCAGCGTGGCGGCTTCACCACGGTGAGCGAACAGTGGGTAGGTCGTAGCGAGCTGGTCGCGCAGCCAGTCTCGCACCGAGCGGGTGTTCGGATCCCAGCCGTGCGCGGTGAGCAGCACCGGTACCGGAACCCGAGCCCGCTGCGAGTCATCGAGGCGGCCTCGGTGGTCCAGCGCGTCGAGCAGGAGCAGGATCGCGGTCCCACTCTTGCCCGCCCCCGGCGCGCCGACCACGACGACCCGCCCGGATGCGAGCCCCGCGTACACGCGATACAACTCGGCGCGCCCGCCACCGGCGTGCAGGTCCGCCGCAGTGATCCTGGCCCGCTGGGGCAGCGGCGGGAACGCCGGTGGGCTCTCCGGTGCGCCAACGGCGGCCGCCACCGATCCCGTCACGGCCAAGTCGCTGAGCGACCAGTGCATGGGGATGGGGTCGGGAGTCAGCAGCCGCCGCTCGGTAGCTGCCTGGCGCCACTGCCCCTCCACCGCCTCGGCCAGCAGCGCGGCCAGGGCGTCCACCGAACGGGCAGGCGGACGGCGACCCACCGATACCAACAGCGTGATGGCAGCCACGAGGACACCACCCAGGGCCACCACAAACTGGGCGGGGCTGAGGGCACCACTACGCCCAGCCGGCGACAGGTGGTAGGCCCACCCCGCCCCCGCGATGGCCCCACCCACGAGAACCGCGCCCACGATCAAAGGCGCCCGGTCCCGTGCCCACCTGCCCATGAC
>JBOHFJ010000265.1:0-6921 GCA_050699655.1 Pseudonocardiaceae bacterium
ATACGGAGTTGTTCGCAGCAGAGGTCTTGGTCGGGCGGGAGACTGCCAAGATTGCGTCCTTCCGAACACTAGCGCTGCCGAGCGCAGGACCACGTGGTCAGCAGGTGACCACGCTCCCGGCGCGGTGTTTGGTGCAGTTGCTGATCTAGTTGGAGAGATGCTGTTGTCGTTTGCGGTCGTTACCTCTGGTTGTTTCCAGTGACAGTGGATCACCGTCGGCGCAGCCCACTTGACCTTGCACGCAGTCAGGTGAAGAGGGCAGCGCAAAGAAGCAGTCTAACCGCTAGGACGGCGACTGTCCAGCACCGAACGAAGCCAGCGCAAACGTGCCCCTAGAGTGACCTGCCAGACGCCGCCCGTCAAGAGTAGGTCGTCCGATCAGTGGTCGCGCATGCACGATAAGCGGCCAAATGACCGACACGTGCGGCCTATCGATACGGGCATCGGCAGCAGGGGCGGGGCGGGTGAGTCCCCGCCAGAAGCGATCAGAACGGCTCCGCGTCGGCGATCTTCCACTGTCCGTTGACCCGTTGCGCCGTGACGAGGAGCCTGCCGAAGGCTTGGCTTGGTTCGTCCTGGCCGCTCTGGTGAGCTTGCTGATCGAGAAACACCACCACCACGGCCCGGTCACCGTCGAGCGTCTTGACGGCAAGAGCGGGAACGCTCGCCACAACCACCGCGTGTTGTGGCGCAGCCAGCTCCCGGCGCGGTCTGGCGAACTGCTGCTGAAAGTTTTCGGCGAACGGACCGGTGATGACCTGGGCGGCGGCTCGTTCGTCGCTGTCCAACCGGGAGAAGTCATAGGAGTAGACGCGTTGCACCGCCTCGCGTACCTGCCCTGAGACCTGGGCTGTGGTGCCGGCATCGATCAGCGCGTCGTTGCCCGCCGCAGCGGACCCGGCCAGCCCGCCTGCTTCGCCGCGGAACCAGGCCGCGAGACCCAGCGCGATCACCATGGCGGCGAGCACCACCACCAGCGTCGCCACCTCAGTCACCCGCCGGGGCGGCTTCGCCACCTCCTCAGTGGGAGCGGATTGCGGTGGAGCCGGGGTGCTCATCTTTGGCTTTCTCCCTCATCTCGGGGCGCCTATGGATCTGGGGATCTGGGGTTGCGGACTTCTACTTCGGAGATGAGGCCGGCGGGCAGGCTCCAGGCTCCGAGTACGCACCGCCGACCGGCGCCAGCGCGCTGACCTTCCAGGCGTCGCCGACCCGGATCATCTCGAGCCCGACGCGCCGCTGCGTGCAGCTCGGGTCACCCTGCTCGGATTGAGACGTCACGTCCACCCCGACGAGCACCCGCGCGATGCCAGAACGCTCATCAAGGGAGGCCACCGCAGCGTCGAGAACCCTCGCGACAATGATCGTTTGCGAGTCTGTGATGGCACGGGCGTAGGTGTCGCGGTTGGTCCGCAGCAAGGTGAGCAACGACCCGGCCGCGGACTGTTCCCACAGCGTCAGTCCATCCCGCACCCGTCGATAATCGAGTGTGTTGAGGGTGAGCGTGGCCCGTTGCGCGTCTCGCAGTACGGCGTCTCGGTCCATCCCCAGCGCAAGGGACTTGTCGTGCGCGACCCGATACCAGGACACGCCGAACCAGCCCGCCGCAGTGGCGGCGAGCACGGCAACAGCCGTGACCACGAGGGTAACCATCCGAAGCGGACCGCCGCGGAAAGCTCGCTCCGGGAGGGTGCGTGTGGTGGCGATGCTGGTCATGGCCATCCAGGGTTAGAGGGGCAAGTGGTGAGGGCGCCTAAGGTCTCTCGCGATGGGGCCCGAGATGGCTCCCGAGCGCGCCGAGGAGGCAGTCCGTGAGCACCAGGCATGACGAAGGGCACCGGGAGATCGCGCCCGGTCGGTCCGCGTACTGGCAGGCCTGGCTGCCCCAGGAGCAGGCCCGGGCGCTCGTCATCATCGTGCATGGTGTCCATGAGCACTCGGCGCGCTACGCGCACGTCGGCGCCCGGCTGGCGGCGGTGGGCTTCGCGGTCTACGCCGCGGACCATCGCGGGCACGGCCGATCCGACGGGCGGCGCGGCAACATCGAGCGAATGGCGCTGATCGTGGCGGACTTGAGCTCTTTCGTGCGGTTCGCCCGCGAGCGGCATCCCGGCCTGCCGGTATTCGTGATCGGCCACTCGCTCGGCGGCTTGATCGCGCTGCACTGGGTCACTGAATCGGGGGTCACTGAATCGGGGGTCACTGAATCGGGGGCCTTGCTGGACGGGCTGGTCGTGTCCGGACCGGCAGTACAACCGGCGGTTGGCTCGGCACTGCTGAAACGGCTCGCTGGGGTGCTCTCGACAGTGGTCCCCAACCTCGGTGTGGTAGCCCTTGACGCCGATCAGAAGATCAGTCGGGATCCCGAGGTGGTCCGGGCCTACCAGGAAGATCCACTGGTGTACCGCGGCAAGCTCAAGGCGCGAACCGGAGCCGAGATTCTGGCGACGATGGAGACCTTGCCCACCCGGCTGCCGCGGCTGTCCCTGCCGCTGTTGCTCCTGCACGGCACCGCCGACCAGATATGCGCTCCAGTCGGCTCGACATTGGTGCGCAACAACGTGTCCTCCCGAGACACGACGTTGATCCAGTACCCAGGCCTCTACCACGAGCTGTTCAACGAGCCCGAGCGCAACCAGATCCTCACCGACCTCATCACGTGGCTCAACCACCACCTGCCCACCACGCATTCAGCGAGCTGAGCGGGGTTTTCGAGATCGAATAACCCCGCTCAGCTCGCTGAATGCCCTGGGTGGGGTCAGGTGAGGGTGATTTTGGCGCCTGCCTCCTCCAGCTTGGCCTTTGCTGCTTCTGCTTGGTCGCGGGGGACGCCTTCCAGGATTGGTTTGGGGGCACTCTCCACCAGGTCTTTGGCTTCCTTGAGGCCTAGGCCGGAGACTACCTCGCGGACCACCTTGATGACCTGGATCTTCTTCTCGCCGATGGCCTCGAGGACAACGTTGAACTCGTCTTTCTCCTCGACTGCCGGGGCATCAGCGGCTCCGGTGGCCGGACCCGCCGCCATCGCGACCGGCGCCGCGGCGCTGACCTCAAAGGTCTCCTCGAACTTCTTCACGAAACCACTCAGCTCGAGAAGCGTCATGTCCTTGAACGCATCGAGCAGATCGTCGGTGCTCATCTTCGCCATGATGGCGTCCTTTCTTTCGTCTTTTTCGTCAGATTGAGTTGATCAGTACTTGGCTAGTCCTCAGCGTGGTCGCCGGTCGGCGACTGCTTGTCGCGCAGCGCCGCGGCTAACCGGGCCACCTGGGAAGCCGGTTCGGCGAACAGTCTGGCGGCCTTGCTGAGATTGGCCTTCATCGCGCCGGCCAGCTTGGCCAGCAGCACCTCGCGAGACTCCAGGTCCGCGATCTGGGCGACCTCGGCAACTGTGAGCGCACGACCATCCAGATAGCCACCCTTGATCACCAGGGCGTTGTGCTCTTTGGCGAAATCACGCAGCGTCTTGGCCGCGAGCACCGGCTCGCCGTGGACGAACGCGATCGCGGTCGGGCCGATGAACAGCTCATCGAGACCTTCCACCCCGGCGTCTCGGGCGGCGCGCGAGACCAGAGTGTTCTTGGCGACCCGATAGCTGGTTGCGGCGCCGAGGCAACGACGCAAGCTGGTCAGTTGGGTCATGGACAGGCCGCGGTACTCGGTCACGACCGCAGCCGTGGCAGTGCGGAATTGGTCCGCGATATCGGCAACGGCGTCGACCTTGTCCGGTCTAGCCATGGATCGCCTCCTTGGTCAGTGCCGGCTCAGCCGGCGGTGGTCACAGTGCCGGCTCAGCCGGCGGTGATGCGGCTGCTGGCTTGGGCGGCAGGGACGCGCCGCACCCGATACCGGGCCAGAAACGACGAACGCCCCGGCGCGGAAGACACGGGGCGTAACCAGGCCGCGCGCGGACGCGCAGCGTGAAGGTCTAACCACATCCTCCTGCGCGGGTCGCCCGCAGTCACGGGACCTTCGTCCGTGCCCCTGCCACATGGAGCCACAGTCACATGGAGCCTCAGTGACGTGGAACCTGAGGAGCACGGAAACCAGCGGTCTTCGGTGGAACCGCAATGAGTTTAGGGCAACGACACCGCCCCAGCCAAACCAGTCCTCCTCCTCCAGGTTTTGGCTCACCATGGACGACACGGTGGTGACGCAGGCTCGGCCAGCCTCAGCCGCCGGGACCGGACACTGTCCGCCTGGACCGAGCGGACCGTCCGAACATCCACGGTCGTTTCAAGATCTTTTATGGAAATTGGTTGATCACATATCCCCTCTCGAGCGCTCCGCCTGCGCTGTGGTTCCCGAGCTCAACAGGAGAGTCATCAACAAGCCCCCGGACAGCTCTCCCGTTGAGCTCGGGAACCACAGCGCAGCGATCTTGAAAGGACCGGACCGTCCTCGGTGCGCGGAAGGGCTCGAGTTGGGGCCCGACCGTGGTGGGCAACAGTAGGCTTTCGCAATGGACGAACCGACGGTTAACGCAGCCACGCGGTGGGCCACAGGCCTAGCGGCTTGGGCGATTCCGGCCCCCATTCTCGCGGCCGCCCCAGAGTCACCATGGGGCTACCCACCGCAACTGTATGTTGACGCTACCCACACCGCGATGACGGAGGACACTCCCTCTCGTCGGGCGGCGGCTGAACGCTTTACCCACCGGTGGCACGGTCCTCGACGTGGGCTGCGGCGCCGGCGCGGCAAGCTTTCCCTTGGCTGATAGTGCGGAGCGCATCATCGGAGTCGACGCGAGCAAAGAGATGCTCGTGGCCTTCGCCGCAGGCGCAGACCGCCTTGGCGTCGACCATGAACAGATATGTGGCCAGTGGCCCGTCGTCGAAAGCGAAACCCCGATAGCGGACGTCGTGGTCTGCCACCACGTCTTCTACAATATCGCCGCCATCGTGCCCTTCGCGCAGGCCCTCGACGGGCACGCCCAGCGACGCGTCGTGGTCGAGATCACCGAACAACACCCCCAATCGACTCTCAACAGTATGTTGAACGCTTCACCAGGCCAAGTCGACTCGCTGCCCAAGACCCAGCCGAGGCTGTCGCCTTCGCCCGTCGCCGGCTATGCCTGCCCGCTGAGCGCGACCCTGAAGTGGCTGAGATGCTGTTCACGCTCAAAGAACACGCGCAGTCCCAGCTGGTCACTCTCTTCTGGACAAGTAGTGGTATGGCCGGTGCCAGGTGAGTTTGGGACGCCCGAGGGTGATTTAGTGGTGGGCTTCGGCGGATGGACCGGGTAGCCGGCGGTGGTTGAGTCTGGGTCGGTACGCTGGTTGCGCCGTCAGTGGGATGGCGATCTGTCCACCAGGTCGGCTTGGCGAGATGCTCGCGAACACCGCCTCGTGGCCGTCTGGTTCGAGAGGGTGTGTGCTGATGTCAGCGGAGGAGTCCGGGAGGATGGGACCCCGGTCCGGCTACCGCACCGACGCGGTTGCCACTGGCGCCCGGGACGCACCCGAGGGGACGACTGTCCGTCTCGCTGGCCGAGTCATGCTCTGGCGCCGGATGGGCGGACTCGTCTTCGGGCAACTGCAGGACCGCGGCGGGCGCGTCCAGTTTTCGCTGTCCCGCAATGACCTGGGCGAAGAACTCTTCAAGGAGTGGTCGCGGGCGGTCAAGGTCGGGGACTTCGTCGGGATCACCGGCAGCCTCTACACCACCCGCCTCGGTGAACGGACAGTGGCAGTGTCCGAGCTGACGGTATTGAATCGGACAGTCCGCGCATTGCCGGACAAGTGGCAAGGTCTGTCGAACGTGGAAGCCCGTTACCGGCGCCGTTACCTCGACCTGCTGGTCAACGCCGATTCCCGAGATCGGTTCCGGGCCAGAGCAAAGATCATCCAGCGTATCCGCCGGTTCCTCGACGACAACGATTTCCTCGAAGTCGAGACGCCGATCCTGCAGGAGGCGGCGTCCGGGGCGGCCGCGCGCCCGTTCGTGACCCGGCACAACGCTCTGGGCGAGGACTTCTACCTGCGGATCTCACCGGAAACGCTGCTTAAGCGCGTCGTCGTCGGCTCCCTTGACCGCGTCTACGAGCTGGGCCGCAACTTCCGCAACGAAGGCATGGATTCCTCACACCTCCAGGAATTCACCATGCTTGAGTGGTACACGGCCTACTGGGACTATCGCGACAACATGACTTTCATCCGCGAGCTGATTCTCGCGGTGCTCGATGAGGTTCTCGGCACCCGGACAGTCACTTACGGCAGCGTGAAACTCGACTTCGGTGCCGACTGGCCGGAACTGGACTACCGCACCGAAATCGCCCGGCGAACCGGCATCGACCTCACGGTTGTTCGTGACCTGCCGACACTACGGAAGCACGTCACGAAGCTCGGCCTGGATGTCGAGGAGGCGGTGTCCTACGCGGGACTCGTCGACCTGCTATACAAGAAGGCGGTCCGCCCCGAACTCATCCAGCCATGTTTTCTGGTACATCACCCAGCGGAGCTGGCCCCGCTCGCCCGGCGCAGCGATGCGGACCCGACCAGGCTCGACATGTTCCAGGTCGTCGTCAACGGCTGGGAGATCGTTAAGGCATACTCGGAACTGATCGACCCGGCCGAGCAGCGGCTACGGCTGGAGGAACAAGCCGAGCTGCGCGAAGCCGGCGACGAGGAAACCATGATGATGGAAGAGGACTTCATCGAGGCGATGGAGTACGGGATGCCACCGATGTCTGGTCTCGGTCTCGGCATCGATCGATTCGTCGCTTTGCTCACCGACGCGGCCACCCTGCGGGAAGTTGTCCTCTTCCCCGCCATGCGCGGCATCAAGAAAGATCAGACTAGTCCAGACGACGCTACGTGACCGCAGCTAGTCGCTCCGCACGGCCGTTTCGAGATCATCTGCTAGGTGGAGACGACGGCGCACAGCTACTGTCGCCCACCGGTGATCGTTGAAAGTGAGGTG
>JBOHFJ010000266.1:0-6912 GCA_050699655.1 Pseudonocardiaceae bacterium
TCGACGAGCGCGACACGCGAAGATCGTCAAAAGTTACACAGCTGTGACTTAAAAATCCAGGCAGGCGGGCGTCCGCTAATTGTCAATACAAATTATTTAATTTAAATACGGGCCCTAGCACGGGTAGCGCCCAAGGTGATACGACGACAAGACTAAGCGCAACCAGCACGAGCAAGAGTATGCTAACCACCGGCAAGACTCTACGCGCAGACACACGTTCCCCGATTAGACCGAGCTAATAGTAACACCGAACCGGACATAAAAAGCTGGAATTAAATATGTTATCTTCCCTGGGGAGACCTCCAAGGTCACGACCTGTACGGATGCAAACTTCCGTGATTTTTTATTTCATTCCGGCTCCCTTGTGACTCTGTCTACGCTACCGCTTGACAATCGGCGGTGGCATCGGAGCAACCTCGCGTTCGAAAAACTCGAGAAGGTCTTCTCCTTTCTGATAAATTGCGTCGATTTCAAGTCGACATCCGGAAATTATATCAGTTTCGGCGATCTTGCGCCCACCGCTGAGCACGCTACTTTGATCGTAGCGTATTTCATACATGACTTCCGCACTCAAGATGATCATTTCGGGAACCGGGCGACCATCTTTCTCGTAAGGAGCAACGATTTCCGCCGAAACGACATGTATATTCTCGCCACACTCCGCCCTTATTCGGAGCCCATTTAGTTCCCATTGTAAATAAGGGCCAATGGGAAACTCCACTACTCGAACACGGCGACCAACAATGCCATCTTCCGCATAAGCAGTGTAGTGCACAATGATTTCCTGTCGACTTAACTCCTCTAACCGAAGCGCTTCCTGCCAATCCCCAGAGACAAACGCCCTCCAGCCAGGGTCATGGGGTTCCTCGAAATATTGGCGGCGTTCAAGTTTGTCAATCCTGTCCGTGACACGAGATCTATTAAGCTCAAAATCGGGCCAATACTCATCGAGAGAAAGAACCTCTCCAGGTGCGTCACGGACTCGTTCAAGCATCGGGAAAATCTCTCTTTGCAGCCGAGAGAATGACGCCCGGTAAAATGACCAAGCGCTCGTCTTCCGCAACACTGACCCCATTGGGCAGGCGGCCTACATAGACATCGGTGAGATCACGGCCAATGACCGCCACATCCCCATTGGAAAGCTCACCAGATATCAGGACAGCCACCCTCAAGCTTGCTGACAGGTTCATCATTGCCAGCTTTCAGCTTGATTTTTTTAGGGGACTTGCCAAGCCGTCGTACGAACGACGCCTCCGGTTCGGCTTCCCATCCTCGCGCGCTACTCCCGTGATCCATGATCAACCTTCCGGCTAGGACTTGGCCGCCCACAATCAAAACATGCTGAAGCTGAGCCAACGACAGACAGTATGACCCAAGCTATACGGTGATGACCAGCACCACTTCCGGTTTGTCCGCAGTAGGCCGCAACGGACATTTGATCTTTAATGCAAGAAATGATCTTGTGGACCTGCTGGTAGCTTACTCGAACCGCCCTGACCTGCGAGAACAGCTCCAACGGACAGTGGTGATCTTGTCAGAGAAAACCAGACAGGACGACGAGCCGGACTCTAGCCCGGACAGTGAGGTGCCCAGCACCACACGCTGGTGGAGTCTGCGTGACCGCTTCTCCCCCGAAGATCTCCAGACCATGATCGACCTCTACAAGTCAGGTGCCACTGCCAAGCAGGTAGCCGAAAAATTCAATTGTCAGCGTGCGCAGCGTTACCCGACTGCTTCACCAGCGTGACGTACGCCGTGACTATCGCACCGCTAACCCTTGCCAGGAAATTCTCCAGACAGCCCCGCAATGTTCGTTTGCAAGGCGGTTGTCGTGTCGTTTGGGTCACGCCAGCGGACAGAGGGCTCGAAACTCAGACGGACACCGACTCGGCGACGCAATGATCGAGCTCAGCGGCGAGGCACACCCCGATCGCATGCCGCAACCGATACCGACGCTGCGGGTCGTCCTCGATGACACCGTCGTGCAGGTGATTCCCGCGTTGCTTCTGCCACCACCGCAAGTCGCCGACCTCGACGCCGTGTCCAGTGAGGTAACTGCGGATCGCCTGCGCACTGCCGGTGGCCTTCGTGTCGAGGAGGCGGCTCGCGAGTCGCCTCCTCTCGTCCGTACTGAGATCGAACCCGTCGAGCAGGCCGTCAAGGCCCTCGTGCAGTCGAACTCGCGAGTCTTCGCTCAGCTTGTCCAGCAGCGGAGTCTCATCAGCATCGGCGAGCACTTCCATAGCGGCCACCGTCAGCGTGAACTCGACGACCTCATCGCGGGTATTCTGCGCCGCATGGAACAACGTCAGCCCGTGTCGCAGACGGGTCGACCAGGCACCGCGCCCAGCGAACCGGCGTACGTCCTCGACAGGTGAGTGAGTCACAAAGGCCGACGCACGGATCGTAACAACCCGGCCCGTCCGGCGCAGCTCACCGTCGGGATCAAGAGATCGCACCCCACACTCGGTGACGACGCCCTCGGCGACGTCAAGCGGGGGTGGCGACCCTTCAGCCCGATACACGGCATCGGTCCGGCGGGTAATCTGCCGTTTATCGATCACAAGTTCGTAACTGTTGAACGTCGAGGCAAGCACGAGTAGCAGGTCGGTCGCCGTCTCCCGTGCGACCACGAGCGCTGTGCGCGCGTCGGGTGCCCGCACTGGGATCGTCAGCAGTACCTCGGAGCCCTCAACTGTCGCGGTGATGCCCTCGGGCAGCTCGACAAGCGGTTGTAGGTAATGCTCGTTCGTAGTCCTCGCGACGAGGATGACCTCGTAGCCTCGTCGCTGATCGTCGTCTGCCACGGACATCTCACTCTCATGGGTCGAGATGCGTGAGGGGACAGGTACACCGATTCTCACCCACGGTGACGGTGTCCCGGAGCCTACCGTTCAGAGCGAGGACGCGCACCTGGTGCACACTTACTCGAACCACGCCGACCTGCTGAAACGGATCACTGTGGGGCAGATGATCTAAAGCCGTGGAGCTGACGGGATTCGAACCCGTGACCCCCGCACTGCCAGTGCGGTGCGCTACCAGCTGCGCTACAGCCCCAAAGGAATCACCCCGGTCTGGACGGCCGCGGCGCGTGGGCCACGGTACACCAGGCTGGTGGTGATCCCCGAACAGGACCCCCGGCGTCAGTGTGGAATGCCGCTGAGCGCCTGGTCCAACCAGCTTGTGTTGCTGATGTCGATCAGCTTACCGTTCACCAGGACACTCGGAGTGCCGAACTCGTGATCGGATCGCAGCCCGCTGATGTACTTGCTGGCGGTGTTGGTGGCGGCAGCGACGCGCTGCTGCGAACCGGCCTGCACACAGCTCGCGAAACCACCGCCAGCGTCCAGGGAGCGGCCGAGCTGCTGGAGCTGGGCGCTGGTCCACCCCGCACCGCCCTCAGTCGGCTGGCTGGCGTACAGGCTGTCGTGGAAGCGGGAGAAAATACCGGCCTGGGCGGCGCAGAGCGTGGCGCCGGCGGCCAGCGTGGAGTACCCCGGTGGGGCGGAGCGCGAGTCGAGAATGGCGACCGGGTGGTAGACCACCTTGGCCTTGCCGGCCGCGGCGGCTTGCGCGAGCCGTGGGTGGTAGAGCTTTTCGAACTCCCCGCAAATCGGGCACATGAAGTCTTCGTAGATGTCGATGGTCACCGGCGCCTGGGGGCTTCCCGTCACGATGGTGTCGCCCTGGGTGGCCACCCGGTACTCCACCCCGGCTGCGGCAGGGGGGATCGCCTTGGCGAGCGGACCGGTCTTGTTGTGATGCTGCACGAAAAGCCCGATCCCGACGACCAGGATGAGTGCCACCACGATGGCGACCCCGGCGATCACTTCTCGGCTGCCGCCACGGCTCCCGCGAGCCGCCGTCACCGCCTGCGCGGCCTGCCGCTTGCGCTTGTCCTCGGTCCGTTCGGCGCCACCCAAGACGCGTCCTCCCTGTCCCTGGGGCCGGAATCCCGGCTGCGTTACTGCGTCGCTGAGTTCACCGCGTTCACCGCGACGGAGTCTGAACTGGGACCCAACGCCCGTCTGGATCCGCGCGCAGCCAGCCGTCAACGCTCAACGCCGTTCGGGGCCGCACCAGCAGCCACAGCGCCAGCAACAATATGCCAGCGTCGCGGGCCAGCTCTTGCGGATAGTGCGTGGCGCCTTTGGCCACCGCACCGCCGCCGCCGAAGCAGCCGCAGTCGATGGACAGGCCGCGAGCCCAGGCCTGGGCCACCGCGGTGATCAGCACCAGCAGCAGCACAGCCGAGGCGAGGGCGACCCACCGAGTGAACGCGCCCGCGAGCAGCACGGTTCCCAGTGCCAGTTCCACCAGCGGCAACACCGTGGCGACCGGCCCGACCAGATCCGGTGGCAGCAGCTGGTAGGCGCTCACGGCAACCCGGGTCTGCGCCGGGTCGACCGCCTTGAGCGCCCCGGAGACCAAGAACACCGCAGCCAGTCCCAGCCGCGCCACAGCGCTCAACCACGCCCTAGCGCTCAACCACGCCACAGTGCCGACTCGTGCCACAGCGCTCAGCCCATCGGCGAGCGGGCGGGACACGGCGGGCACCGGAGCAGCCTAGACCAATCACCTCGCCCGATCAGTACCGTGGTGGCCAGGGCGTCGCTGAGGTGCGGTGATGGAAGATGGCTGTCGAGCCGGATGATGAGGTTGGGCACGTCCACCACGACGTATCCGGAGGGTGGCTGCGGCCGGCGGTGTTCGGCGCGATGGACGGTCTGGTGACCAACATCGCGCTGATCGCGGGAGTGGGCGGCAGCGGGGCGGGCGCTCACCTGATCGTGCTGACCGGGACGGCCGGGCTGGTGGCGGGCGCGTTCTCGATGGGGCTGGGTGAGTACGCGTCGGTAGAGACGCAGAACGACTCGGTGCGCGCCGAGGTCCGGGTCGAGCGCGACGAGCTGAACCGGCACCCGCGCGCGGAGCAGGCCGAGCTGCTCGCCTCCTTACTGCGGATGGGCCTGACCCGAGAGACCGCGCGGCGGGTGGCCGAGGAGGTGCACGCCAACCCGTCGCTGGCCCTGCGGGTGCACATCAACCAGGAGCTCGGCGTGAACCCCGATGAGCAGCCCTCCCCGTGGGTGGCCGCCGGCTCGTCGTTCCTCTGCTTCGCGCTCGGCGCACTGATCCCGCTCATCCCGTACCTGCTCGGCTTCACCGGGCTGATCGCGGGCCTGGTCACCGGCGCGAGTGGGCTGTTGCTGGCTGGTGGGCTCGCGGCCCGGTTCACCACCCGCTCGTGGTGGCGCGGCGGACTGCGCCAAGTGGGGTTCGGCGTGATCGCCGCGGTGGCGACCTACCTGGTCGGCGCACTGATCGGGATCGGCGCGCGCTGAGCGGTATGCGAAATACGCACAGTGGTCATCAGTCTCCGGCGTGTTTCCCGCACACCGGCCACGCGCCGATTCCCTGCGACCCCAGGACCCGCTCGGCGACGGCGATCTGCTGTTCCCGGGTGGCATTCGCGGGGCTGCCCGCGCCGCCGTTGGCGAGCCACGTTGACATCGTGAACTGTAATCCACCGTAGAAGCCGTTGCCGGTGTTGATCGCCCAGTTCCCGCCAGATTCGCAGCGCGCGACCGCGTCCCAGTTCACTCCCGTCTCGGCGGCGGCGTTATCCGCGACAATACTAGCCGCAGCCAATGCGGCACAGGCTGCGACAACGACTGGGACGACGACACCGAGCAGGTGACGTCGAGTGAGTGATCGATGCTTTCCTTGGGACATGTGAACTCGATTTCCCGGCCCGCCTCGAGGGCGCCGAATGAGTGGGGGAAGTTGCGCTGGTATCCCCTCATCGCGAGCGCGAAAAAGGAAGGTTTCGGAAGTCTCGCAGCGCCGAACGGTCAATTTATTCGACGTATGACGGCTCATTCCGCATTCCGTTAAGGAACGCGCCACCCGGCGTCAGTCAATGATTTCTTGCCTGTCGAAGATTCAGTCGATGATTTTCGCGGAGCCCCGTGAGCGCGTCAGGACAGTCCGCTACCATCGCACGATCGGCGCATCCCATTTCGTTGATGGTTGATGGGGCGTTCTTTAACCCGAAATTACGTGATCTTGAGTGATGCGGCAGGCTACCCACGGAACGAGGGAGGACCGAGCGTGGGCGTACCGCCGAAGGTATCGGTGATCGTGGTCAACTACCGCGGCGCGGAGCACACCATGACCTGCCTGCGCGCGCTGCGCGACGAGCTGGACTGGCCCACCGAGGCGCTGGAGCTGATCTGTGTGGACAACGCTTCCGGCGACGGTGGCGCACGGCGGATCGCCGCCGCGGTCCCGCAAGTTCGGCTGATCCGCTCGGCCACCAACCTCGGGTTCGCCGGCGGTTGCAACCTCGGGGCCGCACAAGCCACCGGCTCGGTCGTCGCTTTTCTCAACAGCGACGCGCGACCGCACCGCGACTGGGTGCGCGCCGCAATCAAGGCGCTGGCCGAAAGCCCCGACATCGCCGCGGTGGCCAGCAAGGTGCTGGACTGGGACGGCAAGCGGATCGACTACGTCGACGGCGGCCTGACCTGGTACGGGATGGGCTACAAGCCGCACGTCGGCAAGCCCGACGACGGTGCCCACGGCACCGCCCGCGACGTGCTGTTCGGCACCGGAGCCGCGCTGCTGGTCCGGCGCGAGGTCTTCGAGCGACTCGGCGGGTTCGACGAGCGGTTCTTCATGTTCTGCGAGGACGTCGACCTCGGCTGGCGGCTGAACCTGCGCGGGTACCGGGTGCGCTACGAGCCGGCCTCGATCGCCTACCACCACCACCACGGCTCGCTACGCGGCGCGGACCCGGCGCGCGAGACCTACCTACTGGAACGCAACGCGCTGGCCGCGCTGTACAAGAACGTCTCCGACGAGACCCTGGCCACCGTGCTGCCCGCGGCGCTCGCGCTGGCGGTGCGC
>JBOHFJ010000267.1:0-6906 GCA_050699655.1 Pseudonocardiaceae bacterium
GTAGAAGAGGCCGATCCTGCGCGCGATTATGCCAACCTCAGCGACCGGGACACCGCCGCCAGCAGCGGCCCTGGGCAGCACATCGACATAACCCGCACGTCCTCATAAGACGCTTTATGCCGATGTCGGCATAACGCGTCGGCGGTGATCACGGCTTGGGTCAGGTCGACTCCAGCGGCGGCGAGCCCGCTCAGCAGCGGGGCGAACTGGGGGATCTCGTTGCTCTTCGCGCCGACCTCGACCTGGCCCAGCACCAACTGCTCGCCGTGGGTGGCCGCGGCCAGCAGGTGCACCTGGGTGCCGTCGTCGCCGATCGCGCCGCGCAGGGTCTTGCCGTCCACCGCGATCGCGACCAGCGACGCTCCGTCCGACTCCTCACGAGCGGCGGTACGGGCACCTGCCCGGTTCCGGGCAGCCGCCTGGGCGTGCAGCCAGGCCCCGACCGCGGCGTCCACCGCGGCCGCGTCGGCCCCGGTGAGCACCCGCCACAGCGTGGACTTCGACGGGAACAAGCTCCTCGCGCCACGCTCGGCCACCCGCCGGCCGTGGACCTGGGCCAGCACCTCGGCGGGCACGTCAGCGACCCACCCGGCGATCGCGGTGAACGATCTCATCCCAGCCAGGACCGCCGCCGCGCACAACGTCAACACGACCGCGACCGGGTGATCCCGACCCTGAGCGCCACGTCCGTCGGACACCACGGCGAAGCGTCGTAGCAGGTCAGCATCACACAGCGCGGCCGAGGACAGATCGGTGTCAAGCGACTCGCCCGACACCGCGCCATCGAGTGCTGTCGCGTAGGCCTCACCGATGACAGAATGAACCAGCAACGAAGCTCCGGTGGCAACGAGAAGTCTGTGAAGGGACCACTCGTCCTACCGGAGCTTCGTTCGCCTACCGACACGACACGCCGAAGATCGTCATCTTTGTCACCAGACCGCCTCATCACGCCAAGTGATCTTGGAACGCCCGTGCCGTCGACGGTTTGATGTCCTTGGAGAAGGCACAGTGCACTGGGGCGGTGCAGTTGGCCAGCATCCACATCGGTGGCAAGCTGCTCTGTGACGAGGCTATCTTCTGTAATCCTCAGGGGCTGGCGGTTGACTTGGAGTTTGCGTCTGTGGTGCAGGCCGTGGTGATGCGTCCGGCCGTATTCCACGGCCGTCTTAACCTACACCGCGCGCAGTTGGGCGCCTGGCAGGACGAAAAGAGGACCTGGTCGGAACAACTCCAGCTGGAGGGGTTCGTCTACGACTCGATCAAGGCATCGGATGCCACGGCCGAAGACCGGGTACGGTTGTGGTTGCCCAGGGCCGATTATCTGCCGCAGCCTTACGAACAACTGGCCGGGGTGTACCGGCGGGAGGGTAACGAGCAGGCCGCCCGCATAGTGGCGATCGGGAAACAGCGTGCCCGCCGAGCCAATGTTCACGGATGGACCCGCTGGCCGAGCCGGGCATGGAGTGGGTTTCTGCGCTGCACCATCGGCTATGGCTACCGCCCCATGCTTGCCCTGATCTGGTTGGCGGTGCTGGTTGTCCTCGGGTCGCTGATTTTTGCCGTCGGGCACCCCGGCTTGCTGCGTGCAGCCAAACCCGGATCGCCAGAGCAGCCCGGTTTCAACTCGTTCCGCTATACCGTGGACTTGCTGCTGCCAGTGGCCAACTTCAAGCAACGAGACAGCTTTGTTGCCTCCGGCTGGGTCGTCTGGGTCTCGTTTGGCTTCACCTTCGCTGGCTGGTTGCTCACCACCGTTGTAGTCGCCGGCCTTAGCGGCGTCTTCAAACGAGACTGACCGAGCCCAGAAGGCCAATTCCTGCCCGTTCCGTGCGCGGCATTCACAGTAAGTCGCTGGGCGCTGCGCCGCTTATCAACGCGTTGTCAGCATGTCGCTGACCCATAAAGAACGGTTAGTCAAACTCGCCGACACGAACCGCTGTGGTGAAGGTGGACCACTGGGTTGGGGTGATGATCAACGCTGGGTCAGTGGGGTTTTTGGGTGGTGTCCGCTGAGGTTTAGGCCAGTCAGTGCCGGAAACGTGCCGCTCAGCGACCCTCGGTCGCGAACATGGCGGTTTCGGTTACAGGGCGTATCTTGGAGATACGAGCAGGTAATACGGGGAGGGGTCCCGCGTGGTTGTGGCTGATAAATACGTGCAGTCGTGGGGTGGGTTGTACCTCACCGGGGCGTTCGATGCTGCGCTGCCCAAGTTCGACACTGTCAGGCTGGCCGACACTGTCAGGCTGGTCGATGCCGCCCTGCCCACCACGGGATTCCTCGACAACCTCTTCGGCGTGGCCACCGACGCCGCCAAGCTCCAGACCTGTGCTTTAAATGTGACCAAATTCTATTCTGCGCGCGGCCCACACATCCTCGCCGCCACCCTGACAAATCTGAGTGAGCACACCCAAGGCCCATCGGTGGGAAGAGTGGATTAAGTTCCGGTGTGGGAGAGGAGCCCGGCTATCGGGCGTCCTCTCCGCTCGTGTGCGACGTCTCTGTCATTCGTTGGCGCGTGGTGGCGGATGATGATCGGTGCGTTATCGGATGCGGAGCCACCCTGCGGCATGGTCGGGCCCCGACTATGCCGCTGCTGATCGACACGCCGACTCGTATGCGGTGCAGCACGAACACCTGCCGAGCACGGGTGTCTGGGCGGCTGTGCCGCAGTTAGCCGGCCAGCGCCGCCCCCACCTCGCCAGGCACAGGTAGCAGAGCGCCATAACCGGTCTTACGGGCGCGCACCCCCACTACGGCATTGCGCCAATCGACATCCTCCAGCCGCAGCTGCACGACCTCGCTGACCCGTAGCCCGAGCCCGTCCCGGCTCCGCGACACAGCAACGCCGAGCCGGCGGTCCCGTTCGCCCGTCCCCGACTCTGTTTTCCGGTCAGGACAAGAGCCTCCATCAAACTCGGGGTGGTTCACTGGCAGCCAGGCCGCGTTCTGTGCTGAGGTCGGCTGCGCCCTAACTGCCGAGACGAAGATCCGCGAGAAGGGCGTGCGCGTGCCGCTGCACGCCGAACAGCTCGCCGCGCAACGCATCCACCACGACGTGTTCATCCGCGAAACAGTCGCCGACCTGCTGCGCCAAGCCCGACGCGACGCCGGTGGCCGTGAGCTGCGCAACCTGGCCTGGTGTATGGGAGTCGCACCGATCGGGTGAACCCGCACCCGCGTGCACCATAGGCGCACAATAGCACCAAAACAGACCGCACGATTCCCCGCATGCGTATGAGTTCTGAACCGCGGGCATCATGGGTGCCGGGGCGAGCTTCCGGGAATGGGATGGCCACGTCGGGCGATCAGTATGTTGATGACGGTCATCTAACGCTGAGCTTCCTGGGGTCTGCGGCGGATCAGCCTCACCGAGATCTCGGGCGGTGACTGATGCCCACCGCACCGATCCCGCGGGAGCAGGACAGGCCGCAGCTGTCGGCGCGGACGCTGGCCTACCTCGCCGAGCGACCCCCTATCGCACGCACGCTGGTCCACCGGGTCTGGAGCACACTCACCAAGCTGCAACGATCTGGCCGCCACCCCAACCCCAGCGCGCTGGCCGCTCTCCTGGCCCAACTGCTCGAGCACCAACCCTCCCGCACCGGTCGCTGCCACGTCTGCCCCCGCCGCCACAGCTGGCACCCCTGGTGGAGCTGGCAACGCCGATGGCAACACCCCCACTTCCCCTGCCCAGTCTGGACCACCACCGACTTCCAGCTGCAAAGACCGTTCCACAGCACTCGCCCCCACGCCCGGGAGTCGCCCTCCTCACCCCCACAGGGCCGGACGGCGGATAGGGTCGTATTGCCCGCTGGGTAGCCATGTCAACCCAATTAGTGGGATGGCGCGCCTTGGACTGGATGAAACTATCTGAGGATAGAATGTGACGAACGAGATAGCCGCGTATCGAGTCCGGTTCTCGGACCGCGAGATCGAGGAGTTCCTCGGCAGGGCACGACGCATACTGTCTTCGGGGTGGTTGATACCCGGTGCCCACAACGCGGAGCTCGAACAGCGATTCGCTGAATTCATCGGTGTGTCTCATGCGACGGCGGTGGCGTCGGGCACCGCGGCATTGGAGATCGGATTCCGGTGTTTGGGTCTTGTTGGAGCGGCGGTGTTGATGCCAGCCAACACCAATTATGCCACCGCTGAGGCGCTGCTGCGAGCCGGTGGCCGGCCGGTGCTGTACGACTCCGATCTGCATGCCGACATGCGGTCCATCGAGGCTGCCTGCACACGCGATGTTGCCACTGTGGTGGTGGTTCATATCGGCGGGCACCTCGCGCCGTGTCTTCCCGTTATCCGCCGGTTCTGTGATGATCGCGGGCTTTTCCTGGTTGAGGATGCCTCGCACGCCCACGGCGCGACCTTGCGGGGCAAGGCCGCCGGGACATTCGGAGATATTGCGCATTCTCTATGTTCGCGACGAAAGTGGTGACCACCGCGGAGGGTGGCATGCTCGTCACTGATGATGCGCGTGCCGCGGCCGCCAGCGTCCGTTACCGCGACCAGGGCAAGGCCGATGACCGCGTTCATCACATACTGGGCACTCATCGACTCCGCCGATCCCGGCCACCAGTACCTGATCCGCCGATCGATCCACGACGGTGAACTCGCCTACTATCACTGCCACAACCCCCACCACGCCCGATTCGGTGACCTTGTCACCGTGGCCGGCGCACGCTGGCCCATCGAGGAATGTTTCGGGTCAGCCAAAAACGAAGCCGGACTCGACAACTACCAAGTCCGCACCTGGCACGCCTGGCACCGACATATCACCCTCGCCATGCTCACCCACACCTTCCTCGCCATCACCGCACACAAAATCAAAATAGGGGCGCCAACACGCCGAGCGGCTAAACCAGCACAACAATCCACCCGACCAACCAACGCAACCGGGACCGCCACCTATCCACCGGCATCTTATTGCGCTCACCCTCGCTGGAATCCGCCGACTCCTCAACCTCATTCACCACGGCGAACACGACATAAACCACGGCCTGCACTGGTCAATCTGACGCCGACAACACCAAACCCAGGCCCGCCGGGCCCACGTCCGTCGACACCTCCGCCTCCAAACAATCATGATCTAGCCCTGTAGTACTAACCGATCACGGGGTGTCGGAGAAGGAGCATGACCGCGAGTCGCGCCATTCTGTACTGCACGGTCAACGGCGTGTGCAATAACATCAATGGTCTCGGCCGGCAAACGAGGAAATTGCTGTCTCCCCTTGCGCGCCATGGTATGGAAACGTGACGTAAGAGTTAGCTTGACGTGACTGGTCCGTCAAGAGAAGCGGACGGCGAGAACCTGCCGGACCGAGCGCGTCGACCAGCCGCCGAGCACGGTGGGCAACTCCGTGAGTTCACCCGCCTCGGCGACAAGGTGCGTGACCTGTGTGGCGTTGCTGCGCAGCAGGTCCAAGGCCAGGGTGAAGTCATCCGATTGCCGGCGGCAGTACGAGAATGAGCCGATCAGGCGGATCGATCGGCGGAAGAAGTCACGCAGCGGCGTTGGAAGGCAGACGCCGGGACGGTAGGCATTCTGGACAACGACGGTGCCGCCGTCGTCCACGAGCTGCAGGGCGAGGCCGAGCGGCGCTGGATCGGCTCCGGTGGCCGCGTCCACCACGACATCGAAAGGCTCGTGCGGGGGCAGTGCGGCAGGCGATCGGAACACGGCGGGTATCACCGTGGTCACGCCGTCGCGGGGTGCGCGGCCGTCGCGGTGCACGACGGTGACTTCCCAGCCTTGCTGGTGGGCGTAGAGCGCGGTGAGCAGGCCGACCGTGCCTGCACCAACGACGGCCAGGCGTCCTTGTGACGTGATCGGGTTGCACCGGAGGCCGTGTATGGCGACCGCAGCCGGGTCAGCGAGAGCTGCGTGGAGGGGATCGGCACCGTCCGGTAGTAGGTGTGCGTTCTCGGCCGGGATGACCACCTGCTCGGCGAATCCGCCCGGCAAGTCCCAGCCGAGCCGCCGCAGGCTTGCACACAGGTGGGTGTCTCCCGATATGCAGCGCGGACAGGCGCCACACGGTACGAGCGGGTCGACGGCGACAGCGCGGCCAGCTGGGTCAGTGCCCACGATCTCGTGGCCCGGTCGCCACGGCTCGGGGAGACCGAAATCGTTGGGGCGCAACAATTTGAGTAGGTCGCTACCGCAGATGCCGACGTGGCTGACACGCACCACGGTCTCACCCTCGCGCGGGTGGGCTGATTCCACCTCGTGCAGACCAAGGTCGCCGCTGCGGATCTCCCACGCCTTCACGCGCGCTCCGCGAGGTAGGCGGGCACGTGCTCCGCTGCATCCAAGACGGGGCCGGACCAGTCGGTGTCGCCGAAGGCGAGAGCATCGGTGGGGCCACGGCGGCGAACCGCGACGGCGGCCATGCCCGCCGCGAGTGCGCCGCGCAGCTCGTCACCGCCACCATCGCCCACATAGAGCGTCCGATTCGATGGCACGTCCAGCTCGTCGCAGATGCGGCCGTAAAGCCGTTGGTCGGGTTTGACGGCTCTGGCGGTGCAACTGAACACCGCCGCGTCCACTAGCGCGGCGAGCGGGCTCCGCGGCCAGGCGGCGACGATCTCGGCGCTGGCGTCGCTGAGGATGCCGAGTCGCAGTCGCTTGTTGCGCAACGATTTCAACGTATTGACGACCGATGGTACGGGCATGAGGCGGACTTGTCCGAGAGTGCGCAGCACGTCCCCGACTGGCCCGACCGCCGCACCTGGTCCGTGGACGGCACGGACCAGGTGGGCGGCGAGGTCGGCCCGCGTGGGCAGGGTACCGTCGTGGCGGACGTGCCAGGTGTCGCGGAAATAGCGCTCGACTGTCGTTCTGTCGCAGCCGGCCACGGCCGCCACCCGTGACGCCGCGCGGGCGCGTTCCTCGGGAGTGG
>JBOHFJ010000268.1:0-6901 GCA_050699655.1 Pseudonocardiaceae bacterium
CAGGTCAAGGAGAACATTGCGCAGAAAGACGACCTCGGTCGTCTGGTGGCCGATCTCAGGAAGCTTGGCTTCAACCGCGACGAGGGCCGCTATATGGTGCTGCGCCGGGCCAACGGCAGCTCGATGTACGCACTCCGGGATCTCGCCTACAATCTGCGTAAAACCCGCTCCGCCGCCGGGGGCCGCAACATCGTCGTCTTCGGCGAGGATCACAAGCTCTACATGGAACAGCTGGGGCTCCTCGTGGGCTCACGGGGAGTTCATGCCCCCGAGGCTGTCTTCTATTCCTATGTCATGCTGAAAGACGGTAAGATGTCCACCCGCCAAGGCAGCGTCGTCCTCCTTGAGGACTTGATCGATCAGGCTCGGGAACTCGCCCGCGAGCGAGTGGCCAACGCCAACTCCCTCTTGGGCGTGGCCACGATCGAACACATCGCCGAAGAAGTCGCCACCGCCGCTGTCCGCTTCGCCTTGCTCCGCGTAACACCCTCCAGCGCCATTACGTTCGATCTGGCCGACGCTGTGCGTTTCGAGGGAGCCACCGGGCCTTATCTGCAATACACGGCTGTGCGATGTGCCTCCATCCGGGAAAAATCCTCCGCGCTGGAGCGGCGCGCCTCGACGGCGGAGGTCTCCGATGCACTGTGGGACGTCGCCCTGCTGGCCGACCAGTACGAGCGGGCACTGCTGGAAAGCGCCGTACGCCTGCAACCTCAGCTCGTGTGTGATTACCTCATGAAAATTTCCCAAGCTTTCAACAAGCTGTACGCTAGCGAGAAAGTCATTAACGACCAGGGAGTCGACGATCGGCTCCTCGCTGTCGTTGAGCGTGTCCACACAATCCTTGAACACGGCCTCAACGTGCTCGGAATCAGCGTGCCAGAACGCATGTAATCCCCAGCAAACCGCTGTCCCAGGGTGATCATGTGCCAGGACTTGGGAGGGAATTTGTGATCGGTGCGACTCAAAGCTGGCGAGTTGCACGACCGCACTTGAACGCAGACCCGACGACGCGGCACCGCAAGATCGTTGAAAGTGAGCCGCGGCCGTCCGTGCCCGCACCGTGACGCCACACTTTCGGTGATCAAGGAATGGTAGACCTCGTGGTTTTTGATCAGCGTTACGGTTGCCGAGTTCGACAGGCGAGCTGTCGGGAGCGACCCGAGCAACTCCAGTGTCGAACTCGGCGCGCTGAGCGTACTCAGGATCGCCGACCGCCTCTCGATCAGCGATTGATCGGGCGTGCCCTGGTGGCACTACAGCGCGGTCTGGGTGCTTCGCCAACATCTGGCGGTGTTATTCGTATCGGAGGGCCTGGATGGGGCGCAGCCGGGCGGCGCGGTAGGCGGGGTAGCTGCCGGCGATGAGCCCGATCGCGAGGCTGATCGTGAATGACACGACCACGGGCGTGATGGACACCACAGGGGCGAAATCAGCGAAGGCGGGGCCGAGGTGGGATGCGAAGGCGGGCGCGATGACACCGCCGAGCAGGGACAGTCCGATCCCGACGCCGATGCCGATGAGCCCGCCGAGTCCGGCTAGGACGATGGCTTCGATGAGGAACTGTTCCAGGATGGCACGGCTAGTGGCGCCGATCGCTTTGCGGATCCCGATTTCCCGGGTTCGCTCGGTGACCGAGACCAGCATGATGTTCAGGACACCGACCGCACCGACCATCAGGGAGATCGCGGCGACGGCGGCGGTGAACAAGGTGAGAATACGCAGGATCTGGCTGAACTGAGTGATCCTGGAGGTCAGAGACTGGACCTGGAAATCCCGGGCCGCGGGGGTGTTGATGTCGTGCCGGGTGTCCAGGATGTTGGTCACTTCGTCCGTGGCTGCCGGTACGGCGGCCACCGAGGCGGCTTGCACGGTGGCCTCGTTGACAACGTCGCCGAGACCGAAGACATAGCTGCGTGCGGTCTTCAGCGGCATGACCACCATGTCGTCGCTCGGCAGGCCAACGGACTGCATCACCCCGATAACTTTGAAGCTCTGGCGGTTGATCTGGACAGTGCGGTCGAGGGCGGCGGTGCTGACGCCGCCGAACAGGTTGGTCACCGCGGTGGGCCCCAGCACGACGACTCTGGCGGCGGAGCGGGCCTGCTCGGTGTCGAAGAACGACCCGGCCGCGACATCGCGGTTGTTCACGGTGAACCAGTCTTCGGTGGAGCCGACGACGGTCACCCGGGACGCGGCGATGGACTGGTTGATGTCAGATTTGATCAATGACGCGCCAGCGACGACCGGGGTGACGGCGAGGACGTCGGGTGCCTTCCGCAATGCCGAGACGTCGGCATCGATCAGGTTTTTCGGGGCTGGTCCGCCGGGGAGGTCTCCGGTTGTGGCCACGACGGTGATCAGATTGGCCAGCGGTTCGATGCGTGCGTCGACCGATTTCTGCACCCCGTCCCCGATGGCGACCAGAAAAATCACCGCTGAGATTCCGATGATGAGGCCGAGCATGGTCAGCGCGGAGCGCAGCCGGTGCGCACGCACCCCACGCAGCGCGATGAGAAACGCTTCCCGCAAGCTCATGTACCGTCCTTCGCTTGATTCCCCGGCGTCGAGCGCAAGAGGTTTCGCTGAAAACAACGGCCTCTCCCGCTGCGAGAAATTTTTCGGGGACATCTCCGTAGCGGGAGGAGACCGTTGCGTTACATCACCTCAAGGCCGTCAGAGGCCGCTGAGAAACGAGAAAACGCTGCCCAGAATGCCGCCGACACTGCTCAGGATACCGCCAATAAGCCCCATGATTCCTCCTTTCGAATCACTTGTTAAGCCCACCTCGAATTTGGGGTGGTTGTATTTCGTCACCCGAAACTCCCTCTTTCTGAGCTTTTAGATGATGAATCAACGAATTCGCTGGTGTGATCGATGCGTTACTAACCGTGACGAGAAGCGAGAGGGGAGAAGAAACCCTCAGGTCGGCGACACGACATTTCACCAACGTTTCCGCAGTGCCGGTTTCGGGTGGTTCTTGGTGCAGTTGAGAGTTAAGCGCATGCTGAAGCCGGTGTCAACAACGGGCTGAAGAATTGACTCTCCGGAAACGATCGGAAACCGGTGGTGAGAAAAGTGCGTGACGTGGCGGAATCAGAACCGAGTGTAAGTCAATCGGCGGCGTGATTGAAGAGCTAAACAGTTGTTTCCGTAGCGCTGGGATAGCGTCAAGCGGGCGTCAATGTTCCGTTACGCGTGAGGGATGGCGCGATCCAGCTGGCTGGATCGCGGTTACAGTCCGAGTTCGCGCTCGAACGCGGCGTCGGTGAGGCGCGCTGTGACGGTGGTGAGGAAGCGCGCCGCGTCGGCGCCGTCCACCAGCCGGTGATCGTAGGACAGCGCCAGGTAGATGATCGAGCGGACCGCGATGGCGTCGCCGTCCTCGCCGGAGAGCACCACCGGTCGCTTGACCACGGTGCCGGTGCCGAGGATCCCGACCTGCGGCTGCAGGATGATCGGGGTGTCGAACAGTGCCCCGCGCGAGCCGGTGTTGCTGAGGGTGAACGTGCCGCCGCTCATCTCGTCCGGGGTGATCTTGTTCGTCCTGGTCCGCTCGGCGAGGTCGGCGATCCGGCGGGCCAGCCCGGCGATGTTGAGGTCGCCCGCGTCGTGGATCACCGGAACCAGCAGGCCCCGTTCGGTGTCCACGGCGATGCCTAGGTGCTCCGCGCCGTGGTAGGTGACCTCACCCCGGTCGGTGTCGATCGAGGCGTTCACCCTCGGGTGCTGCTTGAGCGCCTCGACGGTGGCATGGGCGAAGAACGGCAGGAACGACAGCTTGACGCCCTCGCGGGCCTCGAAGTCTCGCTTGGCCCGATCCCGCAGCCGCGCGAGCTGGGTGATGTCGGCCTCCACCACGGTGGTGAGCTGCGCGGAGATCTGGAGCGACTCGACCATCCGCTTGGCGATGACGCTGCGCATCCGGGACATCTTCTCGGTCGTGCCACGCGGCTCAATGGCGGGCGGTGGCTGGGCCGCGCGGGGAGCGGCGCTGGTTGGCGTCGGCACCGGCGCCACAGGGCTGGCTGGCGGCGTCGGCGCCGCGGCGGCCGCTGGCTGAGCCGGCTCTGGTTCGGGCGCCTCGACGGCGGCAAGCACGTCCTGCTTGCGGATCCGGCCGCCAACCCCGGTGCCTTGCACGATCGACAGGTCGATGCCGTGCTCGGCCGCGAGCTTGCGCACCAGGGGTGTCACGTAAGGCGCGCCGCCGGCCGCCGCGTCGGGTTTAGCGAACACGGATGCCGGGCCACGCTCGGCGGGTTGCTCGGGCTCGACGGGTGGCTCGGCCCGTTCCGGGGCGGCTGCTGCCGCCGCCCGGTCGCTGTCACCGACGGTGGCCAGCGTGGCCCCGACCGCGGCGGTCTCGTCCTGGGCGACGACGATCTCCAGCACGGTGCCCGCCACCGGGGAGGGGATCTCGGTGTCGACCTTGTCGGTGGACACCTCGACGAGCGGCTCGTCCACGGCGATGGTGTCACCGACCTGCTTGAGCCACCGTGTCACGGTTCCCTCCGTGACGCTCTCACCCAGCGCGGGCATCAGCACGGGCGTCCCGGACCCCGCGGCGCGCGGGGTCGGTGGAGCGGCCGGCCGTGGCGCTGGCTCGACCCGCTGGGGTTCCACTGGCTGGGGCTCCGCTGGCGCGGTGCGGTTACTGGCGTCACCGATCACCGCGAGTTCGGCGCCGACCGCGACGGTCTGGTCCTCGGGCACCACGATCCGCTGCAGCACGCCGGCCGCGGGGGAGGGGATCTCGGTGTCGACCTTGTCGGTGGACACCTCGACCAGAGGTTCGTCGACCTCGACGGTGTCACCCTCCCGCTTGAGCCAGCGCGTCACCGTTCCCTCGGTGACACTTTCGCCGAGTGCTGGCATCGCCACGGAGTACGCCATCTGGATTCCTCGACCCCTCGTCTTTGTGTGCTATCGCTCGCTGGCTGGTACGGCCTCGATCAACCGTGCATGTGCAGGGGCTTGCCGGCCAGGGCGAGGTGCGCCTCGCCGAGCGCCTCGTTCTGCGTCGGGTGGGCGTGCACCAGCGCGGCGACGTCCTCCGGGTAAGCCTCCCAGTTGACGATCAGCTGAGCCTCGCCGATCAGTTCGCCGACCCGGTCGCCGACCAGGTGCACCCCCACGACTGGGCCGTTGCGGGCGCGCACCAGCTTGATCGCGCCCCTGGTCTGCAGGATGACGCTCTTGCCGTTGCCGGCCAGGTCGTAGGTGAGCGTCTCGATCTCGCCGTGGCGTTCCCGGGCTCGCGCCTCGGTCAGCCCGACCGAGGCCACCTGCGGCTCGCAGTAGGTCACCCGCGGGATGCCATCCTCGTCGATCGGGGTCGGGTTGCGCCCCGCGATGTCCTCGGCGAGGAAGATGCCCTGGGCGAAGCCGCGGTGCGCGAGCTGCAAACCGGGCACGATGTCCCCGAGCGCGTACACTCCCGGAAGGTTGGTGCGCAGCCGGTCGTCGGTGAGCACGAAGCCGCGCTCCATCCGCACGCCGGCCTCGGCGTACCCGGCGGTCGCGGTGTTCGGCCCCCGGCCGACGGCGACCAGCAGCAGATCGGCCTCGAACCGCTCACCTGACTCCACGCTCACCGTGACCCCGGAGTCGGACTGGTCCGCGCTGGTGAATCGCACCCCGGTCTTGAACATGATCCCGCGTCGGCGGAAGGCCCGCTCCAGTTGCTTGGAGCAGAAGTCGTCCTCGGCCGGGACCAGTCGGGGCAGCGCCTCGATGATGGTCACCTCTGCCCCGAAGGAGCGCCACACGCTGGCGAACTCGACTCCGATCACGCCGCCGCCCAGCACCACCACGCGCTCGGGCAGCTGGCCCAAGGTCAGCGCCTGATCGCTGGTGATGAACCGGCCACCGGTTTCCAACCCAGGCAGGGACTTGGCGTAGGAACCGGTCGCCAGCACGACGGAGCGCCCGGTGTAGCGCCGCCCGTCGACGTCGACGGCGTTCGGGGCGACGAACCGCCCGGTGCCCTCGACATAGTTGATGCCGCGGGAGGCCACCAACCCCTGCAGGCCCTTGAACATCTTGGCGACGATGCCGTCCTTGTACTTGTTCACCCCACCCAGGTCGATGCCCTCGAGCGCGGTCTTCACCCCGAACTGGTGGCCGTCCCGAGCTGCGTCGGCCACCTCGGCGGCCTGCAGCAGCGCTTTGGTCGGGATGCAGCCTCGGTGCAGGCAGGTGCCGCCCAGCTTGTCCTGCTCCACCAGGGTGACTGACAGGCCCAGCTGCGCGGCGCGCAGCGCGCAGGCGTAACCGCCTGAGCCGCCGCCGAGGATCACCAGATCGGTGGCGGCATCCGGGGCTGGAGTGCTGGTCACTGAAGACGCTCCTCAAACAAACGTCGGTAACGTGGAGTTGGACGCCAAGGCCATCTTGTCACCACGCCTAGCGCGTCGGCGACGTGGGCGAGCTCGTGAAGGAGGTACCCAGGTGGGCGTGCTGGATCGGCTCCTGGGCAGGCGCCGTCCTGGGACCAGGCGCTCCGCAACTGAGGCGGACGCCGACTATCTCGAGCGGTGGGCCGCGGCTCGTCGGGGAGTGGAGGCGTTCGTTGAGCCCCGCACCACGTTCACCGAGACCACCGTCGTGCTCGTCGCGCACGACGGTGAGTGGACCCGCCGCCGGGTCGACGGCGGCCAGGGCGCCCGGCGGCTGGGTAAGCGACTGCTGATCCCGGTCTATGACGTGGGCCTGGTCGGATATCCGCAGCGGATGCGGGACTACAAACGCTCGTGAGGAGAGCGGGAAAAACGGGGGGTTGCGACATGAGGTCGCACGTAGTGAGTGACGACGTCGAGGAGGTCGACTGATGTCGAGGGCGTAGTCCGGGTCAGTGTTCATGATCTGTCCCCGCCCTGGCATGCGTGGCTGGGTCCGG
>JBOHFJ010000269.1:0-6845 GCA_050699655.1 Pseudonocardiaceae bacterium
GCCCGGCCTCGGCGGCTCGCCGCTTCGCCTACGCCGACACAGAGCGGCTAGTGCCGGGGGCGATTGCCCCGCCCGCGAAAAGCGTCCTTAACCTTCTCGCCGGCCTGCTTCAGGTTGCCCAGCACTTCATCGGCCCTGCCCTCAGCCTCAAGACGCCTGTCGCCGGTGGCCTCGCCAGCGCCCCGCTTGATGCGGCCACGCAACACCTGAGCCCTGTCCCTGCACTTGTCCACGAAGCTCACAACAGCCTCCTTAACTCGTCATCGACGGTGACCCTGCGCTCTGGGCGCCGCCAGGTTCTAGCAATACCCCGATCGGGGCCGGGCCAAACATGGTTCCGATCGGCTCAGTGGCCCCCGTCCGCTGACCGCGAGCTGAACGCCCGCACCAGCACCGACCCGCCGGTCGCCACTTCCCGCCCGGCCACTCGCGGTGTTCCCAACGGCGCTACCTCAGCAATCTCTGCCCAGTCTAGGCAAACCCCGCCCTCGCCGGACGATCAGGTCTCCCCGCGGGAGTGACCCAGCGCCACCAGCCGTAGAATCCGCGCCGAGACGGAACTTGCCCGGATCCAGGGCGAACGCACAAGCTAGGCCCTCGTAGCTCAGGGGATAGAGCATCGGTTTCCTAAACTCCTTGCGATCCCTTGCTGACGATCTCCGGTCCCCCATCAACAACCAGCGAAAACCTTGGTTATGCAGGGGAAACGCTGCTTCTGAGACTGCCCCGCCAACGCCCGCACATCGGTCACCATCTTCCACCGTTCGGCCCCATCTGCCACCGTTCGCGGCATAGACGCGGCATGAAAATGCCCCCGGGTGATGATCGCCAAGGTCATGGTCATCGGGTGGTGGCGTCACTGGTCGAGCAGCCCGTCTATGGCTTTGTTGATCTTATCGCGCTGGCCGTCGATACATTTGGCGTAGACCCGCAGCAGCACGTCCACCGAGTGGCCCGCCCGCTCAGCGACCTCCGTCGCCGGTACGCCGCCGTTCAGCCACAGCGATACCGCCGCGTGCCGCAAGTCATACGGTCGACCCGCGAGCGGTGACGCCACCTGGGCGGGTGTGAGCGCGTACATCCGCGCCTCCGCCCACACCCGGTAGTACGTGGATGACCCGACCACACCACCGTTCGGTGAACGGAGCAGCCGACCATCCGGCCCCGTGCCGTAGGTGTCCAGGTGATCCCGCAGGATGTCCACCAGCGCGGGCGGAATCGGCACGATGCGCACGTCTTTGACGCCCCGGTGTTTCAGGCCCCGCCGGTCGTGCACCTCCCCGGAGTCCGTCCACCGCTTCCCCGCCGCCGGCCGCGACTCGCCGAGCGCCAATTCACCCCAACCGGCTTCCGGGAGCTTGCAATCCGTCTCCCGCAGCGCGAGAACCTCAGCCGGTCGGGCCGCCGAGTAGTAGACGGTCGCGAAGAAGGCATGGATGTGCGCACCCCGGTCCCGGTTACGCCGGCCAACGTAGGTCACCGCCGTCAACAGCTCCCGAACCTGAGCCGGGTTCGCGACCACGCGTGGATCAAGCTGGTCGATCATCTTCGGCGCCATCCGCTTGACCCTGTTCAGCGGGTTGTCTGTCAACAGCTCCCGCTCCACCGCGTACGACAACAGATTGGACAGCACCGCCCGCTTCCGTCGGTACACCGTCGCCGCCACATTCGTCCCGTCGAGTTTGGCGGCCATCCCATCCAGCACTTCCCTCACCGCCGCTGGCTCGGCCAAGTCGACCAATGGCCGTGATTGCCGAAGTAACCAGTCGACCGTCTGCCGCTCGACCCGCGACAGCTCCCCGGCCCGCGTGGTCGGCGGAAGGATGTGCGCCGTCAGGACCCGCCGCAGCTCCCGAACATCCGGCCGCCCGACCGCATCCCGCACGAACGCCGCACCAGCCGTGGCCAGCGCCTCCACCGTGCTACCCCGCGTCGTCGCCGCAGAATTCGGCCATTTCATGTCCATGTAGCACTGCGCGAACTCCACAAAGGACGCCGCGTTGAGTTGCTTGAGCATCGAGACGGGGAGCCCACTCTCGATATCGAACGCCTCGCCGCGCCGAGCAGCCTGCATCAACTCCGACCGCTGACTGTTCGCAAGCGCCTTAGTCTCATAGTATCGCGAATGCCGTTCCAGCCCAGTGACCCACCGAACCCCATACCGTCGTTTGCCGCTCTTGAGAGTCTTAATTTCCCAGAACCGGACCTCATAGGTAGTGGTCATGCTGCCGCTCCCTGTAGCCTGCTGAGCCATTCGGTGAAGTCAGCTACCGTGCACCGTAGCTCCCCGTTGGGGAGGGAGAAGCAACGAGGCCCTTTCCCGGTTTGCCGCCATTTGTAGAAAGTGTCTCGTGACACTGACCCGCCCAGCGCCGCCAGGATCTCCGGAACGGTCATTAGCTGGGCCAGCTCTCGAACCTTGTCTGGTGACTTGCTGCTCATCTCTCTTCGCCCCCCTGTTCACGCTGCTTCTGGAGTTGCCGAAACATTGGCCGTGCCTGGTGGTGGGCCGGTTGCGGCTGACATGGCCCGGTCGTATTCGGTTCGCCAGGAGATGCGTTCGGCGATGGCGTGCATGATTAGGTGGCTCGTGGGCTGACGGCCAGCTCGTCGGCCGCCTGCTGCACCGCCATGAGCCGCGTCTGCGGCTTCGTCGGTTCCATGGATTCTCTCCTCTCAGGCGGCTTGATCGCTGGTTGCCGAACAGTCTTGGTCGGGTGGTGGGCCGTTCGCGGCGAGTTGAGCGGCGGTGTATTCGGCTTTCCATCGCTGCCGCTCAGCGACGGCCCGCAACAGCAGCACCGGCCGGGGTGGCACATCAGGGTCAGAGGGCGCGGGGCGTTCCCACACATATGGCCCGTCCCCGGGGCCGTGCGCGGGCTGGACACCGGCCTGCTGAAGGAGTTGCCGAACGAATTCACCGCGCTCAGCCCGGTGGTCCTCCAGGGTCTTGTTCGACCATTTGCGGGACACGAGCACTCGGCGCCCAGCAATGCCCAGGTGTTCGGGTTTGTGCGCCTTGCCCTTGCAGTGCCCGGGTGTCATGGAGTGTCGGGCGCCGTGGGGTTGGATTCCGTAGAGCAACCACACCGGACAACGCGGCGAACACGGCGTGACCCTTAGTTCAGCGTGTAACCGGTGGGCGTGGTCACGTTGGCGGTCTGTCGCGGTCTCGCCGAGCCCAGCGGCTTGACCTACTGATTTGGTTAGGTATTTCGTCAGATAGCCGATGTGGCGTCCAGCTTCTTCGGTGCCGCCGAGGATGCCTTTGACGTGCACCTGTGCCCCGAACCGGGCGACGTGGGCGGGTTCGGTGAGTTCCTCGCACACGTGGTCGAAAGTGGGTAGCGGTTGGCTGGTGTCAGGGTCGATGAAGCCCCTCACACGGGTGTCCCAAACCGGGAGTCGCCCGTCGGTGTAGACGAGCTGGTCATGGGCCGGCCACCAGACTTGGTGATAGGTCGCGGCCGTGATCGCCCGCAGCTCGGCACGCGGGATCGCTCCCCGGATCGCGGCGTGGAAATGCGGGGCACCGCGTTTTTGAGGTTCGACGGTGCCGAAGTACTGCACCTCCCACCCGACACACCGCCGGGTGTTCTGCCAGAACCGATCCAACAACGCCGGGAAGTGAATCGCGTCCCGAGCCGCTCGCCGGTAGTCATACGTGTCGGGGTCTACCGCCGCGCCGTGGTTGTCGACCCGGCCGTAGGAGTCCAGGGTGAGGGTGAGGAACGTTGAAGGCCGGTACCGTCCGGCGAACACTCGCCCGAGGGTGCGGTGCTCGACGGGTCGGCGGGGCAGATCGGGGGCGTCTTGGCGACGCCGGGTTGACCGCTTCACTGGCTTGGGTGGCGGGTCCAGGGGGGTGAGCCGGCCTCGCACGCCCAGTGACCGTAGTTCGGTGTCGAGTTCGGCGACCGACTCGGCGATCTGTTCACACGAGTCCTCGTCACCCGCCTCCTGGCACTCGGCGTATGCGGCGAGGAGATCGGCGCGGGTGGCCATCAGTGCCGTGTGGTCTTCACTCGGGGTGGCCCGGTCGGTGATGGGTTCGGTGTCCAGGTGCCAGCCTTGGCGGCACTGCACCATCCGCAACCGGCGTGCTTTCTCCGCGCACGGCCGGCATTGGTCTTCGCGGGTGGATCCGCACGGAACAGGGACGACTTCCACCCGCCCGGTGGTGGTGTCGATCCGGCGCATCGCCAACGGGCGCACACACACGCCGTGTTGCTCGGCCAGGGCTTGGGCGACGTCGGTGCTCAGTGGGAGTGCGGCTCGCTGGGCTCGGGTCATCCGCGCGACGTCCAGCGGGCTGGGTTCGGTGCCGCTCATCAGGAGATCACCTCTTCGGGGGTGACGAAGTGGCGCAGGGCCGACAGGGGCACGGTCGCGCTGGTGTTGGGGGCGAGATCAGCGCCGATCCCATGCGGGGTGACGGGCAAGGCGCCGTAGACGCGGATCGTGACGCCCCTGGCGAGCCGGCCGGTCACCGACAGGTGCACCGCCTGCCCACCGGGCTCCCGCCAGGCCTCAGCGGTGACATGACTGAGGGTGCAGGCCCAGGTCAGCAGCCCAGTGGCGACCTGGGAAGGCTGGTGGGCGGCCAGTTGCATGGTCACCCTGGGCTCACCCGACACGGTGATCACCTGCACCGAGTACAACTCCGGTAGCTCGAACTCAGCGAGGTGGGCACGCAGGGCGTCAAGAAGGTCCAACACGGTGGTGTTCATGCCGCCTCGATTCCGGTGAGCGGGCGGGGGGCGGTGCGCTGGCCCGCGGTGACGTAGGCGGACAGTTCGTCGAGGTCGGTGTCGGTGGTGTGGAACGCGCGGGCGCGGTCGGGGTCGCGGCGGCCGTCGACCTTGGCCCACGCGACACCGGGGGTGTCCTCACTGATCTCGTGTGCCGCCGCGCCGCGCTCTCGGACGCCGTCGCCGAGGACCATGTCGACTTGTTCGGGTTCGTCCAGGCGCATGGCGATTTTGAGGGGGAATAGGTGGCGGCAGTCGATGATTTGTTTGCGGGGGTCCTGGATCTGCCCGATCACGCAGACTCCGGGGGCGCGGCCTTGGGAGAGGATGGATTGCAAGGCCGCGTTGGCTCGTTTGCGTAGGGCGTTGTCGGGTTGGTAGGCGATCACGTCAGCCAGCTCGTCAACGATGAGCAGCACGAACGGTTGACCCGAGGCCGGGCTCCATTTCCGGGTGCCCTGCTGGCGTAGCGCTTCGGCGCGTTGGCGGGTCAGGGTGGCGACGTGTTCGAGTAGCTCGACGGCCTCGGTGCCGTTGGTGCAGACGAGTGTGTGGAACAGTCGGGGTGCGCGGCCGAGTTCCATGCCGCCCTTGGGATCGATCCCGAACACCTGCACCCGGCCGGCGCGGATCCACGGTGCCAGCGCGCGGAGCACGGCCCACATGACGGAGGATTTGCCGGCGTCGCTGACTCCGGCCACGAGGATGTGGCGGCCCAGTAGGCGCAGCACCCATGGCCGGCCGGTCTCGGTCCGCCCGATCACCACCCGCGCCAAATCCACCCCTGTATCGGGGCCGGCCAGCGCGGGTACCCGGACCAGCTGAGCGAGCGGGTCGGTGTGGATCAGGTCCAGCCAGATCCGCCGGGGCCGATCCACGCGGACCCGGCAGGACCGGGCGCCGAAGGAGTTCGCCAACTCCTGAGCGTGAGCGGCGTAAAGGGCCGCGCATTGCCCGTGCACCAGCTTGACTGACACTCGGTCGCGCCAGCCGTCGGAGCGGACTCGGCGCAGCTGGGGGTAGTGCACCCGGCGTTGCGTGTTGCCGGTGTGTTTGGTCAGCTCGGTGAACAGCATCACGCGGCGCCACGGCCACGCGTAGGCCCGGGCGCGGCGCCATTCCGAGCGGGCCTGCCGCACCACGATGCGGGAGAAGGAATCCCGGTGCCGCCAGGCCCACAGCCCACCCAGCGCGGCCAGCGCGGTGAGCAGTGTGACCGGTGCCCACCAGGAGCAGCCGACACCCAACCCGACCACAACAGCGGTGCCGATGAAGAACAGCGGGTAACGCCACACCCGGCGCGCCAGGAACACCACCACTGTCGTCAGGACAGCCAACAGGATGATCGGCGACAGGATGAGCAGGAGCTTGCGGGGTAGCAGTGTCCACCACGGCAAGCGAGGCCGCTCCACCTCAAACGGGGCTGGGTCGACCCAGGGGGAGTATCCCTGCGGGCGCATCACCTGTCACCCCCGCAGAACAGCTCCCGCGCCAGCCCGCCCACCCGCGAAACACCCACGGCATCGCGAGGAATCAACCGGGGAGATCGGCACCGGACCGGGTGTCCCGGTCGGGGCGGGTTATCGGCTGGCGCGCTCGGGGCGCGGTGTTCTATGCTTCTCATTGTTCACTCCGGTCTCTGGTGTGGACAGCGCAGAAGCGGACAGGTTGGTAGCCAGGTTTCCGCTTCTGCGCGTACGTCACTGATACGCTGGATGAGGGCGTGCGGAATTACCGCACCACCTCGGCGCGTTGAAATTCCTTTCTAGGCTTTCTTGGTGGTGTGTCTTCGTCTTCGCCAAGTCAGGCAGCGCTCGCACAGCCCGCACGCACCCAACCGGTACAAGAGACGCTCGCATCCCAGGCACGTCCGCCACGCCATCCTGCGTGCACGCCGCAGCTCAATCCGGTCGAGCCACCACCCACGCAATCCCATCACCCACCCCCTCCCCTGATCAATTCCCGCCTCACGCGGCAGCCCGGCTTACTGTCGTGGCCCCTGTCCCGCCCCGAGTCAGCCCAGCCATTCCGTCAAGACATAGAGCAACGTCCTGGCATTCTCCTCATCAAGAGCCATCACACAGGCGCCTGGGA
>JBOHFJ010000270.1:0-6828 GCA_050699655.1 Pseudonocardiaceae bacterium
GCCACGACGACGTCGCTGCCGCCCTTGGCGTTGATGCCAACTCCCACCAGGAGCGGGCGCAGCCCGCGGAACCCACCCAGACGCGCCCCGACCGCCGCCAGGCCGATCTTGACGACGGTCGCGACGGCCAACAGCAGCGCCACGCTCGCCAGGGCGTGGGCATTCCCGAGCTGCCGCAGGTCCACCTGCGCTCCGGCGAGGGCGAAGAACACCGGGGCGAACACGGTGAACGTCACGCCCCGGACCTGTTCCCGCAGCGCCGGGGTGGCCCGTGGCGCCCGGAACAGCAGCACACCGAAGATGAACGCGCCCAGCAGCGCGTGCAGCCCCAACGCCTCGGTGGCGGCGGCGAACCCGAGGGTCAGGACAATCACCAGCGACAGCGGCGCGGCGGTGCTCAGCGCGCTGTCGGCGACAATCCGCATCGCTCGGTCCACCAGCCGCCGGCCGAGGACCACCGCGGCGATGAAGAACCCGACCGCGAGGGCCAACGCCTGGCCCGCGGCGCCCAGCGGTGAGCCCCGCTGAGCGGCCGCAGCCACCGCGACGAACACCCACCCGCACAGCTCGGTAGTGATCCCCGCGGCGAGCAGGACCTGGGCGAACTCCCGGCGGGTCTGGCCCCGCTCGATCAACAGCGCCGCGATGACACTGATCGCGGTGACCGACAGCACGATGCCCAGAAACGCCGCGGCGCCCGCCGACGCCCCGAACACCAGCCACCCGAAGAGCCATCCCGCGGCCAACGACGGCACGATCGCGAACCCCGCCGCCAACAGACCCGGCCGCAGGTGCGCGCGCAGCACGCCGAGGTCGACCTCGAGGCCGGCGACCATCAGCACCAGCAGCGCCCCGAGCCACGACATCCCGGACAAGGCCACGCCCGGATCGGTGAACAGCGCGCTACGCACCTGTGGGGCGAACACCCCGAGCACCGAGGGGCCCAGCAGCACCCCCGCCACCAGCTGACCGAGCACTTCCGGCTGCCCCACCCGCCGCGCCAGCTCCCCCAGCAGCCGGGCCAGCACGATCACCACCGCCAGCGCGACCAGGAACCCGACCAACTGATGCTCATCCAAAGACGGCAACGACGACTCCAACTCCAAGCGGGTGGGCGTCCACGGTCCCGGGCGAACGCGGACCGTGGAGACAGAGTTACCGGACTTTCACCGCAAGGTCTACGGCATCGCCCGCACCATCCCGCCGGGCACGACACTCACCTACGGCGACATCGCGCACCGGCTCGGCGTGCCCCGCTCGGCGCAGACTGTGGGGCAGGCGATGGGCCGCAACCCGTTCGCGCCGATCGTGCCATGCCACCGGGTACTCGCGGCGGGCGGCAAGGACGGAGGCTTCTCCGCCAACGGCGGCGTGGCCACCAAGCGCCGAATGCTGATCATTGAGGGTGCACTCGCAGACGGGCCCACGCTCTTCTAGTTGCGGGGTCTGGCTGCTGGACGTGACTGCGAGACGACTGCTCCTGGACCGCCGGCCCCTGAAGGAGTCACCGGCTTTCCGACGACTGTGGGCGGCCCCTCCCGCCCCGGCCTACGCGCGGTCGGCGGCGTCCTCGGATCAGGCGCTGAGTAGATCCTTGAATTTGGTATCGAACTCCTGCACGGCAGGGCTGGATGCATGTGGCGCGATGTCGGCCCGGAAGCGGGTGAGTTGCTGGCGGGTGTACGCGGAGTCCTGGCGGCGCACGGCGATGGCTGCCTCCACGGCGGCCTGGCAGGCGTGCTCGACCTCGCCGATCGCGGCCCGAGAGCGGGCTAGTTGCGCAAGGTATTCCATCCGGTCCATCCGCAGCTCGGGCTTGATCGTCGCCACGGCGAGCCGGTTGTGCCGCTCGGCGTCTGTAGCCCGGCCCAGCTCCAGCGCTCCGGCCCCCGCGTCGCCGTAGAGGAATGCTTCGTCCAACCAGTACAGCCAGGCAGGCTCGTCTTCCGGGCGGGACTGGGCGAGCAGGTCGAAGGACAAGCCTCGGGAACGGTCCCAGGCGCCGAGGTCGCCGCAGCAGGCGGCGGCGCGGGCGCGGCGGGAGTGCAGGTAGGCCGCGACCTTCGGGGTGAGCTGCTCACCACCCCGCAGCGCTGAGTCGATCATGACTATCGCGTCGCGGGGATCACCGGACGAGATCGAGTGGAAGGACATGAAGGCCAGCACGTTAGCTCCGAGCGCCCGGTCTCCAGCCACATGCGCCGATCGCAGCGCCGCCGCGTAGTAGCGCTGCGCGGCGGCGTTCTGGCCGGCCTTGACCGACTGGTAACCAGCGAGCCGGGCCAGCTCGGTGGCGGCGACGTGCAGCCGAACACCCAGTTGCTCGGTGTAGCTGGAATTGCTGAGCAGTTCGGTGACGATGCGCAGGTCCTCACGCAGCGCCCGGATCAGCCCGCCGCCGCCGATCGCGTCGTCCATGCCCCGGCGGGCTTCGACCACCCGTTCGACATCGGTGACGAGCTGGGTGTCGACCCGCTTGCCTTTCACCGACGCGGCCACCCTGGCCGGATCGAGCAATCACTGATGCGCCAGCGCGGTCAGCGGCACCCCAGTTATCGCGAGGAAGTACCTGCGGTCCATCCCGTCCGCCTCCAAGACCTCGAACAGGGACGCGAGCGCACCGGCCGGGTCCCAGGCGTGTTCCAACCCGTCGTCAGCTGGAACGTAAAGCAACCCGCTACTGATGGTCCACCCCAGCGAGCCCAATGTCACGGGCTCGCCGAGCTTGCGGGTCAGCACCGCACACACCAGTCCCGGCCAAGGCTGGCGAGGCAGGCAGGGTCTGGTGCGGGGAGGTCTCGCGCGCACCCAGCGACGCGGCGTCTTGGGATGCATTTTCTCTGGCAGACTCAGTGACCTGGCCATGGCGTTGAGGTGGTAGGCGAGATTCTCGGCGGTCCAGCCGCAGCGGGCGAGATAGGACTCCAGCGCGGAGTGGGTCGCGGGAACGTCACGAACGTCGGACGGCAGCAGCCTCAAGGCGCGTATCGAGGCGTATCCGGTAGGCACGCCGGATGATCAACTTCCCGAGGGGGCTCTGGTCCTCGACAAGAAACACACGCGAGTCGCCATTTCCTGGCCCGGACAGCGGCGATGCCAGACCGAAAGCCATAGTTCTCGGAGAACAACACCATGAAGGGGAGAACATGGCGGCTCAGAGGGTGCGCCAGTCGGGTTCGTGTTCCTGATGGCGTTCGGCGTGGACTGCAAACATCTTCCTGGTAACCTGGGTGCGGGGGAAACCAGCACCACGGGCACACCGAGGGCGGACTGGGCGGCCTGGCCAACACCGGCGGGGTGATCACCAGCGCCAGGCTGGTGCTGGTGGCGACGTTCGCGACGGGGTTTATGGTCGGGCTAATACCTCGTGACTGACGAGAGGATGAGTCCCGTGCCGGCTGATCGACCGACAATTCTCGCTACTTCTATGGGGTTTCACCGAGACCGTGAACGGTGGCGACCATCACCCGTCTTCGAATATGCGTTCGACTTGGCAGGCGGCCCGTCATGTCCGAAGCTATGCTTCCTGACGACCGGTACCGGCGATCGACAGTCCAGCATCGACAGCTTCTATGCGGCATTCGCGCGTGGTAGCGTAGACACCAGCCACCTGTCACTTTTTGACAAGCCGAACGTTCCAGACACAGCCGCTCACTTGCGTGAACAAGACGTCATCTGGGTTGATCGGGGAAGCCTGGCCAACCTGCTTGCTGTCTGGCGGACTCATGAATTGGACAGGGTACTGCGTGATTGCTGGCAAAGCGGAGTGGTTCTCGGTGGCGAGTCGGCGGGCTCACTGTGTTGGCACACAGGAGGGACGACCGACTCATTCGGCGAGACGCGGCCTCTGAATGATGGCCTCGGCTTCCTGCCTTACTCGAATGCGGTGCACTACCGAGAACGGCGCGAACTCTTCCAGCAATGTGTCGCTTCTCGAGCGTTACGTGATGGGTACGCGACCGATTCGGGAGCTGGTTTACATTATGAAGGCACAGATCTTGTAGCGGTTATTGCTGATCAGAAAAGCGCCAGAGCGTACCGCGTCACCCGGCGTTCCGTCGATGGGGCGGTGTCCGAGGAGTCACTTACCGTAACGTACCTCACCTAGCAATGCGGTTATCCGCCCAGCCGGTGCGCGATATCTTGCACATCGCTTCGGCCGTGCCACCGATCCAGGACGGGAAGCGCTCGGCGCAACTCGTTGCGAGCCGACAGTGATCCAACCTGCTCAATGCCGTCGAGAGTTTCCCACGCTACCCGGCACGCTTTCTCCGGCTGACCAGCATTAGCATACGCCCGCGCCAACTTAGCACGCGTGATGGTCGCCGTACGCGACGAGGAACCCGACAGTGACATGAGGCGAGGCTCCAGCATTGGAATGACCCGGGCGCCGCGGCCGAGATAGACATCACACGTCATCCGGTGAATCGTATACAGATCATCAGTCGCCACGCTTTGCTGGCCCAGTGCGGCATCGTCTTCACGAATCGGTTGAGCGATCCATCCCATCGCGAGATCGAGGGCATTCATGCTGGCATGCTGGTTGCCAGCCAGCGCATATCCCTGAGCTATTTCATCGGCAGCCAACCCCTTCGTGTACGGTGACGCGTGGGGCATCTCTAGCACGGCAGATGCCTGGTCGACAGCCCGAAGCCCATCATTGGAGAATCTCCTGACCATCATCGCGCGCCGGACAAAACCATAGACTGTCATGCCTGGCCAGTGAACAGTCTGTGCCCACCTGTGACGCGCGATCGATCCACCACGCCGCGCCCGTTAAGTCCCCGGCCTCCTCAGTCAACCAGCTCAGCAATTCGGCATAGCGAGCCTGAAGTGCGCCACACCGGCGCCGATCCTCATCAGTCCCCCTGCGACGCAACCCATCCAGAATAGCGACGTCTCCTGTCATCCCATCGACGAGCTGAGCAGGCGGTAGAAACCGAGCAGCCTCGCGGAAACCATGAAATGCATCATCGAAAAATTGCAGGCAGTCGTTGTTGAGCTCGACGCTGTCCAACGCTCGTTCGAACTCCTCCTGCAGACCGCCGCTGACAATCCCAAGGCCAAGGGCCGCCAGCACGTGCCGCCGGGACAGGAGCATCGCGACACCTCCCTGCGGCAACTGCACGACGAACACGTCTGTCTTGGGTACCCCAGGAGCGGAGTTGTCCCGTGGTGTGCCATCAGCGCCCCGCGCGAGGGATGCAACTACGCTACCCATTCCGTAGATTCGGTCCAGCGCGCGTGCCAGCCACGGCTGCAAGGCGCGGTCACCCGACTCGACGTAGGACAGCAGGGCTATCGAACAGTTGACCTGTCGGGCCACCGCGGCCAGCGTCAACCCGCGCGCTGTCCGCATCTACTCCAGAACAGCTCCGAGCCTGACGTCACCTGGCACTGGGCTCACCCCCGTTGACCGCGTTTCACAGTCACATGCGGTTACTCGACTGCCGCAAGTGAATCACAGGACACTGTCCGTCAAGGCCCCAGCGCCGGGCTGATCCGCAGGCCGATGCCCACAGACGGTCTCACGTCCGACCCTGGCTTGCCACGGCGGCACTGGTGGCGTCCCGATAGATCAGGCAAGCAGTGAGAGGAAGCAGATGAGCGAGCCAGATGCCGACGTCGGCGTGAGCGAAGCCACTAACCACCTGCGGCTGGCGTTGCCGGGAGTCGTGGCGAGGAGCCCCTGTGAATGATCTCCGCCCGTCCAAGACCCGTTGAACCACAGCTGAAAGAGTCACTACGTGAGCACATTCCGAGACACGAACGTCAGCACCGCCGAAGAGGCCACACGGGTTAACGCACTACGTGAGGCAATGGTCCGTGAACTGCGCGAACCCGGTTGGATCCGCAGCGACCGGGTTGCCGAGGCCTTCCGCGCTGTGCCACGGCACCTGTTTGCGCCGGGGACGCCGCTGGAGATTGCCTACGCCACTCACGACTCCGTTGTCACTAAGAGTAACGAACAAGGCAAAGCCACCAGTGTGGTGTCCGCGCCGTACATCCAGGCCATGATGATGGAGCAAGCAGGGATCAGTCCGGGCATGCGGGTCTTGGAGATCGGGTCGGGCGGCTACAACGCGGCGCTGATAGCCGAGTTGGTCGGCGAGGCCGGGCAGGTCACCACGGTCGACATCGATTCGGACGTGGTTGATCGGGCTCGGAGCTGCCTGGCGGCAGCGGGGTACCACAAGGTCAATGTGGTAATGGCCGACGCTGAGGGCGGTGTGCCGGAGCACGCTCCCTACGATCGGGTGATCGTCACCGTGGGCGCGTGGGACATCCCGCCTGCTTGAACTGATCAGCTAGCCGAGGGCGGGCGGTTGGTAGTTCCGCTAAAGATGCGCGGTCTGATCCGTTCGATGGCTTTCGAGCGCGACGGGGATCGCCTGGTCAGCCGGGGATATCACCTGTGTGGCTTCGTGTCGATGCAGGGCGTCGGCGCCCACACCGAGTGCCTGATCTCACTCGACGGGGACCACGTCACCCCGAGTGTCGATGAGACGCTGCCGGTGGACGCCGATCGGCTGCGGGACGCCTTGTTCGCGCCGAGGGTGCAGCGGTGGTCGGGGGTTGAACTCGGCGGAGTCGAGCCGATCGATGACCTTGACCTGTGGCTCGCCACGGTCGTGGACGGCTTCGGTCTCCTCACCGCGAACAAGGCTGCCATCGACAACGGACGCCTCCCCACAGCGGCGCGTCGAGCAATAGTCAATACCTGTGGATGAAGATCTTTTAGGCGGCTTCGGGTTGGTGGTCTTCGGTGGGTCGTTCGACGAGCTTGCCGGCCTCGAAGAGGGCGCCGGCGCGGACCAGCGCGACCAG
>JBOHFJ010000271.1:0-6825 GCA_050699655.1 Pseudonocardiaceae bacterium
GTCGGAAACGACATCCCGTGTCGTTTCCGACACACAAACCACGATCACACCCACCCGAGCGCCATATTTGACTTGATCACACCGACTTCGCCGAGCCTAGCCCGCTAGGGTTCTCGGCTGGTTAGGCCGCGGCGCACAGCCTCGTCAGCTCGCGGGCCACGTCTTGGCAGGCGGAGTCGCGCCGGGCAGCGGCGGCCTGCCGCAGCGGCGCGAGATCCTCCCGCAGCGACACCGAGCGCAGGCCCCTGGCCAAGGTGATCACCTGACCGGCGGTGGCCAGCCCGGCTCGCAGCTCGCCACACCGCAGTTGCGCCGCCGCGAGCAGCCCCGAGTTGCTCACCGTGCACACCACGGTGTGGCTCGCCGCGTCCGCTGCGGCGGACAGGTCCACCACGGCGCGGTCGAAACGCCCCAGCGCGAAGTAGACGCCACCTCCCCAGTGCGGGAACCCGTTCGCGAAGTCCTTCCACGGCCGGGGTTCCTCACTCGCCGCCTCGAAGGACTCACCCGCCCAGCGCAGCTCACGCAGTGAATCCTCCGCCAAGCCCAGCCGCCCGAGCGCGCAGGCGCAGTAGTATTGCAGCACGGCGCGGGTGAGCCGGGTCGGCGCGGTCGCTTCGCCCAGCCGGTAGAATTTCAACGCCTCGCCCGGCTCGGCGTGCAGCTCAAGAGCCCCCATGTAGGCCAGTCTCACCACCATTCGCTGTCGGTCTCCCCCGGCGCAGGCGCATTCCATGCCGCGACTGAGGTGCTCTCGAGCCAGGTCCCGCAGTCCGGCACTGCTGGCCGCGCAGCCAGCCCTGGCGTGCGCATCGGAGAGCACGATCAGCAGCCACTGGCGGACCGGGTCACTCATGGTGGCGCCGAGCAGCGCCTCGCTGGCCCGGGTGTGCGCGGTCAGCACCTCGGTCACCGGGATTCCGCCGAGATTACCCACGAACCAGCCAAGCCGCTCGGTGGTGGCCGCGACCCGAGCGACGTCAGCGGTCCCGACCCGGCTCGGCACCGGGGTCGGAGCCTCCTTCACATGGATCCGGACTGTGGGGCCGGAGGGCGGTGTACCCCACGCGGCGGCGAGCACGGTGGAGGCCTGCTCCATCATGCGGACTCTGATCTGGGCCTCGGTCAGCGCGCGCCGCCGCGCCGTTGGCTCCGGCTCCGGGTCGAGGCCGTCGCTGAACGCCAGGCCCAGCCAGCCCCGGGGCACCCCCAGCCCGTCGGCGATCCGCTCCAGCACCGCGACGGACTGCACCTGGCGCCCGGAGAGGATCTCGGAAACCTCCGACTCCCGCTGCCCGGTGGCGCGCGCAATGCGAGCCTGGGTCACCCCGGCGTCGCGCAGGATGCGGAACACCGCCGCGATATCCCGGCGAGCCAGCGCGTCCCGCGCGGCCGGGCCAGTCAGCAGAGCGGCAAGATCACTCATCACATCCTCCAGGTCTATGTCAAGGGTCTACCGACGGTTCCCACCCGATGAGACGTCTCGTGAATCGTCGCTGGGCAAGTACGTTCGAGTGGTCAGGCAATGACATCGGAGGTTTACCATGTTCGACATCACCACCGCCCAGCCGCTCGCCACCTTCTGCAACACTCATCCAGGGTGCGGCTGCGGGTGTCCACAACTGTTCATCGACGAGTCCGCCCCGCCCGAGCAGCGCATTGTGCTCGCCGATGACTTCGGCGCCCAGGTCCGGATGAGCGCCGCCCAGTTCGGCGACATCATCACCCAAGCCAAGAGCGGCACCCTGGACAGCATCATCTAACCCGCACCCCGAACTCACCAGCGGAGCTCCCCCGCTCCCCGCGACCAGCTCCGCTGGTGAGACCCCAGTCCGACATGGAGACATATCGGGGCAATCAACCGCAGGATAGGCCCGGTATGTCTCCATGACGGGCTCGGGACGCTGGGCGGGTCAGACTAGGCGGTGGTCGGGGTAGCACCAGCGCCAGGTTTCGCCGGGTTCTACTGAGCGCATGACGGGGTGGTCGCTGCGGTAGTAGTGGATGGTGGCGTGCCGGTGCGGGCTGGAGTCGCAGCAGGCGACATGCCCGCAGGTCAGGCACATCCGCAGGTGCGCCCACACTGACTGGCCCAGCTCGGCGCAGTCCATGCAGCTCGCCGGCTCCGGGGGCTCGGGTGCGGGGTCGGGCAGCTGCGGCACGTGCTCACAGGTCATCTGATAGCTCCCGGTCTGGATTAAGCCAATAAAACACCGTGCATCCTGGCCTCATGGACGGTATGCCGCTGATCCTGCTCGTGCTCAGCGCGCTGGCGGTGACCGCGGTCAGCCGCAGGCTGCGCCTGCCCGCGCCGCTCACGCTAGTCGTCGCCGGGTTGGCCATCTCAGCGATCCCCGGGGTCCCGGACTACCAGCTCGACCCGGCGCTGGTGCTGTACGGGATCCTCCCGCCGTTGCTGTACTCCGCCGCGCTGGACAGCTCGGCCATCCAGATCAGGGCGAACCTCCGGTCGATCGGGCTGCTCGCCGTCGGGTTGGTGCTGTTCAGCACCGGGTGCATCGGGCTGGTCGCCTGGTGGCTGGTGCCCGGCCTGCCCCTGGGCGCGGCACTGGCGCTCGGGGCGGTGGTCGCCCCGCCGGACGCGGTGGCCGCGGTGTCCATCGGGCGCAGCCTCGGGCTGCCTCGCCGGGTGATGACGGTGCTGGGCGGGGAGAGCCTATTCAACGACGCCACCGCGCTCACCGCGTTGCGGGTCGCGGTGGGGGCGGGTGTGGGGAGCGGTTTCTCGCCGCGCGCCGAGCTGGGCGGGTTCCTGCTCACCGCGGTCGGTGGCGTGGCGCTGGGGGCAGTGCTCGGCCGGGTGGTGCACCAAGCGCGGCTGCGGTTGGGTGACCCCCGGTTGGAGAGCGCCCTGGGCCTGGTGGTGCCGTTCGCGGCGTACGCGCTGGCCGAGCGGCTGCACACCTCTGGGGTGCTCGCGGTGGTGGTGACCGGGCTGTACCTGGGGCACCACGCCTCCCGGGCCGGGTACGCCACCCGGCTGCAGGACCAGGCGGTGTGGCAGGCCGCGGACACCGTGCTCGAGGCGTTCGTCTTCGCCTTGATCGGGCTGCAGCTGCCGGCGGTGGTGCGGGGTGTGTCGGGGGAGCTCCGCCCGCTGCTGCTCGCCGCGGTCGCGGTGATCGGGAGCGCGATGCTGGCCAGGGTGGTGTGGGTGTTCCCGGCGACCTACCTGCCCAGGATGCTGTCCGCCGGGCTGCGGGCGCGGGATCCGGCGCCGCCGTGGCAGGTTGCCGCAGTGGTTTCCTGGGCGGGGATGCGCGGGGTGGTCACCCTCGCGGCGGCCTCGACTCTCCCGTTCCACACCACCACTGGCGCCCCGTTCCCGGGCCGGTCGGAGATCATCTTTCTGGCGTTCTGCGTCACCGTGGCGACCCTGCTGCTGCACGGCCTCACCCTGCCGTGGGTGATCCGCCGCCTCGGGGTGCGAAGCGATGAGTCGCAGCGCGACACGCTGGCCGAGGCGGATGCGGTGCACACGGCGACCCGGGCCGGCCTGGAGCGGCTGGATAGTGTCTCCGGCGGTGCCCCGGACGCGGTGACCAACCGGTTGCGCGAGGCCGCCGAGCTGCGCAGCCACCGCGTCTGGGAACGGCTCGGCCGCCCGGAGACCGAGCTGGGCGAATCCCCCAGCGCCGCCTACCGCCGGCTACGCCTGGAGATGCTCGCCGCCGAGCGCGATACCCTGGTGTCGCTACGCAACACCGGCCGCATCACCGACACCGTGCTCGCCCGCATCGTGCACGATCTGGACCTGGAAGAAGCCATCCTGAGCCGCTGACCGCGGGTGCACCTCCCACGGCACTGCCTTCACCAGCCGCAGTTCACCAGCCGTTGTTCGCGCCGCTTAACCGCCAACCACCTCATGACGACGCCGAGGCTCCTCGGCAACACCACCCGGGGGGAGGCCTCGTGGACTGGTTGAACGCGCTGCGGTCACTGACCACTGGGCCGCTCAGCCCCGGAAGCGTCATCCCCTCATTGGTCGCATTTCTGTTGAGTGGGCTGTCGCTGGTGCTCAACCACTTCCTCAAGCGAAAACGACTGTCATGGCGGGAGCGATACAACTCCAAGATCGGCCTCGTGTCCGGGTTCACCGAACGGAACCCGAGAATTGAGCAATTCATCGACACGTTGGCGAATACCAGCGTTCTCATTATTCGAATCAGAAACACGGGTCGATCAACGATCACCGCGAGCGACTATCATGAGCCACTGAGAATTACCTTCAAGAACCGCTTCATTCTTGACTTCCGAGTGTCCACACCACGCCCCAGAGACATCAGGGATAAAGTTGAGAATTCAGCCTTCGTAAGTCAGGCGATAGACGACTTCGGGAATCCACCCGAAAATATCATCAAGCTGCCCGCGCTACGCGAGGCTCTTTCGCGCACACTGTCCGCCTCATCCGACGGAGATCCCTTCACGAACGATGAGAAGGACATCCGGAGACAGCTGACGATTCCCGAGCTCGAGCTGAAGCCGACAGACGAGTTCACAATTGTGATCGATCTTCGCGAAGCGATGTTGTCCCCGGATCTAGGAAGCACGGACAAAGAGTACAGCTGCCGGGGCAAACTACGCTCGGGCAAGCTGGTTGATCAGAACATCAGAGGCAGAGCGCTCACCCTCACCCGGAGCTTGTCCGCCCTGTTCCTTCTGCTGCTCGGCGGGCTCATAGCGACGATCATCGGGCTCAACTACCCCGCAGCGGAAAGTTATTGCACTCAAGGCGAGATAGCGCTGGTGGGATCGAGCGCATTCGCGCCCACTGCGGACTCGATATCGAAGGCGTACACGCAAGCCTGCGCTGGCGCCTCCATTTCCGCGGTCGAACAGGATGGAAGTCTTCAAGGAGTCCGTCAGGTTCTTGAGGCTGACCCTTCCGACAGCTCTCGGTTGGCGGCATTTTCCGACGGCCAGGCGACGGGAAACGTCGGCCCGCTCACCCCGAAACCGGTCGCGATTCTGGTCTACAGCCTTGTCGTCAACAAAGTGACAAACATCGACAGCTTGAGCCTCGAGCAGATTCAAGGGATCTACCAGGGACGCTACACCAACTGGCGACAGCTGGGCGGCGCAATGGACCTACCCATTCGCGTGGTGGGGCGGGATGCGAGCTCTGGAACTCGGCAGACCTTTGAACGCTATGTCCTGAAATTTCCAGAACCCGCTGTCTCATCCAACGACTGCGTCACGAAAGACCGTGATCCAGCAGCGCCGGTGATTCGGTGCGAACGCGAGACGACCGCTCAGATCTTGGATCAGGTCAACCGCACACCGGGAGCGATCGGTTACGCCGACACGACCGAAGTCGCGAAATATCGTAATATCTCCCGCGCGCGCCTCGACGGCCTAGAGCCGACCGAGCAATACTTGCAGTCAGGTTATCCGTTCTGGACGATTGAATACCTCTACACTAACGGTGTTCCCGCGGCCGGTTCCCTACTGAATAGTTACGTCGACTACTTCTCCAGTGACGCCGCGCGCTCAAGAATCCGTGATCACAGTTACGCCCCGTGCGTTCAGCCCGACGGATACATTCTCGATCTCTGTGGAAAACCCCGCTAAACCCCGATCCGGCGGCGGTGTCACTACGGTGTCACTACGGCGCTGCGCGAAGCTCGATGGTCTGGTGGCGGGCGGGGCCTACTCCGATCGCGGAGATGCGGGCTCCGCAGAGGTGCTCCAGTCGGGTTATGTACGACTGGGCGTTGGAGGGGAGTTCCTGGAGAGTGCGGCAGTGGGACAGGTCCTCCCACCAGCCGGGCAGCTCCTCGTACACCGGCACGGCGTGGTGCAGGTCGGTCTGGGTCATCGGCATCTCCTCGGTGCGCCGGCCGTCGATCTCGTAGGCCACGCAGACCGGCACCGGGTCCAGGCCGGAGAGCACATCGAGCTTGGTCAGGAAGAAGTCGGTGATCCCGTTCACCCGCGCCGCGTAGCGCCCGATCACCGCGTCGAACCAGCCGACCCGCCGGGCCCGCCCGGTGGTGACCCCGATCTCGCCGCCGGCCTTGCGCAGCCGCTCGCCCATCGCGTCGTGCAGCTCGGTGGGGAACGGGCCCGAGCCGACCCGGGTGGTGTAGGCCTTGAGGATCCCCACCACGGCGGTGATCCTGGTGGGGCCGATGCCCGAGCCGGCGCAGGCCCCACCCGCCGTCGGGTTCGAGGAGGTGACGAAGGGGTAGGTGCCGTGGTCGACGTCGAGCAGGGTGCCCTGGCTGCCCTCCAGCAGCACCGTCTCGCCGCGCCGCAGCGCCGCCTCGAGCAGCAGCCGAGTGTCGGCGATCCGGTGCGCGAAACGCGCGCCCTGCGCCAGCACGGTGTCCACCACCCGCTCGGCGTCCAGCGCGCGCCGGTTGTAGACCTTGACCAGAACCTGGTTCTTGAAGTCCAGCGCGGCCTCGACCTTCTGCCGCAGGATCTTCTCATCCAGCAGGTCCTGCACCCGGACCCCGACCCGGGCCACCTTGTCCTGGTACGCGGGCCCGATGCCGCGCCCAGTGGTTCCGATCTTGGATTTGCCCAGGTAGCGCTCGGTGACCCGGTCGATCGCGACGTGATACGGCATGATCAGGTGCGCGTCGGCGGAGATCAGCAACCGCGCGGTGTCCACGTTGCGGGCCTGAAGGCCGGCCAGCTCCTCGAGCAGCACGCCGGGGTCCACCACCACGCCGTTGCCGATGACGTTGGTCACGCCCGGGGTGAGGATGCCCGACGGGATGAGGTGCAGCGCGAAGTCCTGCCCGTCGGGCAGCACCACGGTGTGGCCCGCGTTGTTGCCGCCCTGGTAGCGCACCA
>JBOHFJ010000272.1:0-6817 GCA_050699655.1 Pseudonocardiaceae bacterium
CCCGAGCGCGGCCTGGCTGACGGCGGTGTGCACGCAACTGCTGGAGGATCCTGATGCCCTGTCGCTCCTGACCCTCACCGCCAGCAATCTGATTACCCGGCGTGGGCGGCGACTCGAACACGAACAGCAGGCCGAGGCTGGCGGAACGGGCCCCCACCGGGTCACCGTCCGCGCGACCGACGCCACCATGCTCATCCTGAGGACGTGTCGGGCGGGAGCCACCATCGACCAGGTGATCACCGAGGTGCTCCGGCGGTGGTCGACGGTACCGGAGTCCGTGGTCAGGGCCACGGTGCTTGGCTTGGTCCGCTGCGGATTCCTGCTGTCCGATCTCCTGCCCGAGGATCTCGGCGACGACCCGCTCGGGTACCTGCTCGGCAGGCTCCCCGCAGCGAGCCCCGTGCGGAAGAAGCTGGCGAGCCTGCGGCGGCTCCTGGCCGACGCGGACCGGTCTAGTCCCGGCGATCCGAGCCGGCTGGCGGCGCTGATCGCCGCGCGGGACCTGGCAGACGAGATCTCCCTCCAGGATCGCCCTCTGACCGTCGATGTGGTCGCCGACGCGCACCTCGTCCTGCCCACCGCCTTGGCGGACCAGGCCGCCCACGCTGCCGGGGTGCTGTGGCGGATCGGCCGGGGCCGCGGACCGTTGACGAGCTACCACGACCGGTTCCTGGATCGATACGGCTCGCGCCGGTTCGTTCCGCTGTTGGACGCCACCGACCCTGCTATCGGCTTGGGCATTGACACCGATGTCTCCGACACCGACGCCGCACCCCAACCGCCCGGTCGCACCGCGGTGCTGGCCTCTCTGTTCGCACAATGCACCGCGGGCGGTGGCACCGAGGTCGTTCTGGACGCCGGGACCATCGCCGCGCTGGCCCGCGACCAGGTCGCGGAGCCACCACCACGGACCGCTGAGATTCATGTCCGGGTGCTGGCCGCCACGCAGCAGGATCTGGTCGTCACGAGGCTGCATCTGGCGGTGTGCCCCGGAGGTGGTTCCCAAGACGCCGGATCAAGCCAAGGGCGGTTCGCTGGACTTCTGCCCGGCACGCTGAGCGACCTGGGGGAACCATCAACGCTGCTCGCGGAACTGGTCGTGCGACCTCGCGTCCCCGAGGGGGCGGCGCTCGCCCCGCAGACGGGCTTCGCACCATGGCGCATCCCCATGGGCGTCCCGGTGCGAGACGGCGATCTGGTTCTCAATGACTTACTACTGATATCGAACGGCAACCGTCTGATCCTATGGTCGGCCAGCCAGGACCGGCAGGTCGTCCCGGTCCTGTACTCGCGGCTGGCGCCACGGCTGCTGCCGCCCCTGGCCAGGTTTCTGCAACTTCTGGGCCATACCGGTTGCCGTCCCTGGCGCGGTTGGTCCTGGGGGCCGCTGGCAGACCTTCCGTTTCAGCCACGTGTGCGGTATGAGCGGACCGTGCTCTCCCCGGCCCGCTGGGTGCTGCCCCCCGACCTGACCGGAGCAGTCCATGACCGCACAGCCTGGCACGAGGCGCTCCACGCATGGCGAACCGCGGCGACTCCGCCCCCGCCCGACATCGTCGTCACCGAGGACGCCGACCGGCGGCTGCCCCTGGACCTTCGCCGCCTGGACGACCGCGAGCTGCTGCGCCGCTACGTCCGCCGCGGAGTGTTGGCTGTCGCCGAACAGCCCGGTGGGCCGGACGCCGTCCAAGCGGTCGTCTCCGGCCCCACCGGCGGCCACGTGCTGGAGCTCGTGGTGCCCCTCGCCCGGCGCACCCCGGTGACGGGACCGGCTCACCCGGCCGCCGCCCCGGTCCGCACTGTCGGCGCGGGGCGGCACCTGCCGGGCGGCCCATGGCTGTCGCTCGCGGTGAGTGGCCCCGCCCACTGCCACGACCAGATCTTGTCGGAGCTCGCCGCCGCCGCCGCAGAGCTGGCGGAGCACTTCGACACCTGGTTCTGGCTGAGATACGCCGACACCATGCACGGACCCCACATCCGAGCCCGCTTCCACGGCCATCCGACCGCCCTGGGTGGCTTCGTCCTGCCTGCCCTCTCCGCCTGGTGCTCTGAAATGATTAGGCAACGGCTCTCGGGCGGGTTCACCGTGGAGCCCTATGACCAGGAGATCGAGCGGTACGGCGGACCTGATGCGATCCACGCTGCGGAACAGGTGTTCGCCGTGGACAGTCACCTGGTCCTCAAGGCTCTCGCCACCACCACCGACCCTGGCCAGCGGCTGGTGATTGCGGCGCTGTCCGCCGCCACGATCGCCCGTACCGTCGCCGACGGTGACCGTGCGTCCCTGCGCGGACATCACCTCGACCGCGCCGCTCGGCAACGCGTGGTGGCCCTGCGCCCGCGAGTACGGTCAACTCGATCACAGAACGACACCAACTCGCCGATCCCGTCCCTCGCCGATTCCGTATGGACGGCCCGGCAAGAAGCTCTCGTCTCCTACCGCAACACCCTCATACCAGCGCACCGCCCATCATGCGCATCGGCCCTGATCCACATGCACGCAAATCGGCTCCTCGGCAGTGCGGACGCTGAGCGCATAGCCCGAGCGCTGGCCACAGATCTCCTCGCACTACCAACTTCAGCCCTATGAGCACCGGGATCACCGTGAGCGGGCAGCAGGCGCTGGCCACCGCCGAGCGGCTCTTGGACCCCGAGAATGTCCTCGCCGCTGCCTCCGATTCCGCCGGTGCATCCCTGGCCAGCGGGCTGCCAGGCACCGCCCTGCTCCACGCCCGCCTGTCAACGACGGACCCCGTCTTCGCCACCGCCGCCATCCGCCATCCGCCATTGGGAAACAGGCGCCGTGCACACCCGACGCTACGGAGGCAACAGTGCGGGAACCTTCGACAGCCCCGGAGGGCTGGCGGCCTCGCTGATCATCGGTTCGCAATACTTGCCCGACCCTGATTCCCAACGGAACGTCACCACACGCGCCGCCCGGTGGTTATCTGCACGGGCACTCGACCTCACCCACCGTCACAAAGAACACCTCCGAGCCGGCGGCGTGGGCACGCCATGGTCCATGTATGACGTGATCAACGGTCTGGCCGGGATCGGCAGAGTCCTGCTTGCAGCGTGTACCTCCGGACACGGCATGACCGAGCCCGGACTCGTAGCCACGCTGGAAACCCTCACCACAATGATCGGCATCCGTCACGGCAACCGACCTGGCTGGTGGCTACCCGCCAGCGAGCACCCACCGCCGGCCACCGTTCACCGGTCCGGGGCGGCGACCACCGGCATGGCGCACGGCATCGCCGGCCCCCTCGCCCTACTCGCGACAGCCCACACCGCTGGATGGTCCGTCGCTGGGCAACGGACCGCGATCCAGGAAGCGGCGCAATGGCTGCTGCGCTGGCGCACGAACGTCACACCCCGCTGGCCGCCATACGTCACCGGCGACGACCTGGACAGCGACACCGCCCAGCCGATGGCAGGACGACGCGACGCCTGGTGCTACGGCGCGCCCGGAATCGGCCGAGCCCTCACCCTCGCCGGCCTCGCACTCGCAGACCCCCGACTGACCGAGGCCGGTGACACCGCCATCGCGTCCCTCACCGAGCGTCCCGCGGAACTCTGGGACGTAGAGGGGCCAACCCTGTGCCACGGACACGCCGGAGTCCTGCAAAGCGCGGCAACCAGGCAAGGCGACACTGCGGACCGCGCGGCAGCCGCAGTCACGCAGGCATTCAACCCCCGGCTGGCCTTCGCTTTCCAGCACCTCGAAAACGGCTCGACGGCCGACGAACCAGGCCTGCTCACCGGATCAGCCGGGATCGCGCTCGCTCTCGCTCTCGCCGACCACGGTCAACTACCAGCTCCCCCAGTCCCCGCCCGATGGGACTCAATCCTGCTTCTCTCCTGACTTCTGGCCCAGTCAGTCTGCGCCGGTAGGTTGACGGCGAGGATGAGCTGCCGATGGTGCCGCAGCGGTGACTGCCCAAGAAATCAGGGGCAGCCGATCTCGGCCCAGCCGGCCACGTCGCGGCGGCTCCGTGGCTGGGGCCCGGTGTACTGCGCCAGCGGGCGGACCAGCCGGCCGGTGCGTTTCTGTTCCATGATGTGCGCGCACCAGCCCGCGGTCCGGGCGCAGGTGAACATCCCCGGCATCATGTGCGGCGGCACCTGCGCGAAGTCTAGGATCACCGCCGCCCAGAACTCGACGTTGGTCTCGATCACCCGCTCCGGCCGCCGGTCGGTCAGCGCGGCGAGCGCGGCCCGTTCCAGCGCCATCGCCACCTCGTAGCGCGGCGCGCCGAGCTCCTGGCAGAGCCGGCTCAGCACCCGGGCTCGCGGGTCCTTGGCCCGGTACACCCGGTGGCCGAAGCCCATCAACCGCTCCCCGCGATCCAGTATCCCGCTGACCACCGCGGTGGCGTTGCCGGTGCGCTCCACCTCCTCGATCATCGGCAGCACCCGGGCCGGCGCGCCACCGTGCAGCGGGCCGGACATCGCGCCGATCGCCCCGGACAGGCAGGCGGCGACGTCGGCACCGGTGGAGGCGATCACCCGCGCGGTGAAGGTGGAGGCGTTGAGCCCATGCTCAGCGGCCGACACCCAGTAGGCGTCGACGGCCTTGACGTGCGCCGGGTCCGGGTCGCCGCGCCACCGGGTCATGAAGCGTTCGGTGATGGTGGAGCACTCGTCGATCCGGTGCTGCGGGACGGCCGGCTGGTGGATGCCGCGGGCCGACTGCGCCACGTAGGACAGCGCCATCACCGATGCCCTGGCCAGATCCTCGCGGGACTGCGCGTCGGAGCTGTCCAGCAGCGGGCGGTAACCCCAGATCGGCGCGAGCATCGCCAGCGCGGCCTGCACGTCGACCCGGACGTCACCGGTGTGCACCGGCAGCGGGAACGGCTCGGCGGGCGGCAGGCCGTGCCCGAAGCGGCCATCGGTCAGCAACGCCCACACGTCGCCGAACGTCACGGGACCAGCCAGGTCCTCGATGTCCACGCCCCGATAGCGCAACGCCCCGCCATCCCGATCCGGTTCGGCGATCTCGGTGTGGAACGCGACGACGTCTTCCAGCCCCGGCTTGAAACCGGTGGTTGCCGCCAGCCCGTTCACCATGGTCATGCCGTCCTCCTCGCGCGTCGGGATCGCGCGCGGGTCGCTGACGGCCAGCGGGGCGCACGCCCCAGCGCGGCGCCGCGCGGATGGGCTAACAGTGCACCCGATAGCCGCCCGGGGGCAATCCCTGTGGCAATACGCACCGTAGGTTTTGGTCGATTTTGGGCGTAGGTTGCGAGCAGGAGAGTCACGACTCGGGAGCGTGCGGTGTGGCGACTGAAGGGACAAAACAGACACATCGCGGGGGTGGCGTCGTTGAGCTGGCCCGGATGCGGATCGCCTACCCTGACGCCGCGCTGAACGAGGTCGACCTCGCCGGCACGTGGTACGAGCAGTTCGCGCTGTGGCTCGACGACGCCGTCGCCGCAGGCCTTCCTGAGCCCAACGCGATGGTGCTGGCCACCGCGGGTGCCGACGGCCTGCCCAGCTCCCGGACCGTGCTGGCCAAGGGACTGGACCCGCAGGGTGTCGTGTTCTACACCAACCGCACTTCCACCAAGATGCACGACCTCAAGGCCACCGCCTTCGCTGCGGCGACATTTCCCTGGATCGCGCTGCACCGCCAGGTGAACCTGCGCGGCCCGGTCGAGCCGCTCACGCCGCAGGAGAGCACAGGCTACTGGAACACCCGTTCTCGGGGTGCCCAGCTGGGGGCGTGGGCCTCAGCTCAGTCCGCCGTGGTCTCCGATCGGCGCGCCCTGGACGTCGCGCTGGAGTACGCGACCGCCCGGTTCGCCGACGTCGAGCAGGTTCCGTTGCCGCCGCACTGGGGTGGCGTGCGGATCCGACCGGTGAGCGTGGAGTTCTGGCAGGGCAGACCCAACCGGATGCACGACCGGCTGCGCTACCACCTGGTGGACAATGGCGACCGTCAGGGCGAGTGGGTCGTCGAGCGGCTCGCCCCGTGACGATGACATTCAGATGACAACCGTTCCAGGGTACCAGTAGCACAGTGTTTCCGGGGAAGAGCTTGCCAAAATCGCGGTGTGATATCGGCATTCTGTCGCCACGACCGCGTGGCGAGTTATCGTAGCGGTGTGCCTGATGAGCAAGTTGTGCGGTTGGGGTACCTGCGGGGCGAGCACCAGCTGTCGCTCGTCGAGGCCACCCAGGGAGTATCTGGGATCAACCTGGGCGCGCTGCGGGCCCACACCGGGATGGTCACTCTCGACTCGGGATTCGTGAATACCGCCGAGTGCGTGTCGGAGATTACCTATATCGACGGTGACGCGGGTGTGCTGCGCTACCGCGGCTACCCGATCGAAGTGCTGGCCGAACGCTCCACCTACCTGGAAACCAGCTACCTGCTGATCTACGGTGACCTCCCGACCAGCGGGCAGCTGGCGAATTTCACCGACCTGATCCGCCGACACACCCTGCTGCACGAGGATCTGAAGCGTTTCTTCGACGGCTTCCCGCGCGACGCTCATCCGATGCCCGTGCTGTCCAGCGCGGTGTCCGCGCTGTCCACTTTCTACCAGGACAGCCTCAACCCCTTCGACCACGACCAGGTGGAGATCTCCACCGCGCGGCTGCTGGCCAAGCTGCCGACCATCGCAGCGTACGCCTACAAGAAGTCGATCGGCCAGCCGTTCCTCTACCCGGACAACTCGCTGAGCTTGGTGCATAACTTCCTGCGGATGACCTTCGGGCTGCCCACGGAGCCGTATGAGGTCGACCCGACGGTGGCCGACGCGCTGGACCTGCTGTTCATCCTGCACGCCGACCACGAGCAGAACTGTTC
>JBOHFJ010000273.1:0-6735 GCA_050699655.1 Pseudonocardiaceae bacterium
CGCGGGCGGCGTGCGGTCAGGGTCACGCCGCCCGCCGGACTCGCCAGGGTCTACGGTGGCGCCAGCGACAAGGGGCACAATGTGTTAAGATACATTGTGTTCTGGTACATGCATACTGCTCGATAGGGTGATGTACGCGTGCCACAGCGCAGCGTTGGTTCTGATGACTCGCAACGGCGGGGGAGGCGGCACCGTGGCGACGACGAGTCCGACCGTGCTCAAGTGGTGGATCGCACTCGAGCTGACCCAGCTCCGGGAGCGTGCCGGCCTGAGCCGCCAGCAGGTCGCCGAGCACGTGGGCTGTGTGGTGAGCGCCGTGCGGCACGTCGAGACCGGCCGGAACCTACCCCGGCCGCTGGAGCTGCGGGAGATGCTCACCCTGTACGGGGTCCCCGAGCGGGTCGAGCGGTTCGCCGAGCTGGTGAGCTCCGCGAAGAAGGGCCGCGACTGGTTCGAGGTGTTCGCGGGTGCGGCGCCACCCTGGTTCGATCTCTTTCTGGGGCTGGAATCGAGCGCGGCGCAGATCGAGTCCTACGACGCCATGGTAGTGCCCGGGTTGTTCCAGACCGCGGCCTACGCCGAGGCGGTGATCCAAGCCGGCGACCCGGAGTTGAGTGATGCCGAGGTCTCTCGACGGATCGAGCTGCGCTTGGCTCGGCAAGACGTGCTCACCCGTGAGCCTGACCCGCCCACTGTGTGGTCAGTGCTTGATGAGTCCACGCTCTACCGCACCGCCGGTTCGCCAGCCGCCATGCGCGAGCAGCTCACACACCTGCTCAACCTGGCCCAGCTGCCCACACTCACCATCCAGGTGCTGCCGATGGCGGCGGGGCCACACATCGGCATCGACGGCACGTTCATCATGTTCGAGTTCCCCGACCTGACCGGCAGTCCAACTGTGGCCTACACCGACGCTATGATCCAGGTTGGCCGCTACTATGAGCAGCCCGAGCACCTGCGCCGATACCGCAATGCCCTGACCCACCTCCGAGTCGCCGCGGCCAAACCGGCAGAATCAGTGACGATGATCGCCCAGCGAGCACAGGAGTTGTCATGAACCACCAGACCGCACTGAGCGCGCTCACTCAGGCCAGCGGCTGGCGTAAGTCGTCGTACTCAATAGGCGCGAACAACTGCGTGAAGATCACGACCGAGGTGCCCGGGTGGGTCGGCCTGCGCGACAGCAAGCTCGGTCCCGACAGCCCAGTGCTGGCCTGCACCCGCCCGCAGTGGCACGCACTACTGGCCGCCACGCACGCCGACGAGATCAACGCCTGACGGCAGGTTTCAACGTCGGATCATTTCGCATCGCGTCCGCTACCGGATCACCGAAACGGCGCCCGTTTTCGACATCGCTCGATCTGCGGTGACGAGTGGGAGGCGCAACTGTGCGGCAGTGGCCAGGATAAATCGATCGAACGGGTCAGCTAGCTCGGCGAGGGGCACGCCGTCGAAGTACTCCATCGTGTCGGCGGTGATGGGCACGACGTTGACGTTGGTGGTCGGATCGAGCACGGTCCGACGCAGTGATTCGAAGGCGCCGGGCGCCAGTGAGTTCGGCCCGCGCTTGTGCGAGGCGTACCAGAGATCGCCGATGGTGGCCGCTGAGACCACGATCCCCGCGTCATCCTCGGCCGCACCCAGCGCTTCGAGCGCTGGTTCGGACAGCTGATCAGGGGTGAACAGGGAGAAGATCAGGGCGTGCGAGTCAGCGATGACCCTCACATCTGGTCGGTGGCAGCGCGGTAGCAGGCGATGCGCTCGCCTTTCGCCTCGTCCAGTCCGCAGATCAAAGCGTCGACCGCTTCAGCTGGCACGCTGGCCGCGAGCGCGCCAGCCATTCGCGTGCGCGCAGCCCGTCGAGGCTCGGGAACGAGACGCAGACGCGCACCCGGAAGCAGGCCCAGGCGGGCTAGCTCGCTGGCCGGCAAGCTGCCGTCCTCGGCGACCACGACAGGGAAACCGTCAACGTCGTTCGGCGCAGGTGTGCTGCTCATAATGGCTTCAGCCTACCGCCCCGCGCCCTGCGGTCACCGCGCCATAGTCAATGCGCGCGGTCTGGGTCAGCACCGGAGCGCAATCAGCGCCAAGGGGCATGTCGATCTACGCGGCCTGAGTCAACGCCGTGAACCGTTGCTCCCACAGACGACGCGCTCGCATGGGCAACCACAACCGGCGCCACACTCGCCTTAGCACAGTGCCGTTGAGGTAGCGAACCACATCCGCCACGTCTACCGACTCCCGAATCACCGTCTCGTACAACAACCCGAGTTGTCGATCATCGCCGAGGTCATACTCACGCGAGCCGGACCACGCGAGATGAGTCGGCAACTCGACCACACCCGTCATCGGCCCGGCAAGATCACTCAGTGCGTCAGGTACCACGTACGAACGCGCCTCCGCGTACCTCACCCGACCATCCATACCCATATGGTGCCTGGTCAACGACTCGAAGACCAACCCGGCCGAGCTCTGGCGAAAACAGCACCGAACCATCACGAGACGGGGATGATGCGACGTCTTCTTCAGCCGCCACGTACGGGCGCGGTCAGGGTGCGTTGGCGAGCTGGTGCACCCGCTGGTGGGACAGGCCGAGCACGTCGGCGATGACGCGCTGGGACAACCCGGCCGCAGTGAACCGCCGGATGATCTCCAGTCGGACCGCGTCCCGTCTGGCGGTGGCGGTCCCGGCGACAGCTTCCACCTCGGTCAGCTCGCTGATCAGCGCTGTCACGTCGTCGTCGCCGGCCCGGTGGTGCCAGCGGATCTCGAACTCGTCCGGGTCCGCGTCGGTCAGCCCGGCGATCAAGTCGCGGACCTCGACGTCCAGATCGGCGAACCGGGGTACGTCGGTGGCGGCGGTCATCCCCACGACATCGGCCACCCACAGCTCATCCTCGCGGGACACCGTCACGTCATAGGTAGTCATCGCTCCTTCTCCGTCCAGTCTTCGCCGAACACCGGTTCAAGTCGCTCTTCCAGCCGACGGAGCACCAACCACGAACCATCACCAGGGTAGTCGGTCACGCTGGGCCAACAGCGAGTCAAAGAAAAGCGTCACTGTGGTGACCTCAGCTCAGCCGCCACGCGCTGGATCAGGGCCGCGGCATCCTCGCCGGCCAATGCGGCGGTGCGGAGCAGCTCGAACGCTTTCGCGTACACGGCGATGTCATCTGGCCCGGTGAGCTCCTGCTCCCCGGTGAGCGTCTCGATGTACACGGCATCGGCGTCAAGCCAGAACCCGGACAGCGGCATGACCGGAGACGCCACCGCCCAGGGCAGTACCCGGAGGTCGACCGACGCAAGCCCCGCGAGGATCACCAGCCGATCGAGTTGCCCGAGCAGAGTGTCCAGCGCCCCGAAATGCACGGTGAGCGCCGCCTCGCCAAGCACGATCTGCACTTGCCGACCGGGCACGTACAACAGCTCTTGGCGTTTGACCCGTTCCGCGATCAACGCCTCGATGCGCTCCGGCGTGGCGCCGGTGAGGACGGGCCCCCCGGGGATAGTGAGTAACTCCCGGGCGTAAGCGACGGTCTGCACAATGCCGGGAATCAGCGACGGCTGATACCCGCGCAGCAGCGCCGCACGGGCTTCGGTTGCGCCGATCTCGGCTTGACGACCCGCGATACCACCGCAGCGGTACACCTCGGCCCACGAGCTGTACTGGATGCGAGCCTTGGTGAGCAGGTCACCGAGCTCAGCCCGAACGCGCGGGCTGGCTTCGACAGCCGCCACCCACGCGTCCAAGTCCGCTGGGCTGGGTAGCTGATAGCCATGCTCAAGCTTGTTGATGCGGGTCTGCTGCCACCCGAGGTGCCGGGCCAGCGCGGACCCGGAGCGGAACGCGCTGGCGCGGAGTTCCCGCAACCTCGCTCCGAGGCGGACACGTTCCGGGCTGACCTTCGGCGACATGCTCACGCGCCTTTCGGCACCCGCTGGAGCAGGGTCGGGCGGGCAGTCATGTAGTCGGCCCACGGTGTCGCCTGGTGCAGTGCGGCGTCTCGAGCGAAGCAAGCCTGGGCGATCATCGCCGGGTCGGTGACGTGCACAGCGCCGAGCCACGCACCGGTGTCGGCGTAGCGCAAGTGGAACAGATGCCGGGAGTCGACCAACCAGAAGTCTCTCTCCGGCACGTCAAGAGGCCAGATGTCTGTGACGGGGATGATGCGGATGTCCTCCCCAGCCGCCGCGTGCGGGCCGTACTCCCACGTCAACTCGAACGCAAGATAGTCGGATACGGGTTCGCGGACGACGTGTACCCGCTGCTGAGTGCGCCCCGCGTCACGATGCGCGCGCAGCATCGTGACCCACTGGTCCTGATGCGGGTCGGGAGGCGGTGTGGGGTCACCGCGTTGGAACGCGGCCCGGGCCGGGTCCTCGCTTGAGCCCGCATAAACCTGCAGGGTCTCCAGGCGGAACACCGAGTACCGGAAGGTGATGAGCCGGTCCCGAAGCTCCGCCACCCCAGGCAGCGTCTCGATGGCTACGCCAACCTCTCCTGGTAGCGGCGCACCGCCTCAATGACAATCTCGGACTTGATGAACACCCCGCCCTCGCCGGGCAGCAAGTTCTCCAGATTGCCGTGCGTGTCGACGTCGACCACGTCGCCCTGGACGCCGAACCGGCCGTCCTCGGCGAGGTAGACAGCCTGGCAGCCGTCCCGGCCTGAACTCTCGTCCTTCGCTAGCAGTGTCAGTCTCATCGCAGCGACCCCTTCGGCTTAGTACTGGCTGAACTGCCACAATCGTGGCTGATCCCGCTCCACATGGCAATCGAAACCCCATTATAGCCTCTTGCTTTCGACTAAAAACAGGCTATAATGGGGTTATCTCTAGGAGGGACCCGCAGTGCAGCTACCCGATGACGTGGTCTCCCAGGTGGAGCGCCGGCTGGACGTGCAGCTGGATCGCTCATCGTCGAAGACCGGGGCGTGGGCGGAGTCGGCCGGGTACCGCAGCGACCGGGGTACGTGGGTGCGCGTGGCCTCCCGGCCGCTTACGGTGATCCAGTCGCAGTCCTGGGTCGGCGCGGAGGCGGCCTCGGTGATCCCCGGCATCCCGAAACCTGCCTGGTTCCAGTCGGCCACCTGGGTCGACACCAGCCGAGGGCGGGTCTGGCGGGCCGAGGAGATGGAGCTGGTCACCGAGCCCGTGGTGGCCGCGATCGGCACCATGCTCACCGCCCCACCTGACTTGCCCGACACCTGGTGGGCACAGTTGCGCGCCGCCCTGGCGGCGCTGGCGGGCTTCCGGACGTTGCGGGTGTCGGGCCGGCAGGAGCTGATCACCCGGCGGATCAGCCAGGTGCTCGGCGGCGCGGTGGACACCACCGTCACCGAGTGGGCCACCTCCCACGGTGACCTGCACTGGGGCAACATCACCGCGCCGGGGCTGTCCCTGCTGGACTGGGCCGACTGGGGACTGGCGCCCCGGGGCAACGACGCGGCCTGCCTGTGGGGCAGCGCCCTGGCTGTGCCCGACACCGCTGACCGGGTGCACGCCGAGTTCCGCGACGACCTCGACTGCCGCTCCGGGACGATCGCGCGACTGTGGGTCTGCGGCAACATCCTGCGCCTGGCCGACACGCGCGCCGACGCCCGCGACCTCGCCGAGCCGGCCAGGGCCGCCGCCGACCAGCTCGTCACAGACCTGAAATAGCCCTGAGATAGCACGGAGAGGAGGTGACCAGATGGGCGAGCACACGGAACTGGACATCACTGTCGAGGAAATGACGATCGTCCGCGGCCGCAACGCCGTCAACGGCGACGGCCCGACCGGTGACTCCGGCGAGAACAGGGACGGCTGAACCGTCCGGCACCGCTGAGGTTGCGATCAACGCTGCGGCGGGACCGCCACCACAAGCCCGCCACAGCCACAAGGGAAGGACAGACCCATGGACCACCAGCTCGTCCAGCACGTCGAGAAGACCCTCGGCTGGGTCGGCCCTCAACCCTTGGGCGCCAAGTTCGCCTTCGGGCGCATGCCCGACCTCAACTTCTGCGACCGGCTGCTCAACCCGCGCAAGCTGCTCGGCCTCATCCTGCGCCGCAGCCTCACCCACCCACAGTTGCGCTGCCTGCAAGGGGGCAAAGACCTACATCCCACCGCCTACCTGACCGCCGCCACAACCAGCCGGGGTCAGCGCATCCCGGTCGCGGACATGCGCCGGCTGGGTTGCCTGCTGCGCGAGGGCTGCACACTGGTCCTCGACGACGTCGGCCCGCTGGACGCCACACTGGAGCTCACCTGCCGCGCCCTGAGCTGGTGGGCCGGCGAGACCACCCGCGTCAACGCCTACCTCACCACCCAAGACGCCAGCGGCTGGGGCCGGCACTGGGACTCCCACGACGTGCTCTGCGTCCAACTCGCCGGCGAGAAGAGCTGGGAGGTACGCGGAGCCTCCCGTCCCGCACCCATGGAACGCGACGCGGCCCCGAACCTGGAGCCCAGCACCGAACTGGTGTGGTCGGGCACCATGCGCGCGGGCGACGTCATGCACATCCCGCGCGGCTGGTGGCACCAGGCCACCAGGACCGGCAAAGGCGATGGGTTCAGCCTGCACGCCACCTTCGGGCTCACCAGGCGCACCGGCGTCGACTGGCTGGCATGGGTCGCCAACCAAGCCCGCGCCGACGAGCTGTTCCGCCGCGACCTCAACCAGCACAGCACCCCAGACGACCGGGACGCCCAGCAGCGGGAACTCGCCGCGGCAGCCGCCCGGCTGGTCCAGACA
>JBOHFJ010000274.1:0-6728 GCA_050699655.1 Pseudonocardiaceae bacterium
TCCCAGCAGCGGGTGATCCGATGCCGAGGCAGCTGGTTCGTGGCTGCGGGGACATAGGGCGGGTTGGCCATGATGAGGTCGAACCGCTGGCCCGCCACGGGTCCGCACAGGTCGCCCCGGCGCACCGTGCACGGGAGACCGTGCAGGCGACTGTTGAGCCAGGCGACCGCCACTGAACGCAGCGACAGGTCCACCGCGGTGACCGAGGCGGCGCCGGTCCGGGCGGCGGCCAGCGCCAGCGCGCCGGTGCCCGTCCCGATGTCCAGTACTCGGCGGCCAGCCGCGTAACCGCCTTCCCGCAGGACATGGATCAACAAAAAAGTATCGCTATCAGCCCGATATACCCCTATGGGCCGCAGCAGCACGATGCGTAACATACCAGGAACGAGACCGGAATAAACCTCGTCTTCGGCCCCGGTGCGCGGCGATCATTTCGAGCGGACGAATAAGAAGATGCCGTACTGCCACACCGCGTCGATCCACTGCGCGCGGAGTTCGAAGCCGCGCGCGCAGACGTCGGCCACGAACTGGGGGCGGTGGAACTTGGCGGAAAAGCCGACGTTCAGCGAGGCGCCACGCCGCAGCACCAGCTCGAGGTCCAGCTCGCTGAGCGTGACATTTTGGTCCTCGGTGGCGTAAAGGTGCGCCTGAACCGTGGTGGTCGCGGAATCGTAGTGCGCCCGAGGGTAGAAATATTCCAGGGCGAAGTCGGCGCCGAAGCGCCGGTTGAGGTGAGTTAGGTGGTTGAGCCGAAACCGCGCGAAGGCCGACCGGTCGAGTGAGTCATTGTAACAGGCTTCGAACACCTCGGCTGGCTTTTGCAAGTCGACTGACACCAGGAAGCCGTCGCTGGGCCGGAGCGTGTCCGCGATCCGGGAAAGCAAGCCGTCGCGTTCCTCGAGCGTGGCGTTGCCCAGGTTGCTTCCCAGGAAGGCCACCACCACCGGCTCGGTTTCGTTGTCGCGCAGCCAGGCCAGCCCCGCCTCGTACCGGCCCCACAGTCCCCACACCCACAGGTCAGGCAGTTCGGCGGTCAACTCGCGTGCGCTGCGCTCCAGCATCTCGCGGCTGACGTCGATGGGGAGGTAGGTGGTCGCACGGCGCTTGACGCAGGCCGTCAACAGCACGCGGGTCTTCTTCGCGCTCCCGCTGCCCAATTCCGCGATCCGCCCGCACCCGACCAGTTCGGCGATCTCCTCCGCGTGGCGCTGTAGCAGCCCGTGCTCGACGCGGGTGGGGTAGTAGCCAGGCAGCTCGGTGATCGACTCGAACAGGTCCGATCCGACCGCGTCGTACCCGAGGTAGGCCGGCACCCGCGGCGGGGTTTCCCGCAGGCCGGCCACGAGATCAGACCGGTCGTCCCAGAAAGTTCCCTCGCCGTCCACGGGTAGGGTCTCGATCTGGCTCCGCTCCACGATGAGGTCTCCCGTCATCCCGCACCAAGCCCTGGCCGACGGCTAGCGTCTCACGTTCGCTGGCCTCGCGCGGGAGATGCGCAAGTACCCCTGTGCCCGCAAGTACCCCTGTGCCCGCAAGTACCCCTGTGCCGGTGTGAGGGGGTCGATGCCCGGCGACTATCCTCCAGCCGCACCAAGCCGCCTGAGGTGATACGGGGAGAATCAGACTCATGACTGCTCGTTGCGCACAACACTGCATCCTGCCGCCCGGCCTGCTGTACCGCCTGGCCCGCTCCGAGGACGCCGCGCTGCGCGACGCCGCGCTGAACACGCTGGCCCTTGACGGTCGCTTCCGGCTGGCCCGCGCCGAGTCCGCGGCACGCTGGCTCCGGTCGCCAAGGCCGGTCACCTTCGGCCGGGTTGGCGGCCAGCCGCAACGGAGCATCTATGACCAGCGGCACAGCGAGTCCCAGACACCCGGTGAGGTGGTTCGGGTGGAGGGTCAGGGGCCGTCCGGGGACCAGGCGGTCAACCAGGCCTATGACGGCCTGGGTGCCACTTATTCGTTCTACTGGTCGGTGTTCGAGCGCGACTCCATCGACGGCGCCGGCATGCCCTTGGCCGGTCTGACGCACTACGGGCAGCGCTACGACAACGCGTTCTGGGACGGCGCCGGCCACATGTTCTTCGGCGACGGCGACGGTCGAATCCTCACCCAGACCACGGCGGGGATCGACGTCATCGGCCACGAGCTCACCCACGGCGTCACCCAGCATGAAGCGAACCTGACCTACTCGGGACAGTCCGGGGCGCTCAACGAGTCGATCTCCGACGTGTTCGGGATCCAGGTCAAACAGCACGCCTTGGGCCAGGACGTGCACAGCTCCGACTGGCTCATCGGGGCGGACATCGTGGGCCCGGCCCTGCGCCCGGCGTTGCGGTCGATGAAGCAGCCCGGCACCGCCAACCCCTACGACGAGCAACCAGCGGACATGAGCGGCTACCTGCGGGGCGGCGACGTGCACCTCAACTCGGGCATCCCCAACCACGCCTTCTACGTGGTGGCCACCACTCTTGGTGGGTATGCCTGGGACGCCGCTGGGCCGATCTGGTACGCCGCGCTGACGGACCCGCGACTGCGGCCTAACGCGACGTTCCGTGACTTCGCGCGGATCACCTTGCGCCATGCGCGGCAGGACTACGGCGCGACCAGTGACCAAGCCCACGCGGTGGCGCAGGGTTGGGAAGCGGTCAAGGTCGCGCTGTAAGAGCAACATGAGTGACACTGGAGCGCATGCGCGTATCCGTGACTCGTCGCGGTGGCCTCGCCGGGGTTGCCCTGCACGCCACTCTGGACACCGCTGATCTCCGCGCCGCTGACGCGATCCGCGCCGAGGCCGCGTTGCGGAACCTGCCCTGGGGTCGATTGCCCACCGCACCCACCGGTGCGGACCGCTTCCGCTACGAGGTCCGTGCCGAGCGGGACGGCCGAGAGCGGCAGGTGGAGCTGAGTGACACCGAAATTCCCGCCACGCTGCGGCCGCTCGTGGAGTTGTTGGGCGACTATGGACACCTGATGACGCCGTGATCACTCGAATGACCGCGCTCGCGTACTTTCCGTAACGTGTGTGACGCGGTAGCGTCTCACCAGTGGATCGCGTGTGTGCGAGTGTGAGTGACAGGTAGGGGGGAGTGGGAGATGCTTCAGCTTGAGGATCTCACAAAAATCTATCGGATGGGCAAGGTCGAGGTACGTGCCCTGCACGGGGTCGACCTGACCATCAATGATGGTGAGATGGTCGCCATCATGGGCCCGTCCGGGTCGGGCAAGACCACGCTCATGAACATCCTGGGCTGTCTGGACGCCCCGAGCGGCGGGCGTTACCTGCTCGACGGCACCGACGTCAGCGGGCTGTCCGACAACAAGCTGGCCAAGATCCGCAGTCGCAAGATCGGGTTTGTGTTCCAGTCGTTCAACCTGGTCTCGCGCACCACCGCGATCCGCAACGTCGAGCTGCCTTTGGTGTACGCCGGGGTGCGGTCTCGGCGCAACCTGGCCCGGGTCGCGCTGGAGCAGGTCGGGCTGGGCGACCGTCAGAAGCACATGCCCAATGAGCTCTCCGGTGGCCAGCAGCAACGGGTGGCGATCGCCCGGGCACTGATCAACGATCCCGCGATCCTGCTCGCCGACGAGCCTACCGGCAACCTCGACACCGCCGCCAGCGCCGAGATCTTGAAGTTGCTCGGCGCCCTGAATGACGCTGGCCGCACGGTCGTGATCATTACGCATGAAGAAGAGGTCGCCAACTTCGCCAAGCGGGTCGTGCGGATGCGCGACGGGCGCATCGTGAGTGACCAGCTGCAGCGCAACCGGACGGGGGCCACGGCGTGAACCTGCGAGAGGCGGTGCGCATCGCGCTGCGCGGATTGCGCGCCAACCGGTTGCGCTCCCTGTTGACCATGCTTGGCATCGTTATTGGCGTCTCTTCGGTGATCTTGCTGGTCGCCATCGGCAACGGGGTGCAGTCCTCGGTCAATGAGAAAATCCAGCCGCTGGCAAACTTGATCACCATTGTGCCGTCGGCCGGTGATATCCCCGGCGGCGCCGCCCCGAAGGATCTGATCGACGCCGATGTCACGGCGTTGGCGGACCCGTCGTTGTCGGGGCAAATCGCCGCCGTGATTCCAGCTATTTCAGGCAAAGCGTTGGCCGAGACTAACGACTACCGGTTCCGGGCGGGCATCGTCGGTTCCACCGAGCGCTGGCTGGACGTGAACAACGGGGACATGTCGGCGGGGTCGTTCTTCGATGCTACCCAGGTCCGCTCGGCGGCCAGAGTGGTGGTGCTCGGTCCCACCGTGTCCAGTTATCTCTTCGGCGACGATCCCGCGGTCGCACTGAATCGCACGGTTCGGATCAACCGCCAGAGCTTTCGGGTCATTGGTGTGATGCAGTCCGTCGGTGAGCCAGGCGACAGCGCCGCGATCATGCCGCTGAGCACCGTGCGCCGCTACGTCTTCGGTGGCGGGGACAAGGTCAACCAGATCATCGTGCAAGCCGCCCAAGCCGACGCCGTGCCCGTCGCTGAGAACGACGTGATCCGCATCCTCAGCGACCGGCACCGTATCAAAGACCCCGCGAACCGGGACTTCGAGGTCCAATCGCTGCGCAGCCGGCTCGACACTTTTAACCAGATTCTGCGCATCCTCACCCTGTTCACCGCCGCTGTCGCGGCGATTTCTCTGTTCGTCGGTGCCATCGGAGTCCTGAACATCATGCTGGTGTCGGTCACCGAACGAACTCGCGAGATCGGTATTCGTAAGGCGATCGGGGCGACTAGGCGTGCGATTCTTGAGCAGTTCCTCATAGAGTCTCTCGTGCTGGCCGGTTTGGGCGGAGTTATCGGGATCCTGGTCGGGGTGGGGCTGTCGCTCCTCGGTGCGGCCGTCGCGCCTGCCTTTGGTCCCACTTTCGCCACCTTTGCGCCCGCTGTGACCATCTCCTCGGTAGTGATCTCGTTCGGGATCAGCCTCGCGATCGGACTCATCGCCGGTGGCTACCCGGCCAACCGTGCCGCCTGCCTGAGACCCATCGAAGCCCTCCGATTCCAGTAACCCATCCAGTACCCGGCGGGCGTGACCGCACTGACACTCGAAACCCCGTAACCCCCTGCCTCCTGAGGCGTTGCACAGCGTGAAGCCGAAGACATGCAGGGGGAAGTCACTGTGACCATGATTCGCACCAGTTCATCCGCGCTGCCTCCAGCTCGGCGCTCCGGTGGCCGGGCGTTGGTAGCCTTTGGACTGGTTACGTTGCTTAGTGCGGCGGCGGTGGGGTGTGGCAGCGAACCTGCCCCACCGCCGACCGGCCGGGTGGAGCGCGGCACGGTGGTCACCAAGGTGTCGGCCTCGGGTTCGTTGTCGGCCATCAAAGAGCAAGATCTTGGTTTCCCGATGAACGGGCAGCTCAAGCAGGTAATGGTCAAGGTCGGCGATCGAGTGACCCCGGGCCAGATACTGGCCCGGGAAGATGATTTCCTGCTTCGCCAGACCCTGAACCAGCTGCAGGGTCAGCTCAACTCTCAGCAGGCCATGTTGGCTCTAGCTGTCAATGCCACGACCGTCATGGGTGATCAGGCCTCTCTCGAGCAGGCGCGGCAGGTCGTGGGCGCCACGCAGCGGTTGGTTGACGCGGAGCTTGCCGCCGATGCCTCGGCTACTGAAAGAGCCCACAAGCAGGTGGACCTGGATGGTTACCAGGCCGACAAGGTACGTGAGCAGCTGAGGGCCGATCAGGTATCCTGTGCCGCCTCCGGGGGAATCCCTTACACCCCTCCCGCGCCGACCAACGGGAGTAACGGCAGCAGCTCAGCAGCCAGCCCGGGCCCCAACTCGTCCGTCGGAGTGGGCCCGGGGCAGGCGCGTGTCGACAACCCCGTGAAGGTAGGGCCGGTGAGCGCTGGAGTCACCGCGCCAGGTCCGGCTGGTAGCGCGGTCGGCAACGGCAACCCGGCCTGCAACAACATCGCGCAGGATCAGGCGAATGTAACCGCGGCTCGCCAACAGCTGTTCATGGACAAGACCGCCCTGGTCACGGATCAGCAGAAGCAGAATCTTGATCGCACCCAAGGCGAGGTCAGCGTCCAGACCGCCCTCGAGACCGTCGTCACCGACCAGAACAACCTCCAGTCCGACTCGACTAACCGACCTTTCAGTGTTGATCAGCAGGCTGGTATGGTCGCTAACCTTGAGGCCCAGCTTACGGCAGCCCAGCGAAACGTTGATCAGACTGTCTTGTACGCACCGGTCGGTGGCACAATCTCGGTCATCAATGGCGCGGTCGGGGAGTATGTGCAGGCCAGCTCGGGTACCAGCCCTCTCGCTCCAGGTGTCCTTGCCCCCATTCCCGGTCTCAACGGCTCTACCGCGAGCAGCAGCAGTTCCTTGGGTAACCCGGCGACTGGTGCTGCTCGCCCTGGTGGCACCCAGTTCATCGTGCTTGACAACGTGAACAGTTTCCAGGTGATCGTTCCGTTCGAGGAGTCCGATGCTTCGAAGGTCGCCCCGAACCAGAAGGCCAATGTCACATTCGATGCGCTGCCTGATCTCACCCGTACGGGAACAGTGCTTTCCGTGTCACCTTCGGGAAGCAGCATCTCCAGTGTCATCAACTACTACGTGACCATCGTTCTCTCCGAGACTGATCCGCGGCTCAAAGACGGTCAAACCGCAGAGGCCCGCGTGGTGACCAACGAGGTTGATGATGTGCTCACCGTCCCCAACTCGGCTATCCGCAAGCGTGGGGATCAAAGCACTGTCACTGTCATTGAT
>JBOHFJ010000275.1:0-6720 GCA_050699655.1 Pseudonocardiaceae bacterium
GGAGTCCGAGGCGCTGCGCCAGGCCCGCAAGGACGCCGAGCTCACCGCCTCGGCCGACTCGGTCCGCGCGTATCTCAAACAGATCGGCAAAGTCGCCCTGCTCAACGCCGAGGAGGAGGTGGAGCTCGCCAAGCGCATCGAAGCCGGGCTCTACGCAGCCGAGCGGGTCCGCGGGACCGGGGACACGCCCGACAAGCTCGCTCCGCAGCTGCGCCGGGATCTGCGCTGGATCGTCCGGGACGGCGAGCGCGCCAAGAACCACCTGCTGGAGGCCAACCTGCGCCTCGTCGTCTCGCTGGCCAAGCGCTACACCGGCCGCGGCATGGCGTTCCTGGACCTGATTCAGGAAGGCAACCTGGGCCTGATCCGCGCGGTGGAGAAGTTCGACTACACCAAGGGCTACAAGTTCTCCACCTACGCCACCTGGTGGATCCGGCAAGCTATCACCCGAGCGATGGCCGACCAGGCCCGCACCATCCGGATCCCGGTGCACATGGTCGAAGTGATCAACAAGCTGGGCCGCATCCAGCGCGAGCTACTCCAGGATCTGGGCCGCGAGCCCACCCCGGAGGAGCTGGCCAAGGAGATGGACATCACCCCGGAGAAAGTGCTGGAGATCCAGCAGTACGCCCGGGAACCCATCTCGCTGGACCAGACCATCGGCGACGAGGGCGACTCCCAGCTCGGCGACTTCATCGAGGACTCCGAGGCCGTGGTCGCGGTGGACGCGGTCTCCTTCACCCTACTTCAAGATCAACTACAGTCCGTGCTGGCCACGCTGTCCGATCGGGAAGCCGGTGTGGTGCGGCTGCGATTCGGGCTCACCGACGGTCAGCCACGCACGCTCGATGAGATCGGACAGGTGTACGGGGTGACCCGCGAGCGCATCCGGCAGATCGAATCCAAGACCATGTCCAAGCTGCGCCACCCCTCCCGCTCCCAAGTCCTGCGCGACTACCTAGACTAACCAGTTTGGGGCCCTTCAAGGACCACCAACCCCGGTTACACAGATCTCCAACGACCCCCAACCCCGGCGCTTGCGATCTTGATTCGAGGTTCTGTCGAGCTACTGGCATCGATCAGCGCCAGGTCATACGCGACGAGTTTCCGGGCCGTCGCCGTGGCGGCTGCCTACCTCACCGAGGCAAGCCAGCGCAGCAGGCACAGAACCGTCGGCGCTTCTTACCCCGGTGTGGCTGGCCAGGTCGACACCTGGCGCTAGTCCCGCTGGTCGAGAAAAGCACCAGGTCCAGGGCCATCGGGTCGTTAGGGTCCGGGTGGGCGCGATCCGGTCGGCGGTGTCGAGGTGTCGAATCGCCTCACTGTCCCTGTCCCCCGCTACTTGCGTGTAGCCGCAGGGGAGGTCCAGGTATACCCTGCTGCGCCGTCCCGCAGACACAGGTCTGACCAGGTCGGCGTCGAGTCTCTTAACATTGCCTGGGCCCCGCCGCGTTCCACGGCGATCACCAGTGACCACGCGGCGACGTTGACCGGGCCGAAATGCCACACCAGCGTGTTGCGCTCCCCAGCGAAATGTTCGAGGTCCGTCGCTTCGGCGATGTGGGTATCGGCGGCGCCGGGATGCCCGTCACCGTCGACGAATGGCGCCGCGAACAAGTGGATCATACCGAGTGCTTCCGCCGCGCGTACATCCGAGCCGGTGGAGTCGGCTTCGGGCTCGCAGGGGCGTGATCTTAGCGACAACCGCCAGAGCGTTCCCGTTCCCCGATCCAGCGGTAGGTAGGGCTGCTCGGTCAAGTCAGTCACCGAGCGCCCAAGGGCGGCGGGGTCCTCGATCAGGCCGCGCCGGTTGAATCCACGCTGTCCGCGTTCCACTCCGGCGACCCGGGTCCGTACCAGGAGACGCAAGCAGTCGACTATTCCCCGCGCGGACCGGGATCATCGCGGAGTGGATTGGAGCCTCCTGACACCACTACTGGCCTGGCTTATTCTCGTGAGACACCCGCACACGAGCTCAGCTTTGCCGATGCCCAACGCCGCGACCCATTCGATGATCCCCTCGCCCCGCGCATCCTCCTGCGGCACCGCGCCCTCTTCCTCGTCCGCAGCGACCAAACCGGGTGGTCGCCCGCAGGAACCGCGCAGGATAGGCGAATCCGATTCACGTGCTCGAAGCCACACCGAACAACTCCCAGCGCCCCAACTCAGGGGCTGTCGCAGGCAAACCATGGAGTAACGACCTCGACAGGAAACCACCCCAAAATTTCAGCTCGCAACCGGTCATCATACAGGTGAAACCAGGAGGCTAATGGTGATTTTTGCAGTGGCAAAAATTTTCATCGGCCAATAGGCCAGGCTTCTTACAAAGATAACAGCCGGGGCGCCCCTTGCAAGTACAGTCATCACAACGCCCAGAGGTGAGGCCAACTGTATGGACCGTCTTCTGCGCATCAACGTCGGAGTCGTACGAGTTCTTGCAGTCGTCGCAGCCCTTAAGGCCATTTAGGAACCGCCCACCATGCGGGGCCAGGCGATGAATTGAACACCAGCAAGTCCATCTGGGGCCACCCTGACCACGCCGACATCCGGGGAACGCACGACAACAGGAACAACGACAGAGCACCGGCTTCTCGTGCAGCCCCGCACCACCCCTGTCGTACATTTCACCACAATTCTTACATGTCTTGTGATCCTCAAGACCCATCACAACCACCCTCCGCACGTGACGTCAACAACACCGACACCACCACTACGCCCCGTAGACTGCCACCCGCATCGTCGGCCGCACAATCCGTACCAACCACTTTCGACCGACACCACTCCCACCTGGTGGGGTCAACAGGCCAAAGGGCACCGCAGTCGACCTCGGCCAAGTCTTGTTACATGAGGTGCACAGCAGGTGAGATGCGCAGCAGGTCTATCCTCGTACCGAAGTGGTCATCCTCGAACCGACCTGCGTGTCTCCTGGAGCCGTGCCAGCTCCGTGCGGAGCTGGTCGATGTGGTCAGAGCGATCGAACTCTTACCGACCCTGGCGATGATGAGGACGGCATGGCTCAGCGGGATGCTGGCGTGCTCCGAGTGGTGGCCTGTTGGTTGGATGCCAGGGCACGTATCACTGCCTCTCTCGGCGTATACTCCCACTGAACACTTGCCGTGTAGCACCCCTACACTTAAGCTCGTGTCCAAGCCGCCCAGCCTGAAATACTCGCATGCGGCACAGCGTCTGCGGGAGTCCGGCGCGTACCTCCACCGGCAGGGCAGCGAGCACGAAATCTGGCGATGCAGCTGTGGCAAGCACCAGACGGCGTTGCCCCGACACAACACTGTGTCACCGTACGTGGTGGGCCAGATCGGGAGGCAATTGCCGTGCCTGGGAGAGGAGTGGTGGCGATGAGCATCACCGACACACGCACCTACACGGTTCAGGTGTTCCGTGATGGGGGGTTTTGGATTCTGGAGGTGCCGGAGTTGCGCGCCATCGGTCAGGCCAGGACGTTGGCGAGCGCGGGTGGCACCGCGCGGGAACTGGTGGCGCTGTGGCTGGATGTTCCTGCCGACCAAGTCCAGGTTGCGCTCGACTACAGCCGAATCGACCCAGAAGCCATCGAGTTAGCGGCCGAGGCCCGCAGTGAGCAGGCCAGGGCAGAAGAGCTGAGCCGTGTCGCGGCCCGGCGCTTGCGGCAGGCCGCGCGGCGCCTGGTAAAGACCGACGGGCTGAGCCTGCGAGACACCGCGACGGTGCTGGGAGTGACGTTCGGCCGGGTTCAGCAACTGCTGAAGGACTAGCGTTTGGGGCTCTTCAAGGACCACCAACCCCGGTTACGCAGATCTCCAACGGCCCCCAACCCAACGCGTGCAGGTCCGATTCCAGGTCCTGCCGGGCTACTGACAGGAACTCTGCCGGGGTGAAGCGGCCAGCACCCTCTCGGAGAGCGCCGAGCAGCGGCAGGCCGGTCACGGCGGGTAGATCGGTGAGGTTGCACCGAGCGGCAAGGTCCGGCTTGGCGGGCCACGCGCCGATCACGATCCCGACACAGTCCAGGCGGCGGCTGCGCAGCGCCTCGGAGGTCAGCGCGGTGTGGTTGAGGGTGCCCAGCCCGGCGGCGGCCACCACGAGCACCGGGGCGGCCAGGCCGGCGGCGACATCGGCGAGCGTTCCACCGCTGTCGTCTAGCGCTACCAGCAAGCCCCCAGCGCCCTCGATCAGCACCAGGTCGTGCTCTACGGCAAGGTCCCGGGCCGCCGCGGTGACGGTTGCCGGCGTCACCGCGGGCAGGCCGGCGCGGCGGGCCGCCGTCGCCGGTGCCAACGGGTCCGGGTAGCGGGCCAGCTCCCGGCAGGTGACCGCGGGACCCACCAGACGCCGCACCTCCTCAACGTCACCTGGCTGGCCCGCCTCGACACCGGTCTGCGCGGCTTTGAGCACCGCCACCCGCAGCCCGGCGGCGAGGGCGAGCGCGGCGATGGCCGACGTCACCACCGTCTTGCCGACCCCGGTACCCGTCCCGGTCACTACCAGCAGAGTCATCTGGCCAGAACGGCATTGAGCGCCCGCGACACTGTCGTCAGGTCCGGATCGGTCAGCGCGGCATGGGCGCTCAGCCGCAACCTGCTGGTCCCGGCGGGCACCGACGGGGGACGCAGGCAGCCCACCCGCACCCCGTGACGCAGACACGCCGCGGCCGCCTCGACCGCTCGCCGCGGCGTGCCGAGGATGATCGAGACCACCGCGGAGCGCGGTCGGGGTGCGCCAGCGGCGGCGGCGAGGGCCGCAGCGGCGGCGAGCACCCGGCCGGGCAGCGCCGGCTCGGCGCGCAGCACCCGCAGTGCGGCTAACGCCCCGCCCACGGCCGGCGGTGCCAGGCCAGTGTCGAAGACGAAGCTGCGCGCCGTGTTCACGAGATGCTCGACCACCGCCTGCGAGCCCAGCACGGCGCCGCCCTGGCTGCCCAGCGACTTCGACAGCGAGACCGTGGCCACCACGTCAGGCTCGCCGGCCAGGCCGCATTCCGCGAACAGCCCCCGCCCGCCGGCCCCGCACACCCCGAGACCGTGCGCCTCATCGACCAACAGGACCGCCCCGCGCCGCCGGCACACCGCGTGCAGCTCGGGCAGCGGGGCGAGCTCACCGCTCACGCTGAGCACCGAATCGGTGACGACCAGTGCGCGGCGCTCGGGCCGGGCGCTCAGGGCGGCATCCACCGCCGCGACATCGGCGTGCGGGGTGACCACGACCCGGGCCAGGGACAGCCGGCACGCGTCCACCAGCGAGGCGTGACTGGCGGCGTCGGACACCACCAGAGCGCCCCGACCCGACAGCGCCGTCACCGCACCGAGGTTGGCGGTGTAGCCCGAGGAGAACACCAGGGCCGCCGCAGCGCCACAGAACGCGGCCAGCTCCTGCTCCAACTGGGAATGCAGCTCGGTAGAGCCGGTTACCAGGCGGGATCCCGTCGACCCGATGCCCCAGGCGCGCGCCGCGCGCACCGCCGCCCGCACGACCCGGGGGTCTCTCGCCAGACCCAGGTAGTCATTGGACGCCAGGTCGATCACGGGTTCCACCGGAGGCCGTGGCCGCAGCACCCGCCGCAACCCGGCTGCCCGACGGACGGCCGCCGCATCATCCAACCAGTCCAGGGGCCCAGTCACGACCCGCGAGCCTACGGCGTTCCGGCCGATACGCACCGGGTTGGCCAGAGCCTGCGCAAACATATACACAGAGTAACAACGGTGACGCTATGTACACGGTGTAACACCCTGAGCCGCGGTAGCGATGACAACCTGTGCAGGGTTCCCTTAGGGGTATCCTGCCGGGAGGTCCTCCGGGACCACCCGGAAGGGGGCAGCAGGGCGCGTTCAACCGTTCGGGACGGATGTGGATCGCACATTCTTCCCGAACACCTGGGGAGGGGACAGCCCAATGGAAACACATTGGAGACCATGCGCGTTTCGCGACCGAGTCGATCTCGTTCGCGTCTCATGATTTCACGACACCGGGGCCCGAGCACTCTCGCGGCAGGCGCTGTTGCCGCGGATGATGAGTACACCGGTACCCCCGATTCTCTGACCACTCAGCCTTCGGCGGTGGTCCGCTGTTCAGCCCAGAGCCCTACTCCGGACCCGAAACCGATTCGGGTACTCCTGGTCATCGACATGAGTCTGCTTCGCGGCGCCCTCGCTGCCTTACTGTCCGAGGAGGGCGACATCGAAGTGGTGGCCGGATTGGCAACGGGCGACCGCGTGATCCCCACCGCGATCCGGTACCAACCCGACATCGCTGTGCTGGACGTCGACCAAGGCGGATCGGACGTACTCGCGACCGCGCAGGCGCTGCATGAGCGGCTGCCCGAATGCCGAGTGGTCGTGCTCGCCACGGCACAACGACCGGGCTTGGTGCGCCGGGCGCTGGATGTTCCGGTGGCTGGCGTGGTGGACAAGGACACGCAACCCCGGCGGCTGCTGGCCACCATCCGTCAGGTTGCCAAGGGGAAACGGGCCATCGACCCCGCCCTCGCGGTTGCCGCGATCGGCGTGGCGGGCAGCCCGCTGACACCGCGGGAACTCACGGTGCTCGACCTCGCCTCGGGCGGGGCGTCGCCGACCGAGATCGCCCAACGGCTCTTTCTCAGCCGCGGGACGGTGTGCAACTATCTTTCTCGCGTCATGACCAAGCTGGAAGCCCGCACTCGGATTGATGCCATTCGCATCGCCGCCGAGGCGGGCTGGATCTGACATTCCGCCCAGACGGGACGGGGTG
>JBOHFJ010000276.1:0-6712 GCA_050699655.1 Pseudonocardiaceae bacterium
GTCTCGCCCACCGACGCAGCCACTGAACGAGCGCTACCTGCGATTACTCGACGAGGCGCTCGTCCCGTCGATGGTGCGCGCCGAATTGGCCTTCCAGGGACCGCCGCGCACCGGTACCGTGCGGTGATAGCGGGATGTGCTGGACGCGTCTCGCCACGGGAGGCCCTGGTCGTGGCTTATGTCGAGCGGGCGGGTACACCGCCCACGGCGAGCACGGGAGGGCCGGCACCCGGCCCTCGTGGTCGGTTCCGCTGAGCCCGAAGGGGCGCCGCGGTAGCGATCAACCAGAGGCCGGCCGGCCCACCGAACAGCGGGCGCGGGTGCCGCGCACGCCAGGGAGCTGCCGTGATCGCTTCTCGCTCGCCACACTCCACTATTCCGGGTCTGCACACCTACGTGCTGGACACCTCGGTCCTGCTGTCCGACCCTCGGGCGCTGTACCGATTCGATGAGCACGCGGTGGTGCTCCCACTTGTGGTCATCGAGGAACTGGAAGGCAAGCGGCATCACGCGGAACTGGGCTGGTTCGCCCGCGAAGCGCTGCGTCTGCTGGACGATCTGCGGGTTTCCCACGGCCGGCTGGATGAGCCGGTCCCAATCGGCGAGCTGGGCGGCACCCTGCGCGTCGAGCTGAACCACTGTGACCCGTCGGTGCTGCCCGCCGGGTTCCGCACCGGCACCAACGACTCCCGGCTCCTGGCCTGCGCGCTGAACCTGGCCGCCGACGGTTGCGCCGTCACGCTGGTCACCAAGGATCTGCCGCTGCGCGTCATCGCGGGCGCGGTTGGGTTGCCCGCTGATGAGTACCGCGCGCAGGACGTGGTGCCCTCGGGGTGGACCGGGATGAGCGACGTCGAGGTCGGGCCCGCGGTGGTGGAGCAGCTCTACAAGGAGGGCAGCGCCGATCTCACCGAACACCCAGACCTCGCCGGCCTGCCCTGCCACACCGGTTTGCGGCTGCTCGCGGGGACGGCGACCGCACTGGGCCGGATCACCGCGGACAAGCGTGTCCGGCTGGTTCGCGGTGACCGCGAGGCGTTCGGCCTGCGCGGTCGCTCGGCCGAGCAGCGGATCGCGCTGGATCTGCTGCTGGACCCCGAGGTGGGCATCGTGTCCCTCGGCGGCCGGGCCGGCACCGGCAAGTCCGCACTCGCGTTGTGCGCGGGTCTGGAGTCGGTGATGGAACGCGGCGCGCACCGGCGGGTCATTGTCTTCCGGCCGCTGTACGCCGTGGGCGGCCAGGAGCTGGGCTACCTGCCGGGCAGCGAGAGCGAGAAAATGCAGCCCTGGGCGCAGGCGGTATTCGACACCCTGGGCGCGATCGTCTCGCCCGAGGTCATCGACGAGGTGATCGACCGCGGGATGCTCGAGGTGATGCCGTTGACGCACATCCGGGGTCGGTCTCTGCACGACAGTTTCGTCATTGTCGATGAGGCGCAGTCCCTGGAGCGCAACGTGCTGCTGACGGTGCTCTCCCGGCTGGGCACCGGATCCCGGGTCGTGCTCACGCACGACGTCGCGCAGCGAGACAACCTGCGGGTGGGCCGGCATGACGGGGTCGCCGCAGTGATCGAGAAGCTGAAGGGGCACCCGCTGTTCGCCCACGTCACCCTCACTCGCTCGGAGCGCTCGCCGATCGCGGCGCTGGTCACCGAGATGCTGGAGGGTTACACGCACTGATCGGCTCGGCCGGCTCGGCCGCCGGGAGCCCGGGGGTAGGGCTCAACCGGCGGCCGGCCCCCACATGGTCGCCTGGACCATCCGGGCCTACCAGGTCGTGCTGGGCGCGCAGCTCGTCCCAGGTGGCGTTGTTGCGGCCGTTCCCGGGTGGTGTACCGGCCGTCCGGGCTCGGCCGCCAGGTGCACATCAGGTCGTCGCGGACGCCCGCGGTGGTCGGTGGGCGCGGGCGTGGTGCCGAGCGCGGCGACCAGCCACACCCGAGCGACATTCGCCTCGTTCACCCGAGCCACTCGATCAGGGCGTCGCGCAGTACCCGGGCGGGGTCCTCGTCGAGGATGATGACGCACTCGCCGGTGACGTGCGGGTCGAGGATGATCTCGTCGCCCTGTTTTTCCACTACCAGGTTCGCGAACCCCCTGGGCCCTTTGTGTACCGCGCAGGTGACGCCGATCGCCCTGCGGTTCGAGGGGGGCGCGCCCGCGACGTCGCCCCATCTGCCATGGTCGTCCTCATCTTCTCTCGGATGGACTCTTGACTTTCTCACCGAATGCGGCCCTGTCGAGGATGATCAAGCACCTACGGACACACTCGCCGCGGGGCGTCGTCCCGGCCACGGTGCTACTCCCCCCGAACGATCTGTCGTATGGAAGGCGGTGGCCCCGCGCGGTCTGTCGGCCGAGAAGCGGGGCCTCCGCCGCTCGTCACCGTAGGGACCTGAACCAGACCCGACAGGTACGGTTCCTACCACCGAGTGAGTTAGTGGGATCTCCACTCTGGACACCGACGATCGGGTCACTGCCAGGCCCAGGCCCCGCTCGATCGCTACACTAAGCTCACGGCCTAGCTGGGAACTGCGTCAACTCCGGCGCTCCCTCGCCGCCACCTGGAAACAATCACGGCTCAAGGTTCCGGCGGCGGGATTTTCTTGCGGTTGCGATGTGGTACGTCAAGCTCGGCGGGGTGGGCACCTCGGGCGGCCAGCAGGAGGAGACCTGATGAGACCTGACATGAGTTTCGGTGCTCGGGTGCGCTACCACCGCGAACGCGCTGGCATGACTCGCGCCGTCCTAGGCGGGTTGGTGGGGCGCAGCGAGGAGTGGGTCAAGGCTGTCGAGAACGACCGGCTGCTTATCCCTCGACTGCCGATGCTGCTTCGGCTGGCCGACGTCCTCGGCATCACCGATTTCGGTCAGTTGACCGGTGGCCAGTGCATCCCCGTTGCCTCGATCAACAAAGGTGAGCACGCCGCAGCTGGCGTCGTGGCCACCGCTATGACCAATTGTGTCCGTGTCCCGGCGGCTGAGCAACCGTCGGTTGCCGCGCTTACCGCGCGGGTTGACCAGGCGTGGGCATGGTGGCATCGCTCGAATGCGCACCGCAGCGTGCTGGCCACAGTTCTGCCCGACCTGCTCACCACTGCCCACGCCACCACTCGAGCCCTGACCGGCAAGCACCGCCGGGTCGCGCTGGCCGAGCAGGCCCGCGTCTACCACCTGGCTCAGCTGTTCTTCTCCTTCCAGCCCGCCAAACAACTTGTGTGGTTGGCCGCGGACCGGGCCATGACCGCCGCGACCGACGCCGACGATCCCGCCGCTATCGCTGTCGCGGCCCGCTACTACGCTCACGTCTACCGCTCTTCGGGCCAACTCGGCGCCGCCGAGGACGTCCTTGTCAACGCGGCCACCCTGCTCGACCCCAACGCCGACGGCGAGCAGCTGGCCCGATGGGGTCAGCTGCAGCTCTTCTTGGCGTTGACCCACGCCAAAGCTGGTCGTGCCGGCCAGGCCTGGCGCTATCTCGACCTCGCGGGCGAGGCCGCCGACCGGTACGGTGGTCCCCATCCCTGGCTGTTGTTTGGCCGGCCGGCCATCGACGCCTACGCCGTGACAATCGAAACCGACCTGTTCCGGCTCGGCGAGGCCACCCGCCGCGTCGAGCGCTATGATCCGACCGCGTTGCCCTCCCGGACCCGCCGCGCCGTGTACCTCATTGACGCCGCCCGCGCGTATAGCCTCCGCAAGGACAACATCGCTGTCGTCCACCTGCTCGGCAACGCCCTGCGCGAGGCGGTCGAAACCGTTCGCTACAACACCTTCGCCTGCGCCACCGTGCTGGATCTGGCCGAACACGGCGGCGCGGTCCGTGCCGACGCCCGTAAACTCGCCGCCGCCATCGACCTGCCCAGCTATGGGGGGCGCCGACCTCACTCCTGACCCGATATCGTCTCAAATCCAGTGATGGGCGTTGACTGTGGAGGGGAAGATGATGGCAAGCTGGGTGATTGAGCCCCTCGATCCGCTGGTTGACGCGAAGGACAAGTTTCCGTTGTTGCCTGCCGAGTAGGCCCCGAGACACGTGTTCGTTCCGAACATCATCATGATTGGCGAGTCGGGTCCGACAACAACGAGCGGAGCGCATCCCGGGCAACACCAATCATGGCTGGAATGAGTGTATTCCGACGACTCACTCGTGGCGCAATGCCTTGCCCACCCTTCGGCCATGATGGCGGATGCCACGCCGTTGCTGGTCTCCACCAGCTCCAGCACAATGCCCAGCCTGATGGCGCGCATGCTCGAAGCGGTGGACGTGCATGACGGGCACCGGGTGCTGAAGATCGGCACCGGCGCGCGACACGAGGTTGCACATGACAAGTAAACGTGATAGGGAGGTCGGTTTGTTGAGGTCGTGACAGGCGATATCGTTGTTTCAAGCCTGAGGGAAAGGCCCTAGAACTGCTGTTCCATCCAGAGGTCACAGGCTGGAGAAGGCCGAGCGGGTGGACGAAGTGAATCCTTGTTGATTCCTCGTTGCGATCCAGGCCCGTGGATGGAATGAGTCAAGGGCCGCACAGGACTGGCCGATGAAAAGCGGCGGATCCAGTTCGGCGACATCCGGGAGGCCGTGTCCAGGGCCGCCGGGTAGTCCTCGGTGACCACGCTGACATCCACTGTCTGCATGGTGACGAGGGAGGGACCGAAGGAGGTTTCGTAGTCCATGCGGTCGGTCGCCACTCGCTGCGCCACTTCGCGCGCCGATCCGAGGAACTCGCCGGTGATGGCGCCGCGGCCATCCCGAGCGGCGGCATTGGCCACCTGGACGAGCAGCGACCCGTACACCGACAGGGCCTGCGCGGGCACGTCGCCGTGGGGTTCGATGCTCGCTGCGGCCCGGGCCGCCACCCTCTCGGCGTCGGGGAACCGACCGCTCACCAGCAAGTGCCAGCTCACCGAACCCTTCAGGACCGCGGTGAGCAGCGCGTCGTCACCATCCGCGACGAGATCCAGGGCACGCCGCGCCGCCATGAAGCCCGCGTCGGGCTGCCCCAGGTGGGTCAAAGTGGCGGCGGCCACCGAGTAACACCATGCCAGCTGCTCGGTGACATCGGCCACCGCCTGCCGGAGGGCGACCACCCCGGCGTCGGGCGCAGCCTCGGGCATGCTCTCCCGCCCCAGCAGCTCACCAAGGTCGACATCCAGCGCAGCGGCGAGGCGGTGCAGACTCCCGATCGAGGCGGTGTGCCGCCGGCCCTGCTCCAGCTTGCGGATCAGATCAGTGGACACCCCAGCCGCGGCAGCTAGATCGTCCTGCGTCATCAGCGCGGTGTGCCGGAGGCGTTTGATGCTCTCGCCGATGTCTGTACGGATGTTGTCCACGCCCATCACTCACCGCTCCTCACTGGACGCAAGGCTACGCGGGCGACCGGTGGTGGACCTCGGAGCGGACAAGCCGCGTTACCTGCCGCTCACCCCGGCTCACCGCATGGCGCGTTGCACCGGGGGTTCCATAGATTCGCCGAAGAGCTGCGCGGGACAGGGCGACAGGTGGCGGGAGACGATGGTGGCGGTTGAGGCGGAGCTGAAGGCATCCGTGCGTGACCCGGATCGCATCCACGCGGTGCTGTCGGCCCGGGCGGTGGGTGAACGCTCGATCTACTTCGATCGCTATTTCGACTACCCGGATCGTGGCTGGACCCGCCAGGGCTACGAACTGCGGGTGCGGACCGTCACCGACGAGCGCGGCCGGACCCGCACAGTGCTCACCTTCAAACAACTCACCGTGGACCACGCCAGCAGCTCGAAACCGGAGCACGAGACGGTTGTCGAGGATGCCGACGTACTCGTCACCGTACTCACCGCGCTCGGCGTCGAACAGATCATCGCGTTCGAGAAGCGGTGCGTCAACTACCGGTTCACCGCCCACGGTCGTGACCTGCTCGCCACCGTGGTCACCGTCCCCGAGCTGACGGGACAGACGTTCCTCGAACTGGAAACCCTCGCCCACCCCGACGACGTGCACACCGCGCTGCACGTCGTGCGCTCCGTGCTGCGCGAGCTGGGCATCGAGGACAGCGACCTCACCACCCAGGATTACACCGACGCGGTCGCGACCCGACGACACACCGGGCCGCCCAGCTGAGCGGCGACCACGAGGTGCTCGCCGTTGAGGACAATCGAACGGGGTCGCATTCGCGCCAGCCCGGCGACCCCTCGCAGCGATTTGCGCCGGGAATTCCGGATGAAGTGTACCCGGGCATCGATCGTCCGTGCGTCCTCAACGTCCACGAAACCCCCCTGGGCTCCTGTCGATGTCCCGACCCGGGTTGTGAACGTGGCAAGGAGATAGCGACAGGCTATGCGGCGCTGGTGTGGACACTCACGGCGTGGATCCCGACAGTACGATCCCGATGGGACGATGCTGTTCGAGGCTCTCCGGAGGCGGCTCGGCCGATGAGTGCCACCCCGGAGGTGGCTAGCAGCGGAGTGGGTTGTGTAGTGGTTTGCGGTCCGGGTCGATGATTGCTGGTGGGATGAACTCGGTGTGGTCGGGATAAATCAGGATTTCCCAGCCGGTGCAATGCACGTGGCGGTGGTGCGTCTCGCAGAGCAAGACGCAATTTTCTATGGCCGTTTCTCCGCCGTCGGCCCAGTAAGAGTCGGCATGGGGCGCGTTTCCCGGATTTCTCCGGGGCGTTTCCCCATGCCGCTCTTCCGAACCGGACGTGCGGCTCTCACCGCATCCGGCTCTCCACAA
>JBOHFJ010000277.1:0-6699 GCA_050699655.1 Pseudonocardiaceae bacterium
CAATGTCTCGGAGCGTCTGGGCGATCGCCTTGTCATCCAGGCCGCTGAGCGATCCGCGCACGCTGTCGAGACAATCCGACATCGCGTGCACGGGCTCGCGCAGGGCTACAGTCACACCCCGATTCTGTCAGGCACCACCGACAAAAAGCGGCACTCCGAGACGAGCGGCTGGCCGTCGAGTGCCCACTCGTGGTCGCCGGCTCGGCTCAACCCCGGGGCCAAGGCGTCAGCGACGGTGTGGTGACATGTCGCTCGCTCACGTCGGTCACAGCTCCTCGCTGGGGCCGCCGTGGCGGGTCAGCCGGGCACGCGCAGCAGGTAGTCGCCGCCGTCCTCGTCCCACTCCATGGCGATCAGGTCACGCGCGCGGGCCGCCTTGGCGAAGGACAGGAAGCTGTTGAAGCCGTAGCGCTTCTCGCTGAAGTCGGGTAGACGCTTGCGCAGCTGGTTTTTGAGCCCGCTCAGCTGAGGCGACGCGCCCGACGCCTGCAGCTCACGGACGACGTCTACGAGCATTTGGAAGGCGTCGTCGTCGGCCGAGTCGTCTTCGGAGAACGTCACTTCGGGGTCGCCCTGCGCCGATCCCCGGCGCAGCTCCACGACACGCTGGCTCTCGAGGTGGCGGAGCAGCTCGCCGAATCCCCGAAAGCCCTGGTCGGCCTCGTCGAAGGTGGGGTCCTTGCGCAGGATCGCCCGCTTGAGCATCGACGCGCGCACCGGTCCCTCGGCGTGACGCTGCAGGCCAGCGAGGGTGCGCGCGACGAGCAGGCCCACATCGCGCTCCTCTCCCGCCGCCACCGCCTCATCAATCGGGACGTCGGCGACCACCCGATCGGCCCCGCCCGCGCCCGCGGTGGCACCCGAGGGTGTCGGGATCGTGACCGAGCCCGACACCCTCGGCGCCGCCGGTGGCATAGCGCTGGGCTGGCGGCCGCGCCCTCTCCCCCGCCGCGGCTCCTGCGACGGCTCGACGCCAGGCAGGCGGTCGTAAAACAGGAACTCGTCGCAGGCGGGCGGTAACAGGGCCGACGTCGAGGACTGCACGCCGATGCCGATGACCCGCTTGTCGAGCTCGCGCAGCTTGTGCACGAGCGGGGTAAAGTCCGAGTCACCCGTACCGATGGCGAACGTGGTGACAAAGCTGCGCTCGTACGCGAGCTCGATAGCGTCGACAGCCATCTTGATGTCAGCCGCATTCTTCCGTGAACCCCCGATACGCTGGGGGATCTCGATGAGCTCGACTTGCGCCCGGGCGAGCAACCGGCGGTCGGCGTCAAAATACGACCAGTCGGCGTAGGCCCGGCGCGCTACCACCCGCCCCCGCTCGGCGAGCGCGTCAGCCACCGGGCCGAAGTCGAAGGGTGACACCCCCAACCCGTCGCGCGCGCCGATCGCGAGGTTCTCATAGTCGAGGAACAGGGCGATGCGTTCATCGTCGTTTGCCACTGCGCTCCCAGGGCTGATCCGGCCCCGCAGTCTACGGCCTGAACTCCCCGTACCCGCCGGTGCGGGCGACCGAGACGATGATCTTTCGTAGTCCTTCGACGAAGCACAGGATGTTCTTGTGCGCGATGTCAGTATCCGGGTAGCGGCAGGCCACATGTAATCCCTCGTGGATTCTGGTGACCCAGACGCTCGCCTGATCGCCGTACGACACCCTGATGAGGGTGGACGCGTTCCACTCGGCCCACCGATCAGCCCCGGGTACGCCTCGGGCGTCGAGGTACGAGATCATTGAGAACAGGTCGGGGGAGGCGGGGCGGAAGTCCAACCCCAGCAGGTGGAGGACCCTGGGAAGGGGCATTCGGGCCAGAGACCTGTTGGCGCGCAGGGCGTCGCATGCCAGCTCCAGTACCCCCCGGAAGTCCTGGGCCTGCGCCGTGTGGATCTCGATTGGCGCTACGCCGACGTACCACCCCACCGAGTCCGACCACTGCGACTTCACCCGGGTGTGGAATGGGACGACGGTCCGGAAGGTTGAAACGCCACCGACCTCATGGACAGCAATGCTTGAGGTGGCCAGGATGCCGGCCAGCCTGCTCCTGAACGGCCAGCAGTACGCGTCGAATGCCGCCGCATCCGAGTCGTTCACCAGCATCTCCAGCAGGAGGTTCTGCTTGGGTAGTTCACCGGGGACGTTCCCGAGTTCCAGTGGGAAGGTCGGCAGCATGCCATCGCAGGAGGCGATGAACTCCCGCCAGCGCGTGACGATCTCATGGGAGTCGTCGATCTGATTGGCCTGTGCCCGCTCGATCTCACAGAAGTCCACATAGCTGCTGACCTCCGGCGGCTCTGCCACGCGGCCCGCGACGCTCGCCGAGTAAAGATCGTGGATCTCCGCGGCCATGAGCTGGAGCGAGTAGGCGTCGACGTTCATGTGATCGAAGGCTAGGTACAGGCTGGTGGAATCGTCCCGGACGGCAGCGGCATAGATGAAGTTCGGCCAGCTCAGCGCGTCCGTCGCCGCATCGAAGCGGTCCTGCAGGTACTGGCACAGGTCTTCCGCCCGGGCGAAGTCGCCCACCACTTCGCGCCGCAGTGACACGGTGTCGGCGTCCAGGGTGAACCGCCGCATGTCGTCGCCGATCCACTGGAAGCCACTGCGTAGCGTCTCGTGGCGACAGGTCCACTGCCGCAGTGTGGACTCCAGGATGTCGAGATCGACGTGACCTGGGATGTCGAACGCGGTGCCCACCCAATTTGGGATGTGCCGGCCGCGTTGGCGCAAGATCCGGACGATCCGGACGTGTGACTCCTGGATATACGCCGGTGGTCGGGAGTCCTCAGGTGCGTCGTCCGCTGATGCGACAGTAGCCGGGTGCATCGTCCACTCGATGAGTCGTCCGGGGCGGGCGTCGCAACGCAGGATGTCGGTTATTTTCAACGGGTCTCCGTTCACTTGCCCCTCAGGGGCATGGGGAGGGGGACTAGAACCGGGCAGATGCTACTGATCTTTCCAAGCTGTGCTCGTCGAGTGAAGTTCACCCGCCGAGCGTGACGCCGCACCCTCACCTGGCTGCGCTGACGCCTTGCCCGGTCCGATCCCCTGCCGTCCAGGACGCCGATCGTACTGTGATGCCAATCACGCTTGGGGGTCAGGATGGTGTTGGGGACCGCAGGCAGGAACTGAGTACCGCAGGACGATGTTGGGGCGGCGGGTACAATCCTGACCGAGCGGTCGGCCGCCGAGTGTCCACTCGGGTCACCAGCTTGGCGCTACCTTCTGGCCAGGCGTCAGCGACGGTGCGGTGTCATATCGCTCGTTTTCCTGGCTCGGAAATTTTCAATAGTTCGGTCTCGAAATGGGTCACGGTGTGGCCACTAACCGAGCGTCACCTCGGGTGTCGAGAAGTGGTCGCGAAAAATTGGAGTCAATTATGGAGTGATATCTGAAGGTGCTTCGCCAGTACGCTGATTTCGCCGGCCGCGCCCGGCGACGGGAATACTGGATGTTCACGCTGGTCAACGTGATTATCTCAGTCGTGCTTGCCATTGTTGACAACAGTCGAACGCCTATGGACCGGACCCGAAGGCCGTCCCGGGCGCTGCTCGGTCATCCAGGCGGCGACGTCGGTCTCGGTGAGCCCGCACCGCCCGGTGACGAAATGCGTGACCAGCTGGCAGACCGTCGCGGCGAAGCTGTCCGGGTCGAGCTGGGTGCTCGCGTAGCTGTGCGGCGTCATGTGAACATCGTCAAAGCCGGCGTGGCGGAGCCGGGCGGCCAGGGTTCGCGGCAGCGACGAGTGGGTGAGGTGCTCGTCCCAGGCCCTTAACACCCGCGCCATCCGAGCGGGATCACCGGAGTGCCAGCTCACCGTGTTCCAGTCGATGTCCCAGATCAGCACCCGCCCACCGGGGCGCAGCGCGCGGGACAACTCGGCCAGCGCCGCGCCCACATCGGGGACGTACTCGAGGACCTGTACTGACAGTGCGCGATCACAGCTGGCGGGCTCGAGGGGCAGCGACGTTGCGTCCGCCTCGTGCGGGGTGACGTTGGGGTGGCCCCCGCACCGGCGCGCCGCGGCCGCGAGCATCCGCGGGCTGCGGTCCACTCCGATGACCGATCCCGCGCCGCCCACCTGCTCGAGGAGCTCCGCGACGAAGAACCCGGGCCCGCAGCCGGCGTCGAGGATCGTCTCGCCGGGCAACGCGGCGAGCGCCGCGTGGACCAGCTCGCGGCGGCGGACCATGTCGCGGGTGCGGTAGCGGGCGTCGAATCGCGCGACGATGTCATCGTCGTCGAAAGTCAGCTGACCCTGACCCAGCTGACCCTTGGGCGTCGCTTCCCCGGTGGGCTGGGGTGTCGTCATGCTTGCGCGCTCCGGAGCGTCACCGGGTCAAGCTCGGGTTATGGCGGAAAGCTCAGAATAAGTCTCGCTGGGCACCCCGGGATCCGCGCCGGGCGGCGTTGCGCTGCCAGTGGATCATCACGAAGCCGATCAGGCCGAGCAGCCCGCCGGTCAGGCAGGCCCAGATCCATGTTGGCGGTCCCCCGACGATCAGCAGCACCACCACCGCGGTGAACCAGGCGAGGGTTCCCACGCCGACCACTGGACGTGGGTCGGCTAAGTTGCTGGGGAGGGGGAGAGGAAGCACAAGGGCAGACGTTAGCGCGTCCTTGACAGCAAGCATAGGCTAGCCTAACTTGAGTGGAGCCGGCTTCGTGGTGGGAGTCCTGGCAACGCAGTTGGAACACCTCGGGCCCGGCCTGGACACCTCGGGCCGGGCCCGACGGTTTCCCGTCTCGCACCTGGCGACCAGGTGTGTCTCGCGAGCCGGGAACGTCGTGTTTAGAGTCAGGCCGTGGACCGCGGCGGCACTGGGTCATCTGGCACTGGGTCATCTGGAACTGGGATGCAATCTGGCGAACCGACGCCGTGGGCGACCGGGCTCACCGTCAGCGTGGTGGTGGCGGCGATCATCGTGATCGCGTTGCTCAGCCTTGCCCAGGGGTTGGCGCCGAGCGGAACCGGCGTCGTCGTGCTGGCTAACCTGCTGGTGGCCGCCGGGTTGGCGCCGTCGATGTGGCTGGGTCGGGCGACCCTGATCTGGCGGTGGGTGGCCTACGGCACCGCGGCGGGCATCGTGGCCACCTGGAGCGCCCTGCTGCTGTCACTGCTGGGTTAGGCCAGTGCGGTGCGCCAGGTGGCGTGCAGGTCGGCGAAGGCTCCGGTTGCGGTGATCAGCCGTGCTGGTGGGCCGTCCTCGATCACGATGCCGTCGGCGAGCACCAGCACCCGGTCGGCGACCAGCACGGTGGACAGCCGGTGCGCGATGATCAACGCGGTGCGTCCGGCGAGCACGGTCGCCAGCGCGGCTTGCACGGCCCGCTCGGCGGGGAGGTCCAGCGAGGAGGTGGCCTCGTCGAGCACCAGCACCGCGGGATCGGCGAGCAGCGCTCGGGCGAAGGACACCAGCTGGCGTTGCCCGGCGGATAGCCGCGTACCGCGTTTGCGCACGTCGGTGTCGTACCCCTCGGGCAACGCGCTGATGAACTCGTCGGCCCCCACCGCTCGGGCGGCCGCCACCACATCCGAGCGGGTCGCCAGCTTGCCCGATAGTGAGATGTTGTCGGCCACCGACCCGGAGAACAGGAACGACTCCTGGGTCACCATCACCACCGCGCGGCGCAGGTCGGCGTCGGCCACCGAGCGCAGGTCGACTCCGTCCAGCCGCACCGCCCCCGCCACTGGGTCGTAGAACCGCGCCAGCAGTTTGGCCACCGTCGACTTGCCCGCCCCGGTCGGCCCGACCAGGGCGACGGTCTGACCGGCGGGTATCACCAGGTCCAGCGGTGGCAGCACTTCTGGCCCACCGTAGGAGAAGCGCACCTGATCGAAGACCACTTCGCCGCGCACCGGGACGGGCAGCGCCATCGGCTGGACGGGTTCGTCGACGCCCGGGCGTTCTTCGAGCACTCCGGAGATCTTCTCCAGTGCCGCGGCCGCCGAGGAGTAGGAGTCGGCGAACATGGCCAGCTCCTCGAGCGGGTCGTAGAACAGGCGCAGGTAGAGCACGAACGCGGTGAGCACCCCCAGGGTCATGCTGCCTTGAAGGACCCGCAACCCACCGAGCAGCAGGATCACCGCCACCGACACCGCACCGACCAGCCGCACGGCCGCGGTGAACCGGGAGATCAGCTGGAGCGCCTCGGTGTCGGCGTCGGCGAAGTCGTTGCCCAGCCCGTTCATGATCGAGGAGTTGCGGCGTTCCCGGCGGAACGCCTGCACCGCGCGAATCCCGTTCATGGTCTCGACGAACTGGACGATCACCCGGGCGATCCGGGTGCGGGTGGCGCGGTAGGTGTGCCGCGAGCGCCGCAGATACCAGCGGGTCAGCAGGCCGAGCGGGATGAAGCCGGCCAGCGCCACTAGGCCCAGCGGGGCGTTGAGCGCTAGCAACACCGTGCCGATGCCGACGAGCGACAGCAGCGAGATGACGAACCCGGTCAGCCGCTCGTCCAGCAGCTCTTGCAGGGCGTCCAGGTCGCTGGTCAGCCGGGAGATCACCTGCCCTGACGTGTAACGCTCATGGAAAGCCAGTGACAGGCGCTGGATCCGCGCGAACACCCGCTCGCGCAGATCGATCAGCACGTCGGCGCCGATCCGCCCGGACACTCGCAGGAATGCGCCGACGGTCAGCGCGTTGGCCACCCCGGCGACCGCGTAGCCGGCGACGCACCAGGCCAGCGGGCCGGGC
>JBOHFJ010000278.1:0-6693 GCA_050699655.1 Pseudonocardiaceae bacterium
GCCGGTGAGACCACCGGGGTAGCCGTTCATGAACTGCACCACGCCGCCGGTCCACGGCGGGAACCCGATGCCCATGATCGAGCCGATGTTGGCGTCGGGCACCGAGGTGATCACACCCTCGTCGAGACACGTCACCGTCTCCAGCGCCTCGACGAACAACATGCGCTCCCGCATATCCCCAAAAGGAATAGCATCCGGGCGCGACGGGCCGAAGCGCTCGGCCAGGCCGGGCCACAGCCGGGTGCGCTTACCAGCTTCATACTCGTAGAACCCGGCGCCACCGGAACGCCCGGGACGCTGGCACTCCAGCACCATCGTGTCCACGATCGCGTCGGCCGGGTGCGGGGTCCAGGTGCCCCCCGCCGCCTCGACACCGCGCCGGGTCTCCTCCCGGATCTTGCGCATCAGCGTCAGGGACAGCTCGTCGACCAGCTGCAGCACTGGCGCTGGGTAGCCAGCCTGCAGGGTGGCCTGCTCAATGGACGCGGGTGGCGCACCCTCGGCGAGCATGGCCACGCCCTCGTTGATGAAGGTGCCGATGACCCGGCTGGTGAAGAAGCCGCGGCTGTCGTGGACGACGATCGGGGTCTTGCGGATCTGCTGCACCACGTCCACGGCGGCGGCCAGCGCGGCGTCCGAGGTCCGCCGCCCCCGGACGATCTCCACCAGCGGCATCTTGTCCACCGGGGAGAAGAAGTGCAGTCCGAGGAAATCGGCCGGGCGGTCCACTCCCGACGCGAGGTCAGTGATCGGCAGCGTCGAGGTGTTCGAGCACAGCAAAGCGTCGGGATCGACGACGGCAAGGATCTCGCCGAAGACCTTTTTCTTCAACGCTGGATCCTCGAAGACCGCCTCAATCACCAGATCACAGCCCTGGAGATCCGCCGCGTCAGCGGTCGGTGTGATCCGGGCCAGCACCTCATCGCGCGCCCGCGGGGTGGCACTGCCCCGAGCCACCGCCTTGTCCAGCAGCCCCGCGCAGTTGCCCTTGCCGCGCTGCGCCACGGCGAGATCCACGTCCTTGAGCACCACCCGCAGGCCCGCGCGGGCGCACGAATAGGCGATTCCGGCGCCCATCATCCCCGCGCCGAGCACGCCGACCTTGCTGAAGGTGCGCCGCGGGTAACCCTCGGGCCGGCTGCCGCCCTTGGTGATGTGCCGCAGGTCGAAGAAGAACGCCTTGATCATGTTCTTGGCGACCTGGCCGGTGGCGAGGTCCATGAAGTAGCGGCCCTCGATCAGCAGCGCGGTGTCCACGTCCACCTGTGCGCCCTCCACCGCGGCGCACAGGATGTGGTGCGGGGCGGGCATCGGCGCGCCCTTGAGCTGCTTGCGCAGCGTGGCCGGGAACGCCGGCAGCAACTGCGCCAACGCCGGAGCGGAGGGCGTGCCGCCGGGGATCTGGTAGCCCCTGACGTCCCAGACCTGCTGCGCTCGCGGGTGTGCGATGACCCACTCGCGGGCCTTGCGGAACATTTCCTCAGGCGTTGCGGCGAGCTCGTCGACGATGCCGAGCGCCTTGGCCTGCGCCGGGCTCAGCCGCTGGCCCTGCAGCAGCAGCTGCGTCAGCGCGGTCACCAGGCCCAGCATCCGCACGGTGCGGACCACCCCCCCGAGCCCCGGCAGTATCCCCAGCGTCACCTCCGGGAAGCCGAGCTTCGAGCCGGGCGCGTCCAGCGCGACCCGGTGGTGGCAGGCCAGCGCGAGTTCCAAGCCGCCCCCCAAAGCCGCGCCGTTGACCGCGGCGACCACCGGGAGGCCCAGCTTCTCCAGCCGCCGAAACTGGCCCTTGACCAGCACGATGTAGGCGGCGAACTCGCGAGCGTTCTCCGGCGTGACGTCGCGCAGGGTGTTGAGGTCCGCGCCAGCGAAGAAGGTCTTCTTCGCCGAGGTGATGATGACCCCGGTGATCGAGTCCCGCTGCGCCTCCAGCCGGTCCAGGGTCTGCCCCATCGACGCTACATAGCCGTCGTTGAGTGTGTTAGCCGAATGCCCGGGATCGTCGAGCGTTAGAGTCACAATCTTGTCGCTGCCGTCGCTATCCGCGTCCCATCGAATGCTCTCAGTCATGACAGCTACACCCTCTCGATAATGGTCGCGATGCCCATACCGCCGCCGACGCACAGCGTGGCCAGGCCGTAACGCAGGTCCCGGCGCTCCAGCTCATCCACCAAAGTGCCCAGGATCATCGCGCCGGTGGCGCCCAGCGGGTGACCCATCGCGATCGCGCCGCCGTTGACGTTGAGTTTCTCCGGTGGCACGTCCAGCTCCCGCATGAAGCGCAGCACCACCGCGGCGAAGGCCTCGTTGGCCTCGACCAAGTCGATCTGGGCCATGGTCAGGCCGGCCTTGGCCAGTGCCTTGCGGGTGGCCGGCGCCGGGCCGGTCAGCATGATCGTCGGCTCCACGCCGGTGACCGCGCCGGCCACGATCCGGGCCCTGGGCCGCAGCCCGAGATCACGCCCGACCCGCTCGGAGCCGACCAGCGCCAGCGCGGCGCCGTCCACGATCCCCGAGGAGTTGCCGGCGTGGTGCACGTGCTCGATGCGCTCCACCCAGTGGTAACGCTGCAGCGCGACAGCGTCGAATCCGGCCTGCTCGCCGATCTCGGCGAAGGAGGGCGCCAGCGCGCGCAGGCCCGCCATGGTGGTATCCGGGCGCAGGTGCTCGTCGCGCTCCAGCACGGTGGCGCCAGCGCGGTCGCGCACCGGGACCACCGAGCGCTGGAAGTACCCGTTGCTCCACGCCTTGGCGGCGCGGTGCTGCGACTCCAAGGCGTAGGCGTCGACGTCGGCGCGGGTGAAGCCCTCCACGGTGGCGATCAGGTCGGCGCTGATGCCCTGCGGGACGAAGCGAGCGGCGTAGGCGGTCTCCGGGTCCATCGCCAGGGCGCCGCCGTCGGAGCCCATCGGCACCCGGGACATCGACTCGACACCCCCGGTGAGCACCAGATCCTCCCAACCCGAGCGCACCTTCATCGCGCCGAGGTTCACCGCCTCCAGCCCTGATGCGCAGAACCGGTTGACCTGCAGCCCCGCGACGGTGTCGGGCAACCCGGCGGCCAGCGCCGCGGCACGCGGCAGGTCTGCGCCCTGATCCCCCACCGGGGCGACCACCCCGAGCACGATGTCATCGATCCGCGCCGGGTCCAGGCTCGGGTGCCGGCGGCACAACTCATCGATCAGCCCGGTGACCAGGGAGATCGGCTTGACGCCGTGCAGCGCCCCGGTCGGGCGGCCCTTGCCGCGCGGGGTGCGCAGAGTCTCGTAGAGGAACGCTTCAGTCATGACGGGCTCCCGGTTTTGTGGGATGCGGGGCTTTGGGGCTGCGAAGACACCGCGGATTCGCGGATCGCGTGGTTGATGGCGAGCTGGAAGTTCGTGACCACGCCTTCCACGGTGATCGGTTTGAGCCGCTCCAGCAGGGCGATCAGCGACTTGCGCCGCTCGGGCGGGTGCCCATGCTCGCGGTACGCACGCAACACGGTGTCGTGGAACAACTCCACCAGCTCGGTCGCCAACGCGCTGGTGTGCCGCTCGATGATCTGCTTGGAGGCTAGCTGCACCGCGAAGTCCATCTCGGTGCCGAGCAGGCTCAGCCCGTAGCCGAGCATGTCGGGACTGGTGAGCGTCCATGTCTGGGTGCTGTCACTGGGGGTGTTGTCAGGCCGGATGACGCCCAGGGTCACCAGCCGGGACAACTCACCGTCGTCCAGGATGCGCCCGGCGCGGGCGTCGAGCTCGGCGCGGTCCACCGTCTCAGGTTCCTCGGGCAGCCACGGGGCGAGCAGCGCACGGTGCAGGGCGAGTTCCTCCGGGGAGCGCTCCAGTGGGATCCGGGCGAGGTACCCCTCGATCGCCGCCAGGGTGAACCCCAGCGCCTGCAGGTCGCGGACCAGCTCCAGGCGGGCCACGTGGCGCTCGTCGTACAGGCCCAGCCGGCCGCGCACCGCCGGTGGCGAGATCAAACCCATCCCGGCGTAGAAGCGGATGGTGCGCACGCTGATCCCGGTGCGCGCGGCCAGTTCACCAATGGTGAGCTCGTCGACCACTAGCGATCCTCACTTAATGTGACAGTAGTACTGTATCATACGCGAAGTGAGCGGAGTTGCGTTGGGTGCATCAGCTGGAGAGTTGGCGTCGCCAGCGGCTCAGCCGCTTTCTGTGCATTCGCCGCGGCACTCGCATGTGTCCCATCTCATTGGGGACGGGGCGGATCCGCATGTTCGTGCGGCAGCGGGTAGGACACTCCCGGGCGTCCACGACAGCGGTGTACACGACGGTCGGGGCTGATGCCCGGAACCGGATTTGTGACGCAGCCTGGCTACGGCACTTCAGGCCCATCCGTGGCTTACACAGTTGTAGCGACACACCCCGCACCACCGGCGATCGGGCGGCTGACCACCGAGCGGGACGCACCAGCGACGGTGAGCCGATCTGCGAGACCTGCCGCCGACCGTCCGCTGACCAGTTATAGTGTCGCTCTCACGTGACCAGATGTGGTTGACCTCACCCAGCACCCATGCCCAGTTCGCCGAGCGGGCCGTCCGGCAGCGGCGGGCCCGAATCGGCGCCAGTGCGATCCCAGTAGCTCGCGACGTCGTGGCCGCGCGCGTCAGGAACGCCTGGCTCGGCAATGCCGCGACCGCGGCACAGGGGTGCCGGTCCCGGGGATGCCGGTCCTGGCCGGAACCGCTCAGCAAATCCGAAACCGCACGGCGCGGCGGGCATCCCCGTGATCAGCGGCTGGGTTCTCGCACGCTGGGTGGCATCACGACCGGTGGCGTTCCCCCGGCTTGCGAGCCAGTTCCGGCTTTCCGTTCTCGCGGGGGACCGCTGGTTGTCGGGTAGCGGGGTGCCGCCCGGGAATGTCGCGTCCTTGATGACGTCGACGGCGTCAGGCGCCATGGGCAGGGTGCTGTGCGGTACCGACAACGCGGAGTAGCCATCTGAGGCCGTCGGTCGGCTGCCACTTTCCCCTCGCAGGAAGAACCCGGCGCCTAGCCCCACAAGGGCCACGACAACCTGCGCGAGAACAGGAACGAGCCCGATGCGGTGGCGCCGCGGACGGCGCCGAGACGGTTGCGGCAGAGATACCGGAAGGGCCTCCAGCGCGGCTGCGCTCGGGCCAGTGACATCCGGGCCAGCGGAGGATTCCCGCACTGGAGTCGCGGTGCACTGCGTCAACACCGCGACAATCTGGTCGATGTGACGGGGCGCGCACTTGAGACCGCACAGATAGGTGCGTAATTCGCGCTCCGCGACCCGGTCACGTTTGGCATTCTCGATCTCAGAGATACGCGATCGGGCGATCTTGCGCTGGGCGAGAGCCCCGGTCCTGGTGGAGAGGCTCTCCTGGGTTACGCGCCGCTTCTCTCGCAGCCCCCGCAGGTACCTCCCGAGGTCTTCCAGGGTGGCGATGCCCTCGAAGCCACCCTCCGCGTCCAACTCGCTCATTTGCACGTTCATTTGCACCTACCTCTCTCGTCACTGTTCGGTGTGCCCGGCATGCGGACACACCGCTATGAGGATCAACAATCCGGCGCCGAGATCAACGAGACACGCCGCACCCGACCCGACGAGTACCCCGACAAACGTTAGTGACAGATCGCGACACGCTGTCGCGATGATCGCGACAGCGGATGAGGAGATTCTGCTGCCAACGGGGCCGTTATACAGCCGTTATGGAGCAGCGACACGCCGTGCACACATCCTGGACGCGGCGACCACAGGACCGACTCGGCGCACGTTCCCATCAATGAGAGCGCGTGGCACAGTCGAAATTCACCTACGGGAGGACAGCGGAATGCGCGAGGGATCGAGTGGCGTACAGCTCACACTGCTCGGGGGCTTCGAGTGCGTCCACGAAGGGTACAGCGTGGCGCTGCCCCTCGGGTCCCAGCGGCTGCTGGCCCTGCTCGCGCTGCGCGACTCCGGCATCCACCGGACTGTCGCGGGCGGGCTCCTGTGGCCCGACAGCATCCCCGGGCGGGCGGCTGCCAACCTCCGGTCGGCACTGTGGCGAGGCAGGCGCCTGGGCACCACGATCATGATTTACTCCGCGGGCCCGCGGTTGCGCCTGGCCCCCACGGTGGATGTCGACCTGCGGCGGATCCTGGACCAACATCGTCACCTGTCGGACTCTCAAGCGAGCTGCCACAGCATCAGCGACCACTTGGCGCTGGTCGAGGTGTTGACCCGTCAGCTGTTGCCGGAATGGTCAGAAGACTGGCTGCAGTTCGAGCGTGGGCGCTGGCAACAGTTCCGGCTGCACGCGCTGGAGAACCTCGCCGGGCAGCTGCTGACCGAGCGGCGTTACCTCAATGCCTTGCAGACAGCGCTGGCGGCCACCGCCATCGAGCCGACCCGTGAGACGGCCCACCGGATCGTCATCGAAGTGCACCTCGCTGAGGGCAACACCGCCAGCGCGCTGACGCACTACCAACACTATCGGGAACTCCTCCAGCGTGAACTGGGTGTCGCACCGTCAGCCCGACTGGATCAGTTGATTCAGGAGCTCACCGGAACCTCGCCGGTAAAGGCGGTCGCCCCCGGGATGTCCCTCTGCACCAAGACCCGGAGCTCCCGAACCTGACCGCAACCGGCACCTCGCCGCCGGGCAATAGGGGACCGCGCCGCTGTGAGTCCCCCGAACGGCCGAAGCAGGCGACCCCATTCCGTCAGAGTCGCCTGC
>JBOHFJ010000279.1:0-6599 GCA_050699655.1 Pseudonocardiaceae bacterium
GCAACGCTGGTCCAACCGCTGGAAAGCCGCGCTCAACGCCTTTGAGATCACCTTCGACGGACGCCTGTCCGCCGGACGAAACTAAGATCCACAAAAATCCAGTTACACCGTTAGCTTGACAGACCCCTAACTACACGGTTTTGCGGCTAGGGGACGGACGCAGTGTCCCGTTCGAGGGGCTGGCGCCCAGCGCGGTGATCGCGGACTCGGGTCATCCATCGCGAATGCCGTCAGTACGGTGAAGGGACTGGGCGGGCGAGCGTGAGGAGGGCCAGGGCACGGTGGACGAGGAGCAGGCGTTCGGGACGCGGTTGCGTGAGGTGCGGGGTTGGCGTGGGTTGACCTTGCGTGAGGCGGCCGGCCTGGCTGGGTTGTCGTTCGGTTTCTGGGGTCAGGTGGAGCGCGGTGAGAAGGCCGTGAACAGCCGCCGGACGCTGGAGGCGATGGCCACGGTGCTGCGGGTGCACCCCACCGAGCTGAGCGGGCAGCCCTGGGCGCCTCGGGATGCGGTCAGTTCGGAGGCGCATGTGGGGCTGTTGACCATCGAGACCGCGTTGGAGCGTTATGAGCTGGGCACCGACCCGGAGCTGCCCGTGCGGGCCTGGCCGGAGATCCAGGCCGACCTGGATCGGCTTGTGAAGCTCACGCACGGGACCTCAGACCACGCGGCGATGGGTGAGCTGGTGCCGGCATTGATCGGGGAGCTGCACGGTGCGTACCTGCGGCTGCCGGAGCGGCACCGGGACGTCCTGATCGGGCTGATGATGGCGTACGGCAGCGCTGTGTGGACCGCCAAGCGGCTCGGCGATCGTGGGTTGCCGGCGCTGGCGGCCCGTGCCGTGCAGCAGTGCGCTGAGGCGCTGGGTGACCTGGCGTGGTTGGGGTACGCCGCCTGGCGGCGTGGTGATGCCACGGGTCACCTCGACCGGGCCGGGCAGTACCGGCGCTCGGTGGCTGCGGCGGAGAACCTGACGGGGCAGCTCGATGACGTCGACGCGCTGCAGGCGTGTGGGTTGCTGCACCTGTCGGCCGCGTTGGCGGCCGGTGCGCGAGCTGACCACGCCACGGCGGCCACGCACCTGGGGGAGGCCTCGGCGCTGGCGGCCCGGATGGACACCGAGGTCGGCGGCTGGGCGCATCTGTTGTTCGGGCCGACCAACGTCGACATCTGGCGCACCACGGTGGCGGTCGAGCTCGGCGAGTACGGCCAGGCCCTCGACGTCGCGAAGACGGTGCATCCCGAGTTGCTGCCATCCCCTGTCCGCCAGGCGCAGTTCTGGGTCGAGGTCGGCCGGGCACTGCTGGCCGAGCGGAAGACCTGGGAGGAGGGCCTGCGAGTGTTGTTGCGCGCTGAGCGGCTCGCCCCTCAGTGGGTCAGGAATGACCTGTTCGTTCGGGAGGCGGTCGCGGACCTGCTTCGCCGTGCCCGCCGCGACGCCGGTGGCCGTGAGTTGCGTGGGCTGGCGTGGCGCATGGGCGTCGCCCCGACCGGATGAACCCTGGGTAGGCCCACTGCGTTGTAGCTGATCACCGGTGGGCACCGGTTAGGGCACACGGCTGTGAGTCACCGGTGCTCTCGACCGGGATTTCCGGTATCCGCTCAGAGGGCAATGGTGATGCCACGGATGCTCTTGAGTTCGCCCAGCAGGGCCGGGGACACCGTGACCGGGTAGTCCTCGATGGCGATCTCGGTTTTGCGGGTGCGGTGGCAGAGCAGGATGTGCAGCGGGGTGTCACCCTTGTTCGCCACGAGCACAGAGCGTAGCTCGACTGCCGTCTCCTGATCCAGTTGGCTGGCCTCGACGCGCAGCATGAACGGCGGCGCGACGCCGGGGTTGCGCTCGGCGTCGCTGATGTCCAGCGGTACCACCGCTGAGCCGAAGACCGACATCTTGTCATCCCGCCAGTTGACCCGGCCCTTCACCGCCACGGCGGTGTCGGGGATCAGATCTTCGGACAGCACCGCGTAGGATTTGGCGAAGAACAGCACCTCCATCGAGGCGTCGAGGTCTTCCAGGGTGACGATCGCCCACGACTCACCGCTCTTGTTCACCCTTTTGTCGACCGAGGCGATCATCCCGGCGACCACGATCTCACCCTCGGTGGGTGCCTCATCCATGAGGGCGGCGATGGGCTTGGGGGCGTGCTTGCGCAGAATCCGCTCGGCGCCGTCGAGGGGATGCGCGGAGACGTACAGGCCGAGCATTTCCCGCTCGTAGGCCAGCAGTTGCTTGCGCGGGTACTCCCGGGGTTCGAATTTCAGGTGCGCCAGTGGGGACGACTCCGGTGTCGCGGCGGCGTTGCCATCGCCGCCGAACAGGTCGTACTGGCCCCGCTCCTGCTCGCGTTTCAGCCCGATGACCGCGTCTACGGCCTCCTCGTGCACGGTGACCAGGGACAGGCGGGTGTGACCCAGGGAGTCGAACGCGCCCGCTTTGATCAGCGATTCGATCGTGCGCTTGTTGCAGCACACCAGGTCGACCTTGTCCAGGAAATCGGTGAAGGAGGTGAACCGGCCCTTGGTTTCCCTCGTCTTGAGGATGGATGCCACGACGTTGGCGCCGACGTTGCGCACCGCCCCCAGCCCGAACCGGACGTCGCTGCCCACCGCGGCGAACCGCAGCCCGGAGTCATTGACGTCCGGGGGCAGGACCTTGATGCCCATTCTGCGGCATTCGGCGAGGTAGATCGCGGACTTGTCCTTGTTGTCCCCGATCGAGGTGAGCTGGGCGGCCATGAACTCGGTCGGGTAGTTGGCCTTGAGGTACGCCGTCCAATAGGAGACCAGGCCGTACCCAGCGGTGTGGGACTTGTTGAACGCGTACCCGGCGAACGGGAGCATCACATCCCACAGTGTTTGGGTGGCCTCACCGGAGAAGCCTTTGCCCATCATCCCGTCCCGGAAACGCTGGAACTCCTTTTCGATGATCTCTTTCTTTTTCTTGCCCATCGCGCGGCGCAGCAGGTCCGCGCCACCGAGGCTGTAGCCGGCCAACTGCTGGGCGATGGCCATGACCTGCTCTTGGTAGACCAGCAGGTGGTAGGTCTCGCCCAGGATGGGTTCCAGGGCGTCGCGCAGCTCGGGGTGGATCGGGGCGATCGCCTGCCGGGAGTTGGACCGCTCGGCGTAGTTGAGGTGCGCGTTGGCGGCCATCGGGCCAGGTCGGTACAGGGCGAGCACAGCGGCGATGTCCCCGAAGTGGGTGGGTGCCAGCGCGCGCAGCAGTGAGCGCATCGCGGCGCCGTCTAGCTGGAACACCCCGAGCGTGTGGCCGCTGGAGAGCAGTGTGTAGGTGGCTTCGTCGTCCAGTTCCAGTGTGGCGGTGTCGATCTCGCGACCGTGGTTGGCCTTGACCGCCTCGACGGTGTCACTGATCACGGTCAGTGTGCGCAAACCCAGGAAGTCCATCTTGAGCAGGCCGATGTCTTCGCACGACGGGTAGTCCCAGCCGGTGATGATTGAGCCGTCATCGCGCATCCACAGCGGGATCACGTCCAGCAGCGGCTGCGAGGACATGATCACCGCGCAGGCGTGCACCCCCGCGTTGCGGATCAGGCTCTCCAGGCCGCGGGCGGTGTCCATGATCTTGCCGACCTGCGGGTCGGTCTCGGCCAGCGAGCGCACCTCGGTGGCCTCGGTGTAGCGCGGGTGGGCTGGGTCGAAGATACCGGCCAGCGGGATGTCCTCGGCGGCCACCGCCGGTGGCAGTGCCTTGGTGATCCGGTCGGCGATGGAGAAGCCGGGCTGGCCGTGCAGCACGCGGGCCGCGTCCTTGATCGCCGCCTTGGTCTTGATCGTGCCGAAGGTGATGACCTGCGCGATGTTCGCGGCACCCCACTTGTTGACGGTGTACTCCATCACCTCCCCGCGCCGGCGCTCGTCGAAGTCGAGGTCGATGTCGGGCGGGGAGACCCGCTCGGGGTTGAGGAACCGCTCGAAGATCAGGGAGTGCTCGATCGGGTCGAGGTCGGTGATCTGCAGGATGTAGGCCACCAGCGATCCGGTCGCCGAGCCACGGCCCGGCCCCACGGAGATCTTCTGGCGCTTGGCCCAGCGGACCAGGTCCCCGATGACCAGGAAGTAGCCGGGGAACCCCATTTGGGAGATCACGTCCAGCTCGATCTCGACGCGGTCGAGGTAGGGCTGGGGCATCCCGTCCGGGAACCGCCCCGGCGCGTACCGCTCCACCTCGCGGCGCAGCAGGAGGTCTTCGGTCTCGCCCTCGGCCAGCGGGAACCGCGGCATCCGGTCGACCTCGGCGTAGACCTCCGCGTAGGATCCGACTCGCTCGGCGATCAGCAGGGTGGTGTCGGCGGCACCGGGCATTTCCTTATCCCAGTAGCCGCGCATCTCCTCGGCCGACTTCAGGTAGTAGCCCTCGCCCTCGAACTTGAACCGGTTCGGGTCATCCATCGTCTTGCCCGACTGCACACACAGCAGCGCCTCGTGTGCCGGTGCCTGATCCTGGGTGACGTAGTGGCTGTCGTTGGTCGCCAGCGGCGTGAGCCCGAGCTTGCGGCCGACCTCCAGCAGGCCCTCGCGGATCGACCGCTCGATGGGCAGCCCATGGTCCATTAGTTCGAGAAAGAAATTGTCCGGCCCGAAAATGTCCCGGTAGTCACTGGCGGCCTGCAGAGCCTGGTCGGGTTGGCCCAGCCGCAGTCGGGTCTGCACCTCACCGGACGGGCAGCCGGTCGTCGCGATGATCCCGCTGGCGTGCTCAGCGATCAGTTCCCGGTCCATCCGGGGCTTGCGATAGAGGCCCTCAAACGAGGCCCGGCTGGACAGCCGGAACAGGTTGCGCAGCCCGGTGGCGTTCTCCGCGAGCATCGTCATGTGGTTGAACGCGCCCGCGCCGGAGACGTCACCGCCCATGCCAGACTCGTCGGTGGAACGCTGGTGCAGTTGACCCCAGAACACCGGCTTCTTGTGGTAGCGGCTGGCCGGTGCCACGTACGCCTCGATACCGATGATCGGCTTGACGCCGGCTGCCTTGGCCTTCCGGTAGAACTCCGCCGAGGCGTACATGTTGCCGTGGTCGGTCATCGCCACCGCGGGCATCCCCAGCCGAGCGGCCTCAGCGAACAGCGCGCCCACCTTGGCCGCGCCATCCAACATCGAGTACTCAGTGTGCACATGCAGGTGAACGAACGAATCAGGCACGACTCTCCCTCGCAAGTGCGGCTCATCTGAGCTCGTGGCGTGCGCGACCACACTTCCGTAACGAGCCCCTGTCAGCAGAGAAGCTCGTGGGTGTTGGTGGGGAGTTTACGGGTGATCCCGCGGTGGGCGAGGAGTTCCATCAGGGGGACAGTGACGTGGCGAGCCGGTGCGCCTCGGGTGCGGCGAAGGGCCGCGTCGCGAGCTCGGCGCGGAGGGCGGCGATCGCGTCGCGGACCGCGTCGGGCAGCCCGGAAACCGGCCCAGAAACCGGCCCGGTGAGGTGCACGCGGCCGTGCGTGAGCGCCAGTTCACGAGCGGGTGCGGCGCTGAGCAGCAGTTCCACCAATCGCGCGTCCGGTAGCCCGGTGACCTGCCGGGCGGTCTCCAGCGGCATCCCCGGCTCGAGCAGCCAACCACCCGCCCGCAATGCCTCAGCGGGCTCGGGGGCACCCATCGTGATCAGCTCGTCGCGTCGCATCACCCCGCAGCGGCGCAGCGCGGGTGGGGCCACATCCAGCACGGTGACCCCGGGTCCTTCAGGTCACTGCGGGTCACCACCAGCAGCCCGTGCCGCACGTTCAGCGCGTCCAGCGCCGCCAGGTGCTCCCGGGACTGCGGCATCCAGCCCTCGTCGGCCGCGACCACGAACAGCATCGCGGGCACCGGACCGACCCCGGCCAGCATGTTCGGCACGAACCGCTCGTGGCCTGGCACGTCGACGAACGCCACTGTTTGCCCGGTGGGCAGCCTCGCCAGGCGAACCCCAGATCGAGGGTCATCCCGCGCTGGCGCTCGGCCGAGCACCGGTAGAGCGCGTGCGGGTCAGCGGCCAGCGCTTGGGCGGTGGGATTCGCGGGGCCGCACAGGGTGGCCTCCAGCGCGGCCAGCGTGAGCTTGTCCACTCGCAGCGCCCGGGCCAGCGGGTGGCGGCGCAGCCGGGTCACCAGCGGCTCGCGGCCCAGCAGCAACCCGGCTTGCGGACCGCCGAGCAGCTTGTCCCCGCTGGCCGTGACCAGGTCCGCGCCGTGGGCCAGCGTGGTGGCGGCGTCGGGTTCCTCGGGCAGCCTGCGGTGCGGCGCGAGCAGGCCCGAGCCGATGTCGACGACCACCGGCACGCCCAGCCCGGTCAGCTCCGGGACCGGCACCGTGGAGGTGAACCCGGTGATGCGGAAGTTCGACGGGTGCACCTTGAGCACGAACCCGGTGCGGCACCCGATCGCCGCGGCGTAGTCCGCGCGGGTGACCCGGTTGGTGGTGCCGACCTTACGCAGCCGGGCACCGGTGGACGCCAACAGATCCGGGATGCGGAACCCGTCGCCGATCTCCACCAGCTCACCGCGCGCCAGCACGATCTCGCGACCCGCCGCCAGCGCGGTCGCCGCGAGCACCAGCGCCGCGGCGCCGTTGTTCACCACGTGCACCCCGCCCGCGGCGG
>JBOHFJ010000280.1:0-6562 GCA_050699655.1 Pseudonocardiaceae bacterium
GTGGTGTTCACCCTGTTCTCGACGGTGAGCTTCCTGCTGGTCGTGGTGGTGGCGCTGTTCTTCGGTGACACGGTGGCCAGCGAAGCGTCCTGGTCGAGCCTGCGTTACCTGCTGGCCGCCCCGGTGCCCCGCGCTCGCCTGCTGGGACGCAAGGCGGCGGTGGCGGCGCTGCTGTCCGTGGGTGCCCTGGTGCTGCTGCCCGCGGTGGCGCTGGTGGTCGGCGTGCTCGCCTACGGGGCGGGCGCGCTGGTCTCCCCCACCGGCCAGTCGCTGGGTTTCCTGGCCGCCGCGGGTCGGCTGGCGCTGGTCCCGGCGTACTTGGTGGTGCACCTGGCGTGGGTCGCTGGGCTGGCGATGCTGCTCTCGGTGAGCACCGACGCGCCGCTCGGGGCCGTCGGCGGCGCGGTGATGGTATCGATCCTGTCCCAGATCCTGGAGACCATCACCGCGCTCGGCGGCCTGCGGGACTACCTGCCCACCCGGTTCAACTCGGCGTGGACCGACCTGCTGGCCTCCCCCCTCGACTGGACCCACCTGGCCAGCGGAGCGTTCTCCGGCCTGCTGTACGCGACACTGTTCGCCCTAACGGCCCACTATCACTTCACAACCAAAGACATCACCTCGTAACCCTCCGGTGCACATGGATGCTTGTGCACCTTCCAACACGCCGTCGAAGGGTCTCATGGATGCTTGTGCACCGTCCGCCGATCGTGATTGGGCATCGGGGGGCCGCTGGGTACCGGCCGGAGCACACCTTGGCCTCCTACGAGCTCGCCGCTCGATTAGGCGCGGACTACCTGGAGCCCGACCTGGTGGTGACCCGCGACGGCGTGCTGGTCTGCCGCCACGATCCGGAGATCAGCGACACCACCGACGTCGCCAGCCACCCGGAGTTCGCGTCCCGCAAAACGACCAAGATGCTGGACGGCGAGGCCATCACAGGCTGGTTCACCGAGGACTTCACCCTCGCCGAGCTCACGACGCTGCGGGCGGTGGAGCGGCTACCGCACATCCGCCCGCACAACACCCTGTTCAACGGGCGGTACGGGATCCCGACGTTCCAGGAGTTGCTGGACCTGCGGGCTCGGCTATCCGGCGAGCTGCACCGGGAGCTAGGTGTCTACCCGGAGACCAAGCACCCCACGTTCTTCGCCCGCGCCGGCTTGGCGCTGGAGCCCCGGCTGCTGGACATCCTGCGGCGCAACGGGCTCAACCGGCCGGATGCCCCGGTGTTCGTGCAGTCCTTCGAGGTGACCAACCTCCAGCGGCTGCGCGCGGCTGGTCTGCGCACGAAATCGGTCCAGCTGCTGGCGAGCACCGGTGCGCCGTTCGACACCGCGGACAGCGGCCGCGGCCCGACCTACGCCGAGCTGTGCACCCCAGCGGGCCTGCGCACCGTCGCCCGCTACGCCCAGGGGATCGGGCCGGACAAGCTCCAGGTCATCCCTCGCAACGCCGACGGCACGCTCGGGCGCGCCACCACGCTGGTGCCCGACGCCCAGCGGGCTGGGCTGCTCGTGCACGCCTACACCTTCCGCGCCGAGAACACCTTCCTGCCGGTCGACTACCAGAGTTCCCCCGTGCTGACCGAGTACGGGCTGAGCGACTCCGTGGCGACCGACTACGGGCGGGCGATCGACGAGCAGATCACCTACCTCCGAGCCGGGATCAACGGTCTGTTCACCGACCAGGCCGACCTCAGCGTCATCGCCCGCGCCGCCGCGCGGGATTGATCACCTCACGCGCCGCCGGCGCCGAACACCAGGATGGACGCGGTGAACCCGTGCAGGTGGTTTCGGCCCCCAACGGGGCCGATCTCGCCGGCCGCGAAGAACCCGGCCACACCGGTGGTGTCCAGACCCGCGCGCACGGCCAGCACGTCGTGATCCGCACTCGGGAACATGGCCCGGCCTCGGCCGTTGCAGGAGAACAGCAGCGCACCGCCCACCGCGGGGCCGTCGGCTCGGAAGCGGGTGAACAGCTCCGTGAGGTCCTCATCGGCGGCGGAGGCGTCCCGCACCTGGAAACGGACGGTCCGGCCCACCTCCACGACATCCGTGATGGCGATCGCGCCGAGCTGCTGGTCGGCACCCAGGACACCGCGGATGAGGAAATCGCCGCGCTCGTGCTCCTCGACGTACTCGTCCATCGCGACGCCGATCTGCAATCCGCGCAGGGCGGCTGACCGATCCGGGTCCGGGAGCCCAGCGACGATCTGCTCGAGCTTGGCCAGCGCGGGCATTCCGGCCAGCTCCAGCAGCACGTTGTTCTCGGCCTTGGTGACGATCATCGGGGGGCCGAAGGGGCGACAGCCCTGGCTGACCACCGGGCGAGCCTCGACGGGACCGCCGAGTACCACTCCGACCGCGCCAGCCGGCACGCTGTGCCCATCCAGGAACAGCCGCGCCGACTCCCCGCCGCGCGGACCGCTGGCCACGCCACCGATCAGTGGCAGCCCACCCAGCTCAGCGTGGGAGCGCTGCACGAAGTCCGCGACGGGGAAGGTGAAGGGATCGGCGAGGAGCACCGCGACGGCGTCGTCACAACGCCGCCGCGGCATGCCGGTGACGGCGGCCCCGTCGGGGGAGCGCGTCAGCTCCAGGCGCAGCGGGGTGCACCTGACTTCGGGCAAGCACGCGGCGAACACGCTGACCGCGGGTTCGTTCTCCACCCCCCGGCCAGCACCGATCACGCCACCGGCGGTGCAGCCCAGGGTGATACGGGCCCCGGCCACCTCCATGGCGCGGGTGCCCGCCACCTCCACCATCGCCGGATCGTCACCACAGACGAACAGGCACAGCAGATCGGGCCGCTGCCCGCGCAGCGGCGCCAGAGCCTGAGCGAGCGCGGACTCCGCCGCGGCCAGGTCGGGGCCGACCGCCAAGCCGTCACCAAAGCGGGACGTGGGCAGGTTCGGCGGGCGGGGCATCGGGGTCACCTCCGATACTGTAGGTCGGCTAGCCAGTCGTCGTGGCGCGGGAGGTGCGCGAGACCGACGCGGCACTGACAGTCTCAGCACCGCACCTCCGGGTACAGTGCCGCGTGGGGATCGTGCCGTGACCGTCGTCATGCGCCAGCGAGCACCGCTGGATCTGCGCCAGCTGGACGACAATTCATGCTTGACCTGTGTCACCGCGAACGTTCTGTACGTGTACGGGGTCACCGATGCCCCAGACCCGCGGTGGGTTGATCGCGAGGTTGGTCGGCAGCCAGGTGTGGGCGCGTGGCGTGCCGAGGCCAGGCGTTTCCTGCTCCAGCAAGGCCTGTCCCTGCACGTGGTGCGCGCCTATGAACCTGAGCGGTTCCTGCGGGAGGGCCTCGATTACCTGCGGCGCTACTACCACCAGGAGTGGGACTTCTCATGGGAGGAGCACTGGACACCGCATCGGCTGGAGCACCACCGTCGCGAGTGTCTCGCGGAGCGAGAGTTGAGCGCCTTCGGCGCCAGAATGCGGACTGAACACCGCCAACCCACACTCGCCGACATCAGCGGCGCCCTGGACCGCGACCGCCTGGTGTGGATCTCCCTCGACAACGACCGAGGCGAGGTCGACTGCCACGCGGTCCTGGTCTACGGCCAGCGGGGCACCATGTTCGACGTCTACTCTCCGGAAGTCTCAGGCAGCTGCTTGCAGCGGTACCGCGGCAAGCGGCTGGACCGGGCGTGGCTGCGGGGCGAAGGCCTGACCGTGGTGTGGCGCTCAGTTCAGGGCCCGGGTCCCCTCGGGCAGCGTCCCGCCCGCGAGGAGCGCGGCCGTCGCGTCTTGTAGCGCGGTCAGTGCGACCCGCTGGGTAAACGGCCCGGTTGACACCCGCGCGACCCCGAGCTCCTGGAGCTCCCGCACGGGCAGCGACGCACCGGGCACGCTGATGACGCTCAGCTTGCCCGGGCCGAGCTCCTTGACGAGCACCCGGATCTCCTCCCGAGCGACGACCCCCGGGACGAACACCACCGGTGCCCCAGCGTCCAGGAAGGCCTTTCCTCGGCGGAGCGCCTCCCCCAGCAGCTCACCGCGGTCAGCGTTGGCCTCGGCGTACAGAAACACGTCCGTCCGCGCATTGAGCACGAAGTCAATGCCGGCGTCGCGTCCGGCCGCGAGCACCGCCTCCACCGCGGCGACGGCCTCCTCGAGCGGCTTGAGCTGGTCCTCGAGGTTGCCGCCGACGATGCCCTCGGCGATCATGCGGCGCGCGGTTTGGCCCGCGTCGCCGTAGCCGGCCTCGAAGTCCATGGTCACCGGGATCTCGACGGCCGCCACGATGCGTCCGACCATGTCGAGGTGCAGATCAAACGGGATGCGCTCGCCGTCTTCGTACCCGAACGTCGCGGCGATCGAGTGACTCGCGGTGGCCAGGGCCAAGACGCCGTCCGTCGCCGCCACGACCTTCGCGGAAGCGACGTCCCACACGTTGGCGAGGGTGAGAATCTCGGGGGCGGTGTGCAGATCCAGCAACGTGCGGGCGCGGGCGCTCAAGTCAGTCATGCGCGGGAGCCTACCGACACCCCTTCGCCCGCACGCCTTACAGTCCCTCTGCGGGACGTCGACCAGGTAGCCGCGCTGACCGACGCGTAGACCATGCGCTGGCACACGCGGCGCTGACCCCTGGGTGTCGCCTCTGAGGGGAAACTGGCATCCTGGATTTTCGGTGGGTGAGCGCGAGTGAAGAGAAAGCTGGACTGTCGTGCAGGTTCGAGTCATCGATCCGCGGTCTACGACGTGGGAACTGGACGACCCAGTGTTCCGGGTGGCGTTCTTCCGGAATGATCCCGCTTACGCCGATGTGCCGCCTGAATTCGTGGGCTACGAGTCCGAGGAATGGGAGCTTAGCGGCGGGGATGTTCAGGAAGCCCTCGCCTGGGCCACAAAGCGCGCCGGCCCCGACCGGACCTGGACTCTCCACGTCGCTGACCCCCCGTCGGAGAGACCGGATTAATATGACTGACGGGCATTGACCCCAATGCGGCCAACACCCCGACCGCCACGTGGAAATTCACCGTTCCCCACGACGCCGAGGAACAACTTCCCGGCCCGATTTATTAGCCGGGATCGTTCGCCCAGGCCCGATTACTGGAGGCGCGCGCCGGTCCAGTGGTGACGACTCCGGGAGGTGCGATGAGCTGGCCGGTGATGTCGCCCTGATACATCTTCCTTCGCATAGTGTGATTCGGATACGGCACTTGATTTCCGGCCCGCCGGACCGCCTCTACTCGCTCGCTTCTCATCACCGAGAATTTCGCCGGGCAGTCAGGAGACGGTGAGTTTGAGTTCACACCGCCTGATCTTGCGGTTGGCGGTCGCGGTGACGAGCAGGATGAGCGGCACCGGGCAGGTTGTGAGCAGCCGTTCGACGGTGTCACCGAGATAGGAGTACGCGCCGTGCCCGCGGTCGGTGCACCCGAGGACAACGAGGTCGGCGCCCGATTCAGTGATCTCGGCGAGGATCTCGTCTCCGGGGAAGTTGCCGTGCCGGATCCGGTGGCGTTGCCTGATGTCCAGGCGGGTAAGCAGTTGCGAGAGACCTTTCAGGTGGACCGCGCTCGCCGGCGCGAGCGGACTCCCGACGTGGGAGCGCGGACGAGGGGCGGTCACGTTGAGCAGAACGAGCTCGGCGTTGCTGGACTCGGCGAGGAGACCGCCGAGGTCGGCGGCGGCCTCCGCCGCGGGCAGGCCGTTGGTGGGCACCAGGATGCGCCGCACCGACGGCCACGACAGCTGCCCGTCCAGGGTGACCACGGCGAGGACGTCGCTGTGGCAGCGGTGGATGACCGAATCAGCCAACTCGCCCAGCGTCGGCTGGCCCGGTTGGGGGTGGGCGCCGATGGCGGTGAGGTCGTGGCGGGCCGAGGCCTCTTCGATGCCCGCCAGCAGATCCTGCCCGCGGTCGAGCTTGCTGTCGAAAAGGTGCACGTCCTCCGCGCGGTTGAGCACCGGGCTGGCCCGCAGATCGGCGCCGCGATCGCCCACGGTGGTGGCCGTCTCCGCCATGGCCAACCGGGTGATGTCCAGGGGGCGGTTCGCCCGGTTCTGACTCAGCGCCAGGTTTTCCAGCAGGTCGATGGCCAGGCCGGGATACAGCTCGGCGGCTTCGGGGACCAACACCCGTTCGACGGTGGAGGTGTAGGCCCGCTCAGTGGCCTGCTCCTTCTCCAGCCGCTGCCGCTCGGCGCCCGACGCCGGGCTGCGCCGTTCGAGCACTCGCATCAGGGTGGGGGTGAACAGGACCGTGATGATCGCGACCACCGTGTAGCTGGTGTAGGCCAGCCCGGAGAGCAGGCCGAGTTGATGACCGAGGATGGCCACGACGACGTCGCTGCCGCCCTTGGCGTTGATGCCAACTCCCACCAGGAGCGGGCGCAGCCCGCGGAACCCACCCAGACGCGCCCCGACCGCCGCCAGGCCGATCTTGACGACGGTCGCGACGACCAACAGCAGCGCCACGCTCGCCAGGGTCTGGGAATTCCCGAGCTGTCGCAGGTCCACCTGCGCTCCAGCGAGGGCAAAGAACACCGGGGCGAACACGGTGAACGTCACGCCCCGGACCTGTTCCCGCAGCGCCGGGG
>JBOHFJ010000281.1:0-6522 GCA_050699655.1 Pseudonocardiaceae bacterium
GCTGGTGGACATCCCCAAGGACGTGCTTCAGGAGCTGACGTCCTTCGTGTGGCCGCCGGAGCTGCGTCTTCCCGGTTACCGGCCGACCATCCGGCCGCACGGCAAGCAGATCCGGGAGGCCGCCCGGCTGATCGCTACCGCCCGCCGCCCGGTGCTCTACGTCGGCGGCGGCGTGATCAAGGCACGGGCCACCGCGGCGTTGCGGGAGTTCGCTGAGCTCACCGGGGCACCGGTGGTGACCACCCTGATGGCTCGCGGGGCCTTCCCCGACTCGCACCCGCAGCACCTGGGCATGCCCGGCATGCACGGCACGGTCGCCGCCGTCGCGGCGATGCAGCGCTCCGACCTGCTGGTCACGCTGGGCGCCCGGTTCGATGACCGGGTCACCGGGCAGCTGTCCACCTTCGCTCCGGACGCCAAGGTGATACATGCCGACATCGACCCCGCCGAGATCTCTAAGAACCGGCATGCGGATGTGCCCATCGTCGGTGACTGCGCCGCCGTGCTCAGTGAGCTGATCACGGCGACGCGGGCCGAGTTCGAGGCCGGCCGCACGGATCTGGCCGGATGGTGGCGGCAGCTGTGCAACTGGCGGCAGACGTTCCCGCTGGGCTACGACCGCCCGAGCGACGGGATGCTCTCCCCGCAGTTCACGATCGAGCGGATCGGTGCCCTGGTTGGCCCGGACGCGATTTACACCTCTGGAGTTGGCCAGCACCAAATGTGGGCGGCGCAGTTCATCAAGTACGAGAAGCCCGGCAGCTGGATCAACTCCGGTGGCCTGGGCACGATGGGTTTCGCCGTGCCGGCGGCGATGGGCGCCAAGCTGGGCCGGCCCGGCGTCGCGGTCTGGGCCATTGATGGCGACGGCAGCTTCCAGATGACCAATCAGGAGCTGGCGACCTGCGCCATCGAGCGCATCCCGATCAAGGTAGCAGTGATCAACAATGGTAGCCTGGGCATGGTCCGGCAGTGGCAGAGCCTGTTTTACGCCGAGCGCTACTCGCAGACCGACCTCGGGACCCACTCCCGCATTCCGGATTTCGTGAAGCTCGCCGAGGCGTTGGGTTGCGTGGGTCTGCGCTGTGCGGCCGAGCCGGATGTCGATGCGGTCATCAAACAGGCGATGGAGATCAACGACCGTCCGGTTGTGATCGACTTCGTGGTGGGCAAGGATGCCCAGGTGTGGCCGATGGTCGCGGCTGGCCACGGAAACGACAACATCATGTCGGCGCGCGACATCCGCCCGTTGTTCGATGAGGACGGGTCATGACCAGGCACACCCTGTCGGTGCTGGTGGAGAACAAGCCGGGCGTGCTGGCCCGGGTTTCCGGGCTGTTCAGCCGGCGTGGGTTCAACATCCACTCACTGGCGGTCGGGCCCACCGAGAACCCTGATGTATCCCGGATGACTGTCGTGGTCGCCGTCGAGGGCCATCCCCTGGAGCAGGTCACCAAGCAGCTCAACAAGCTGATCCATGTCATCAAGATTGTTGAGCTTGACCCAGCGGTGGCGGTGCAGCGGGAGCTGTTGCTGGTGAAGGTCCGAGCCGACACCACGGTGCGCTCCCAGGTGCTCGAGGCGGTCGCGCTGTTCCGGGCCAAGGTTGTCGATGTCTCCCCGGAGGCGGTGACCATCGAGGTGACCGGCACCTCGGACAAGCTCGCGGCGTTGTTGCGGATGGTCGAGCCTTTCGGGATCCGCGAGATGGTTCAGTCCGGCATGGTCGCCATGGGCCGTGGTCCCCGCGTCATCACCGCCGGCTTGACCCGCTAAAGCGCCCAGAATCGGAGTCACAGTCAGGAGTGACGGATGAGTGCGGAAGTCTTCTATGACGGCGACGCCGACCTGGGGATCATCTCGGGCCGGAAGGTCGCGGTGATCGGCTACGGCAGCCAGGGCCACGCGCACGCGCTGAACCTGCGCGATTCCGGAGTGGACGTCCGGGTCGGCCTGCCGGAGGAGTCCAAGTCCCGCGCGAAGGCGACTGATGAGGGTTTGGCGGTGATGACACCGGCGCGGGCCAGCGCCGAGGCGGACGTCGTCATGGTTCTCGCGCCGGACACCAAGCAGCGCGCCATCTACGCCCAGGACATCGCACCGAACCTGCGCTCGGGTGACGCGCTGCTGTTCGGGCACGGCTTCAACATCCGTTACGACTTGATCAGCCCCCCCTCGGACGTGGACGTGGCGATGGTGGCGCCCAAGGGGCCCGGGCACCTGGTGCGCCGGCAGTTCGTCGACGGCAAGGGGGTGCCCTGCCTGATCGCGGTCGCGCAGGACCCCACCGGCGGTGCCCAGGCGCTGGCGCTGTCCTACGCCAAGGCGATCGGCGGCACCCGCGCTGGAGTGATCAAGACCACCTTTACCGAGGAGACCGAGACCGACCTGTTCGGCGAGCAGACCGTGCTCTGCGGCGGGATCACCGCCCTGGTGCAGGCCGCGTTCGAGGTGCTCACCGAGGCCGGGTACACCCCCGAGGTGGCCTACTTCGAATGCCTGCACGAGGTCAAGCTCATCGTCGACCTGATGTATGAGGGCGGCATCTCCCGGATGCGCTACTCGATCTCCGACACCGCCGAGTACGGGGACCTTACCCGTGGGCCGCGGATCATCACCCCCGAGGTCAAGGCCGAGATGCGCCGGATCCTCGCCGAGATCCAGGACGGCCGCTTCGCTCAGGAATGGGTGACCGAGGACGACAACGGCCGGCCGAATTTCACCAAGCTGCGCGCAGAGGGGGAGTGCCACCCCATCGAGCAGGTCGGCGCCCGGCTGCGCGGCCTGATGTCCTGGATAGACCGCCCCCTCACCGACACCGTCTGACGTTGGCCGCTGCCCGATGCCCAGCTCATCAAGGCGTTGGCCCGCTGTCTGGATGCTGGCTGCGGCCCGCGACTAGTGATGGCCACACGAAGCGATGGTGGTGATCACTCAGCCGCCCGGCACCCCAGCAGTCCCGGCGACAGTCAGGATCGCGGCTACGAGGAACGCAACGCACGACAAGACGACCAGGACGGTACGGCCCGTTGAGTGCGTCACCAGGAAACTCGCCGCGAGAAACAGCAGGCCGAGCGCAACCAACAGCGGGTAGTAACTCATGGATTTGCCCCCTCTCGTAACTATGCACTCTACAGCGACCATCTGCTCGACGAACCCGTCTACCGCCGATACCGCGGCATGACCTGATCCGCGACTACACTCGCACCCTCGCCGCCACTGAGGTGAAGGCCAAGATCCTCGCGCTGCTCGACGAGGTCGCCGCGGGTAACGAGGTGCAGATCACCAAGCACGGCCGGACCGTGGCCCGGCTTGTCCCGGCCAGCGGACCGCCCGCGGTGCGAGAGGCGCTCACGGGCACGGCACGGAGCACCGCGACCGACGCCATTGCCGGGGCCGACGAGCTCGCCGTCGCCGGAATCTCTTGGTACGAACTTGCCTGGCTCGCCGCGCACGAACGCATCGTCGTTAACCATCCCGATATCGTCCTGGCGGGCACGGCTGGCCGTCGGGGTCCGAACCGTCGGGGTCACGCCAGCCATCGCGCACACCGCGGTCGCGTTGTCCTCGACGTTCCCCGGCGACCCGGCGGACCGCCTGATCTATGCCACCGCGGTGGAATGCGGCTGGTCGTTGGTGAGCAAGGACCGACGGCTACGGGAGCATCCTTACCCACGCGAGGTCACCATCTGGTAAGTAGTGTGGTGACGCTTCGGTCAGGCGCACGGGGTGAGGAGGAGCGGGTGGATCCCCTCGTGGTGGCGTTCGGGACGGCGTTGGTCGGTGCTATGGCCACCGACACCTGGCATCAGGCCCGCGCCAGCGTCGTCGCGTTGTGGCGGCGGGTACATCCCCAGCAGGCCGACACTCTTGAGGCGGATCTGGAGGGCTTGCGTGATCAGGTTCTCGACGCCCGCGAGGCCGGTCGGGCGGACACTGAGCAGGCTTTGACAGGTGTGTGGCAGGGGCGGCTGCAACAGTTGCTGCTCGATGAGCCCGCCGTGGCCGCCGAGCTGCGGCAGGTTCTGGACGACACCCTGGCCCCGGTGTTGTCGCCAGCGGAGCAGTCCCGGATCGGCATGCTCATCATGACGGGAACCTCCCACGACAGCAGCACCTTCAACCAGGTCGCCGGCAACCAGATCACCTACCGGCCATGACCACCGCCTCATCAAGTCCGTCGGCCAAGGACACGCCCGGCGGCGGGCTGGTCCAGATGAGCGGCACTTCCCAGGACAGCAGCACGTTCAATCAGGTCGCCGGTAACCAGTACAATATTCAACTTCCTCCTGCGCCGCCCTCACCGGCGACCTGCACGCTGCCGGCGGACACGGCCGCGTTCACCGGGCGCGGCAAAGAACTCCACGACATCATCACGGCGGTGACCGCTGCGGCCGAGGCGGGCCGGGTGGTGGCCATTCACGCCCTCGACGGCATGCCCGGGGTGGGCAAGACCGCCCTTGCGGTCCACGTCGGGCACCGGTTGGCCGACCGATTCCCCGACCGGCAACTATTCCTGGATCTGCACGCCCACACCGCCGGCCAGGAACCGGTGACACCCGGTGCGGCGCTGGCCAGCCTGCTGGCCGCCGATGGCGCGGATGCCCGCTACCTACCGGAGAGCCTTGACGAGCGGGCCACGCTGTGGCGGGACCGGATGGCCCACAAAAAGGTGCTACTTATCCTCGACAACGCCGCCAGCAGTGGCCAAGTCACACCTTTGCTGCCGGGGTCGGCGGGCTGCCTGGTGTTGGTCACCAGCCGCCGCTACCTGGGCGATCTTCCTTGCGCGGTGTCGATGCCGTTGGACATTCTGTCTCCCGAGGAAGCTCAGCAGATGTTTCTGCGCCTGGCCCCTCGCGCCGCCGCCGAGTCTGCCAGGGTGGCTGAGCTGGTGGGGCTGTGCGGGTACCTGCCGTTGGCGATCTCGCTGCGGGCCAGTTTGTTCAGCAAACACCGGTCCTGGGACATGGGTCACCTGATCAGCGAGACGAAGACGGCCCTGCTCACCGCGGCCGCCGAGAACCGCACCGTCGCCGCTATGTTCGACCTGTCCTACCGCGACCTGCCCGCCGACCGGCAACGCTTCTTCCGCCACCTCGGTCTGCATCCCGGTGTCGACATCGATGCCTACGCCGCCGCCGCGCTCGCCGGCATCCCCCTGGATCAGGCCACCGAGCACCTCGACGCGCTGCACAGCGACCGCCTGCTCGACGAACCGGTCTACCGCCGCTACCGCATGCACGACCTGATCCGCGACTACGCCCGCACCCTGGCCGCCACCGACCCCGCCGACGAGCGCGATCAGGCCCTCGACCGGTTGCTCGACTACTACCAGCGCACCGCCACCCGCTCCGATACCCACCTCACCCGCCACACCCGACCCGGTAGCGCCACACCCGCCGCCCCGCCGGGGGCCGCACCTGAGCTGGCCAACCGGAACCAGGTACTGGCCTGGCTGCGGACCGAACGCGCCAACCTGCTCGCCTGCCTCGACTACGCCACCCACCACGCCCACCACGCCCACCACGCCTGGGTAGTCGAACTCACCGCCAGCGTCGCCGCTCTGCTGCGCAACGAAGGTCCCTGGACCCAAGCCTTGCAACTTCACGCCACTGCCGCCGCTGCGGCACGGCACCTCGGCGACCGGCTGGGTGAAGCGAACGCCCTCAACGATCTGGGGGACGTACGGTACCTGTCCGATGACTACTCGGGTGCGGCCCAGACCCAGGAGGAGGCATTGGGCCTCTACCGCGCCCTCGGCGACCAGCGCGGTGAGGCGAACGTCCTCAACAATCTGGGGATTGTGCGGTACCAGACCGGCAACTATCTGGGCGCGATCCAGGTGCTGGAGCAGGCCCTGGGCATCTGCCGCGACATCGGCGACCAACTTGGCGAAGCGAACTCCCTCATCTATCTGGGGATCGTGTGGCAGGAGACCGGTGACTACCCGGGCGTGACCCAGGTGTTGGAGCAGGCCCTGGGCATCTGCCGTGACATCGGCGACCAATTCGGCGAAGCGAACGCCTTCAACTATCTGGGGATCGTGCGGCGGTTAACCGGGGACTACCCGGGCGCGATCCAAGCCCAGGAACAAGCCCTGGGCATCTACCGCAAGCTCGGCAACCAGCACGGCGAAGCGGAGGTGCTCAACCACAGTGGCACGCTGCATCGAAAGTTAGAGGATCCGGAGCAGGCGTTGGCCCACTACCAGCTTGCCCTGGGGCTCGCCCGCGCGGTGGACATTCCACGGGAGCAGGCCCGTGCCCTAGACGGAATGGGCCGGTGTGTCCTCGACAGGGGCGACACCGCGACTGCCGTGACCCAACTTCGGCAGGCGCTGGAGATCTATCAGCGTATCGGCGCCGCTGAGGCGATCCAGCTCGCGGCCGACCTGGTGGATCTGGACGTTGAGTAACGCTGCAACGGCACTCTGTCCATCCTCCGGGGCCAGTCATCTGGGTTGCCCTGCTGGTGCCCACTGGTGATCGCTGAAAGTGAGGTGTGGCCGTGCGCAACTGC
>JBOHFJ010000282.1:0-6512 GCA_050699655.1 Pseudonocardiaceae bacterium
CGCCCATCCCATCGAGGGTGACGAACACGCGCCGATGGCCCGTGGAGGTGCCGGTCATACCGCCCTGTCCTTTCGGGCGTGCTGCTCGCGCGAGAGCGCCACGAGCTGGGCACGGACGTAGTCGATCGGCGCCTCGGCCAGAGGCAGGTTGACCGAGAAGTTGAACTCGTCGCGTTCCCGCATGGACTCGTCCACGCCATCTGAGGTGAGGTCGACGGCGCTGTAGTTGAGCAGTTGCTCGGCGGTGTAGCGGCCGGTGGCCAACAGCCGATGCCAGTCCGGGGTGCCGGATAGGGCCGGTACTCGAACGCCGAGACCCTGAACCGGCCGGGAAGCGGGTCAGTCAACTCCCACAGCTCGCGCACCAGGCGCACGGTGGTGTCGATCTCGTCGCGGGTCTCCGTGGGGAACCCGAGGATGAAGTAGCCCTTGACGTTGATCCCCCGCTCGGTCAGCCGCCGCAGCACCGTGCGGGTCATTCCGGGGTCGATGCGTTTGTCGATCAGCGTGAGTATCCGCTCGCTTCCCGACTCGATGCCCAGCGCGACTTCTCGCAATCCGTTGCGCGCTAACCCATCCAGCGTGGCGTCGCTGGCCCGGTTGAGCACATTGATTCGGCCGGTGGCGTCCCACACGGCCCAGTCGCTGACCCCCTCGGCGCTGAACGCCGCCATCATGGTCTCGATCACCCGGCGGGCACCGAGGAACAGATCGTCGACGAACCGGAACGCGCTGACGCCCGCGGCACGCAGTTGGTCCATCTCGGCGAGAATGTTGTGCGGGTCACGAGTGCGGATGGTGATGTCGGGGTTGGCCGAGACCGCGGCGCCACAGAATGAGCAGTCGTAGGGGCAGCCCCGTGCCCCGACCATGTTGGCCTCCCACCGCCCGGTCTCCAGGTGCGGGTCTTGAGCCAGGAAACGACGGTCCACGAACGGCAGGGCGTTGATGTCCGGCGCCAGGTGGCCGGCGTTGCCCGGTCGCCCGCCGCTGACCGGGGTCCGCAGAATCGGGTCGTACCACATCACGCCGGGCAGGTCGGCGCGGGCGCGGTGGTCGTCCAGCAGCGCGGCCACCCGGATCTCGCCCTCGCCGAGCACGAGCGCTTCGCAGCGGGCCATCCGCGGATCGGTCAGGATCTGGGTGGGCATCGCCTTGGCCTGGTGGCCCCCGAGCAGCACCTTGATCGACGGGTCCAGCGCGGCGGCCATGCGAGCGCTGAGCTCGTAGGTCGGGGCGAGCAGGTTGAACCCGACCCACCGGGGCGCCTGACTGTTGATCAGATCGATGCCCAGGTCGAGGCCGAGACCGTGCGCTTCGGCGTCGAGCACACCAACGTTGAACCCCTGGGCGGCGGCATAGGTGGCCAAATAGCCCATGCCGAGCACGGGCAGGGTGAAATCGTTGACCCGCGGGCGTTGCGTGTAGTCCCGCAGCGGCGCGTTGACGAACAGCGCGTCGAGGCGGCGGCCGTGATCAATGCCAGCGATCAGGGCGGAGAGCGGTTCAGAGCACGGCGGTTCCGGTTGTGCTGGCATGGCGGACTCCCCAAGCAAGCGTGAGCAGTGTCCAGTCGGACAGCTGGTTTCCCGCCAACCGCGCCCACGCCCGCGCGAATTCCGGCTCTGTGTCCGGCCAACAACGCTGCGGTGTCAGGCGTTGCGCCCACGTGCGGACGGCAAGATCGGCGAAGGGATACACCGTGTAGTCATTGGTGAGGTCAGCGACGGTCGCCCCAGCGGTCCAGGGACCGACGCGCGGCACCTGCTGCACCTCGGTGACCAACACGGCCGGGTCGAGTTCGGCCCACTTCGCGCCGAACTCCAAACAGGCTTCCGCGGCCGCCCGCAACGGGCGGGTCTTGAACGCCATCCCTAACCGAGCGAACTCGGAATCGGGCAACATCAGCACGGTCTCTGGAGTGGGGACCAGCCAGGCCTGGCCCAGCGGTGTGCTGACCGATTCGCCATAGGCCTGACTGAACGCGCGGTAGAGCTTGCGTGCCTGTCCCGCGCGGATGACCTGCCGCACGATCGAGGTGACCAGCGCGTCCCACAAATCGGGGTTACGCCAGCGCGCTACCGTCCCGGCCTCGCACAGGCTGGCGACCATCGCGGTCGGCCCGATCAGCACGGCGGGGTCGATCACATCCAGCGCCGGCGCATCGCTGGCACCGCGCACGTGGTGCGCGTCCGTGCGCTGACCACTGGCGCCGGTCGGGGTGACGGTCAGCGACCACACGGCGTTGCCGCAGCGCACAGCCCGGTAGGCGGCGCCGTTGTCAGCGCACAGCCAGGACGGATGGTCGGTCATCACCGAGTCGACGATCACGGCGGCATCCTCTCGCCCTGGTAGCGGGCTGCACAATCGCAGCGTCACCACAGCTCCTCACGGTCACAGGCCATCGGGTCGGCTTCATGTTGCCCGGTCAGGTTGGCGGAACATCCGGGGCTAGCTCACGCACCTGGGCGAACAGCGGGCCGGTGCGCTCGCGGTGTTGCCGCGCACCGCGACCACCACGCTGACTCTCGGCCGTGTCCGAGCCTCGCTATCGGTTACAGGAAACCACCTCCCACGTCATGGCCGGTCTCGGCCGGCACACGAGCCTGACCTCGATCACACCGGCAATCCGAGAGTGACCCCAGTCATACCCGCATATGACACGCGGCCATGGCGCGTCGTCCTCAACATGTGATATGAGAGCCGTTGGTACGGTGATCCCATGGTGAACCGGGGGCCAGGCCACACTGTCCGGACCGCGGGGCGCGACCGTGCCGAGGCCGCGAGGCCGGCCACCAGATGCGATCCCGACTCACCGAATGGCGCGTCGCACCTTTGCTCGTGGACGTCGACGCGACTGCCCAAAGCCGTTCAGGTCGATGTTGGTGAAATCCGACGTCACCCAGCGCGGGAGCACACCCCGGGCGTCTCCTCGTACAGGCCGGTCCCGCCGTTGACGAAGGCGCAGGTCCATTAGGTGGAGCGCCCGCGGCGAAGCGAGGACGTACGGACCTGGACCGGCGAGCAACGGCGACACTGTGCCGGCGAGGCGGCTCCCCCTGCCGTCAAAATTGAGCGGAATTGACCATAACTGTGATCAGCAGACGCCGTCAGGCTTGGTGAGCAACTGCCGTCAGATTTCGCGGACAGAGCCACGGGCCTGTGACCTGGTAGTTCAGCGCAGCCCTGGTCTGGTCAGGTGAACCGGCGCAGTTCGGCTGCCGTGTCGATGATGTGGGTCGGCGCGGCGGCATGCAACTGGTTGAGTGGGTGGGCTCCCCAGGTGACGGCGATGGTGTCCATGCCGATCGCCTGTCCCATCTCGATGTCGGTGGCGTCGCCGATCATCACCGCGGCGCCGGGTGCGATGCCGGTCTCGGCGAGAGTCCGTTCCAGCATCTCCGGGTGCGGTTTCTTGTTTGTGACCAGGTTGTCGCCGATGTAGAGGGTGATGTGGTCGTCGATGCCGAGGTGGCGGGCCGAGATGATCGCGAACTCGGTCTTCTTGCTGGTCGCGACCGTGGCGACCGCGCCGGTGGCGGTGAGGTGCTTGAGGGCGGTGTCGATGCCGGGGAAGGTTTTGGTCTTCTCCGGCAGCAGTCGGCGGTAGATCGCGCGGTAGTCCGCGACGAGCTGGTCGATGCGGGTGTCGTCGTGGACGCCGCGGGTCACCTCCCGGAACACTTCGGGCAGTGATCGGCCCATGTGGGCGACGATCAGCGCCGGGTCGACGGCCGGCAAGCCGGCGTTGTCCAGTGCCCCGGCGAACGACGCGATCACGCAGTCGCCGCTGTTCGCCAAAGTGCCGTCGAAGTCGAACACGAACAGGCGGTAGGTCTTGTCTCCCATGGGGTTACGCCGCTTTCCCCAGCACGTGGGCGACGAGCTGGTAGAGGTTGATCTCGCGGTCGTGCCGCAGATCGGTGAGGTGGTAGAAGTCCAGGATCGCGCCTGCCAGCTCGGGTGCCCGGCCGTACAGGTGGTGAGCGTAGCGGCCGAGCGCGTCCTCGTGGGTGCGGTGACGGCACAGGTTGCGTGCCTCGAAGTACAGCGGCTCGTCCAGGTCGGCGATCCGCGTCAGCCGAGCCGACCGCGACAGTGGAAGCAGCGGGTCGTGGTCGGGGTTGCCGCGCGGGCCGTCGGAGGTGCCGCGTATCAGCAGCGGGGTCTCGATCTCGGCGGCGCGCCGCTCGTAGCGCTTGTTCTGGAAGGCCACCGCCAGCTCCAGCGGGTCGATCCCGCGCGCCGGGGTGATCATCGTGCCGGTGCCGGGATGCCGCAGCCCGTGGCGGCCGGACAGATAGGCGGTCAACTCGCCCGCGACCAGCTCCTGCACGGCCGGCCACACCAGTCCGCGGTCACGGTGATGGTGCAGCGGCGGCAGGCTCAACCAGCTGAACAGCATCCCGTCGGAGAACGCCGGGCCGGTCGCGTCGCCCGCGCCTTCGCCCTCGGTCAGCGCCCGGTAATAGCGGGGCAACCGGTTGAGCCCGTCGTGGTACTTCACCCCGAACCGGCCGTGCGACGCGGCCGCCGCGAGCACATGCGCCAGGTCGTGCCAGTCGTGGACGTCCCGGACGCAGGCGTGGAAGCACTGCTCGGGGGTGAGTCGGTGGAAGTGTTTGGCCCGCACGGCGATCACGCCTCTGCCGTATCCCTGGATCGCGTACTCCGGGGTCGAGGTGGTCACCGCTCTCACCTGCCCGCCGAGACGGTTCGGGTAGTCGGTGATCCACCGGTGCAGGGCGTAGTTGACGATCGGCGCGACACCGCCGTGGTCGTCGATCAGTCGTCCGGCCGCGTCGATCGCAGCGGCGTGTTCGCGGATGTAGGCGCTGTTCGCGCGAGCTTCCCGCCGGGACACCAGGTAGATCGCCGCGTAGCGGCTGGCTTTGACCGCCCACCACCAGATCCGGTCCCGCTCGCCGGGCGGGCAGTCCAGTTCGGGCAGCCCGCGCGAGCGCACGAACAGCGCCACCGCGCCGCGGATCGGCGTGCGCAGGTCCAGACCGATGTTCCGCAGTTCCCGGTCCAGGTCGTCGGGGTCGATGAACCCGAACGCCGGCGGTGTGTCGGTAAAGTGCGCGTCGTAGTCGTGGCTGTGGTCGTCGCCGACCGCGAACAGGCTGTTCAACGCCTATCTCATTCGGTGTTGTCGGCATAGCGTTCGCCTTCTCCTCCGATGGATGCCCCAGGGGTGCGTGACCGTCAGCACACAATGTTGGCACCGGGTCCACAGCGGTGCGAACGGTGCGGTCCGGAGCCGATGGTGCGACTGGGCAGCGCCGCGGCGTTGCCACACCGCGACCACCACACTGACCCTCGGCCGTGCCCGCGTCTCGCGATCGGTCACAAGCGACCACCTCCCCACGTCATGGCCGGTCTCGCTCGGCACACGGGCCTGACCTCGATCACACCGGCAGTCCGGGAGTGACCCCAGTCACGCCCGCATATGACGCGCGGTCATGGCGCATCGTCCTCAACATGTGATAGAAGAGCCGCTGGCACGGTGATCCAACGGCGAACCAGGAGCCAGGCCACACCGCCCGGACCGCGGGGCGCGACCGTGCCGAGGCCGCGAGGCCAGCCACCAGATGCGATCCCGGCTCACCGCATGGCGCGTCGCGCCTGGCCACTTCATCCCAGCCGGCGGATCGCTGACGGACCCACCAGGTCAGGCGGCGGTGGAGGCCAAGCGATCACGCAGCTCAACGACACCAGCACTGTCATGCAGGGGTTTCAGCGCGGTGTCCAGGACCCGCAGCCGGTCGTACGACATAGGGGAGTGCGCCGCCGTGACCGCGTCGACGGCCTGGTGACCGAGCGTGACCGCAGTGTCAGCATCGCCAGCCAGCGCATGCGCCCCGGCCAAGTCAGGCAGGTACACCGCCCGGAGCTTGGCATAGTCCTGACCGAAACCGTCCACGGCGTGGCGCAGCAGCGGCACAGCCCGGCTGGCGGCGCGTGGGTCACGGCTGGCCAGGGCCAGCGTGTAGTGCGCGGCACCGTGGTGGCCAGGGAGACCAGTCTGGCCGATGTAGGCAGTCCATGGCGGGGCGGTCGCTGGGTCGATGGCGCTGAGCCGCTCGCGGGCCAGACCCAGTGCCCGGTCACAGCCCACCGCGTCACGCCGCAGAGCGTGGGCCCGGGCCTGGATGCCCGCTAGCAGGCTGGCGGTGGACGCCGACACCGGACGCGCGCCGAGGACGGTGATGTCGCCGAGGTGGACCAGGCGCAGCGCCTCATCGGCACGGCCCAGACGCACCGCTTGTAGCGCCATGTCGGCCAGCAGATATACGGTGAGATCGCCGGCTTGAGGGTGCTCAGCGGCTCGGGCGAGGTCCAGCCCGATCAGCCACAACCGTCGCGCCGCGTCGTGCTGCGCGACAGTAAGGTAGGCCCCGGGCGCGGTGCCGGTGTTGCCACCGGTCCGTTTCCCGGAGCCCCCTTCCGAACCCGGCGTATGCGTCTCCGCATACCGGGCTCTCCACGTGTCTTGCCCGTTGGTCAAC
>JBOHFJ010000283.1:0-6483 GCA_050699655.1 Pseudonocardiaceae bacterium
GCCCGGCACTACCGGCGTGAAGAGGCGGACCGACCCGCGACAATCTTCGCGGAACTGACGAACCTCCCCGCACATGGGCGTCTGGCGAACGTCACGCTCGTCCCGTGTCTACGACGCTTCGAGGTGCCCGTCGGTATCAGACCGACCGGTGGCGGCGTGGAAGCAATTTCGTTGGACGATGTCGTGGTGCATTCAAGTGGCCAGCGGTTGCATCTGAGCGTGCGTTCACGACAGTGCGAGCTCGTGGTGACTGTGGCGCAGATGGTGAACGCGGATGTCCTGCCGAATATTTATCGGTTCCTGCTTGAGCTCTCTTTTGAAGGGGTCCGGCTCCCCATCCCCGCCGGCTGGGGCTCATCCTTGCGCCCGGCCCGCTTCCCGCGCATCCGCTACCGCCGCACAGTGCTGGCGCCGGAGACGTGGAACATTCGCCTCTTCGATGTAGCGGAGAGTGCCGACGACAGGTGGGGCTCGTGGCACGACCGGTTCCGCGCCTGGTGCGTATCCCTGTCCGTGCCCCGACACGTGCAGCTCGTTATGGGCGACCAGCGGTTACTGTTGGATCTTTCCGAAGACTCACACGCCGATCAGGTGCGACGGGAGATCCTACAGCATGGTCGCGCATGCCTGCACGAGTTCGTGGGTGGGCTCGAGGAGCGTGCGCTGACGGGACCGTGCGGCCGGCACATCTTGGAAGGTGTTTTCTCCCTCGAACGAAACGACCTGGGACGCCAGCGGACGCATCCGGCGTCTTCGCTTCCCCAGCCGCCGGTGGAACCGGCTGACCGGCTGCGCTTGCCGGGAAGCGACTGGTTATATCTTAAGATCTATGCGGCGCGCAGCCGCCAGGACGAGGCCATCAGCGAGCACGTTTGTTCGTTCGCGCAAGCCGCCACAGAGCAACAGCTCTGTGCCTCCTGGTTCTATATCCGCTATTCGGACCCGGCCCCACACCTGCGGGTCCGCTTCAACGGTGAGCCATGCCGGCTCATGGAGCTGTTGGCGCGCACGGAACCATGGGCACACTCGCTACGCCGCCAAGGGCTCCTGCTCGATCTGCAGGTCGCGACTTATGACCGTGAGGTGGAGCGGTACGGTGACACCGCGCTGATGCCCTTGGCCGAAGAGGTGTTCGCGGCGGATAGCCTGCTCTGCGCCGGACTCCTGTCGCTCGTTCGTCGTGGCGTCGTGGCGCTTCCTAAGACGTCGCTCGCCGCGGTCACGATTGTGGACCTGCTGGACCACAGCGGCGTGCCCAACCTCCTGAGAGAATGGGCCAACGACAGGCAGCTGGCGGCGGGAGCGCTGACGCTGGCGCTCAAGGAGCTCGCCGGGGCCTTATGGGTGCCGGATGGAGTCTTTGTGCCCACTGGGACCGCGGGCGCTGGGTGGGCCCGCGCCATCGCCCCATTGATCGTCGGCCGCGTGGACCCGCTGTCGCGGTACCTGCGGGCGATCGAGGGTGGTCCCCACCGCTCTCGGCTCGGGGACATCGTCAGCAGCGTCACTCACATGCACTGCAACCGGCTGATGGGCTCGCAGGAGGACGAGAGACGGGCGATCGCGGTTGCCCGGCAGCTCCATCACTGGCGTGCCGCCGTTCGCGAACGAGCGGCAGTGAGCGCGGTCGCGCCATGACCACCAAGGGTGGGACGTGGCTCGGATCGATCCGTGCGACAACAGCCGTAGCGGCGTGGCGCGTCTCTCAGCGGGTGGCCGAGCGGATGATCGACCCCGCCCGCGTTCAGGAAACGGTGTGCGCGCCGGGCAACGTGGGGCTCCTGGAGGGCGCTCATCCCTGGGACCCGCTGAGCCTCTCACACGGTCTGCCCGCCACCGTACTGATGTTTGGGGAGTTCGACCGCCTGCGCCCTGACGACGGTTGGGACAAAGTGGGTCGCGACCACGTCCAGGCACTGCTCGCCGCCATCGAGCGCGCTGGTCTATCGGCCCCTGGCTCCCTCGCGGGGGTCGCTGGAATCGGGCTCGCGCTATGGTCGGTTTCTCGCGGCGGCACCCGCTACCAGCGCGTGATCGGAAAGCTGAACGCCGCGGTGGGGCACCTCGGGGGCGGTCTCCTCGACGAAGCGGCGGCACTGCGGTGCGGTACCGCACCAGGCGCCTATGACGTCGTCCAGGGCATCGCCGGTCTCGTCCGCTACCTGATGCTGTGGCCCGGCGACCCCGCGCTGGACTGTCTTCGGCAACGTGGCCTGGAGTATCTCACCGGGCTGGCCAGACCGGTGACTATCGGCAGCCGGCAGGTACCAGGCTGGTACGTGTCCTCGGCACGTCAGATGACCTCCCAAGACCGAGCCGCGTTCCCGCACGGTAACCTGAACTGCGGGCTCGCTCATGGCATCGCCGGCCCGCTCGCTGCCCTGGCCATCGCACATCTCCACGGACTACAGGTTGAGGGACACCAGGCCGCGCTGCGCGCCCTGTCCGGCTGGTTGTGCGACCAGCGCGGCGAGGACGCATTCGGGCCGCTCTGGCCAACGCGGATAGCTCTGGAAAATTTAACCGCAGCGGCACGGCGCAGCTCGGTAGAGACGAGAGCATCGTGGTGCTACGGGACACCCGGCATCGCCAGAGCACTGTATCTCGCGGGAAACGCCCTCGCTGATCGAGCACTGTGCGAGCTCGCGACAGCCGGCCTCAAAGGGATCTTCGAGCGTGGCCCGAGATCCTGGGGCCTGGAATCACCCACTGTCTGTCACGGGCTAGCCGGACTGTTACAGGTCACGCTCCGGATGGCGCACGACACACATGACAGCGACCTGGCAAACCACGGGAACGTACTGGCTGAGCAGCTCGCGGCGGCGTTCGACCCGAGTCTTCCCTTCGGCTACCGGGACGTGGAGCGCACGCGCGACCGGGCACGGTGGCTTGACAAGGCTGGCCTGCTGGATGGGGCTTCCGGCGTTGCCCTGACACTGTCCTCCGCTGGCGCGCACCACGCGCCCATTTGGGATTACGCTCTGCTTCTGAGCTGAGGTCCACGGAGGCGACAACGTGTCCATTCACGGGTCCGGTTGAGCTGGGCCGTCACAGTGAGTCGATCTTGGTGTGTTGTCGGTGATCGGTGACGGCGTGTCGGCTCAATCTCGGGTTGTTGATCGTCGATTATCTGGGTCGTGTCCGCGCCCGAGCAGTCATCGCCCTCGTATGAGGAGCTGGTGGTGGGCTTGGCGTCGCAGCTGGAGCGGGCCCACGCGCGGATCGCCGAACTGGCTGAATAGCGAGTGGATCGCGGCCAGCTGGGAGTTGCGGGTGCGGATGCTGTTGCCTCGCTGGTGTTCCAGGTGGTCGAGGAACGCGGCGACGGTTGGTGCGTCCAGATCGGTGAAGTCCAGGCGGGCGGGCGAGATGTTGCTGCGTTGCCCGGCGAAGACGAGCAGCAGTCGCAGGGTGTCGCGGTAGGCGGCGATGGTGTGCGGGCTGGCCCGGCGTTGGCGGATCAACCGTTCGGTGAAGAACGCCTGCATAGTGGCGGCGATCGCGGTCATCGCCGGTCTCCGGGCGCTGTGTCGAGCCGTCGGGCGGCTTCGGCCATCAGCTCTGGCGCGGCCTGCGGATACCAGTAGGTGTTAGCCGGTTCGACGTGGCCGAGGTAGGTCGACAGCAGCGGCATCCGGGCCGCGACATCACCACCGTCGCGGCACCACAGCTTGGCGTCGCGGGCGAGGCTGAACCCAAGGCTGCGCCGCAGGTCTAGGTAGTCGGCCAGTGCGCCACGCAGCTCGGTCATGACACACCCGGCCTGGGCGTGCCAGGCCTCGGTGTCGACCATGGCGTACACCGCCGTGGTCAGCGCGCGCCGATGCCGCGGGACCTGGCCGATCTCAGTCAGTGACGCGCCGTGGGCCAGCATCGACGTCGCCGCGCTGTGACGCAGCCGATGCGCATAGATCGTGCCCAGACCCACCCGCCGGGCGGCGGCGGCCACCACCTGGGTGACCCCGGTGGACGTCAAGCCCCGGTGCGGCGCCTTGACCCGGATGAACACGCCGCGCTCCAGCGCGGTCGCGGGTCGGCCGTGGCGCAGATAACCCGCGACCGTGTGACCCACGTCTACTGGGAGCGGAAGCCGGTCACAGCGGCTGCCCTTGCCCCGGATGGTGATCTCCCCGCGTCTCCAGTCGATGTCGTCCAATCGCAGGCCGGCGACCTTGGGCACCGACTGGGCCAGCGGCCTGGAGATCAGGCCCTCCACATGCCAAAACCGCAACAATGATCGCAGCGCGGTCGCCAACCGTTGCGTCGTCTTCGGGGCCAGCCGCCGGGACTGTGCCACCAAAAACGCGCTGACCTCGCCCGCCGTCAAGGCTTCCAGTCCCACACCGTCGGCGCTGACCCGGCCAGCGATGAACGGCCTGACCAGATCGACGTAACCGCGGGACGCCTTGACCACCAGGCCACGCTCGACCAGAAGGTAGCCGCGATACCGCTCCACCAGCTCCTCAACCGAGGCCGCGGAGCCACCCCCAGACCCCGCAGATATCCCAACAATGGCACCAACGCCTTCGGCGTCAGGTACGCGGAATACCCAGCAGCGCGACGCGCCACCAGAAAGGCATCCACCGTGACAGTGCTCAAGGCCGTCGCGTCCAACCCAGCTCCTGCCAGCCATCGGCTCAGATGCACAGCCAACCCCAGCTGACCACGCGCGGAGAACGTCGTGAAGCCCAGCCGGGCCAGCTCCTCAGCGAACCCTCTGACATAGGGCGTCAGCGGGCTCACCATTCGGACCCCATACAGAACATCCATGATCGCTTACCTCCCCAAACATCGGAGAGATCATCGTCATGCCGCGGCGATTATGCCGACACCCGCAGCCCGAGCACCCCCACCCACCAGCACCAACCACCCCGACATCGGCATAACCACGATGTCGGCATAATGTTGGTTATGCCGACATTGGCATAAGGCCCACTTGATTCGCCACGCCAAGGGCGTCCTCGAACTGCACCCCACCCAGCAGAAATGGGCCGGCGAGGTCATCACGGCTAGGCCAAGGGCAACCACCCCGGATACAACTTCGCCAAACGCCTCCACGACAAGGCCGAACAAGTCTGGCTCTTCACTCACAACCCCAACTGTGCCCTGGACAAATTGGGACTGTAAGATCAACGGTGTAACTCCTGAGATGGAAGAGGCACCTGTGACTGTGGTGGCGATGGATGTGTCGGCCGAGCCGGTGGGCGGCGTGGACGAGGCGCTGGTGCGGCAGCTGACCGCGCGGGCGCGGGCCGAGGGCCTGAAGCTGACCGGTGAAGGAGGCTTGCTGGCCCGGCTGACCAAGGTGGTGGTCGAGGCCGCTCTGGAGGGCGAGATGGATGATCATCTCGGTTACGGTAAGCATGATCCGGCTGGCCGGAATGGTGGGAACTCGCGGAATGGGGCGCGGTCGAAAACGCTGGTGACCGAGGCTGGGCCGGTGGAGATCGAGGTGCCGCGGGATCGGGAGTCCTCTTTTGAGCCGGTGATCGTGGCGAAGCGCCAGTGCCGGTTGTCGGGGATCGATGATCTGGTGGTCTCGTTGTCGGCGAAGGGGTTGACCCACGGGGAGATCTCCGCGCACCTAGCCGAGATCTACGGCGCGGACGTGTCGAAACAGACCATTTCGGCGATCACCGACCGGGTGATGGAAGGGATGGCGGCCTGGCAGAGTCGGCCCCTGGACCCGGTCTATCCGGTGATCTTCATCGACTGTGTGAACGTCAAGATCCGCGACGGCAGCGTGGCGAACCGGCCGATCTACGTCGCGCTCGCGGTCACGGTCGAGGGAACCCGGGACATCCTGGGGTTATGGGCCGGGGAGCACGGTGACGGGGAGGGCGCGAAGTACTGGATGCGCGTCCTGTCGGAGATCAAGAACCGGGGCGCCAAGGACTGCCTGATCGTCGTGTGCGACGGCCTGAAGGGCCTGCCCGAGGCCATCACGACGGTGTGGCCCAAGACCATCGTGCAAACATGCGTTGTGCATCTCTTGCGCAATTCATTCAAATACGCCTCGAAGAAGGACTGGGCGGCGATCGCGCACGACCTTAGGTCAGTATACACCGCGCCGTCGGAACAGGCCGCGCTCGACGCCTTCGCCGAGTTCAGCGAGAAATGGGAGAAGAAATATCCCGCGATCATCCGGTTGTGGACTAACGCGTGGGCGGAGTTCGTGCCTTTCCTCCGGTTCGACCAAGAGATCCGCAAGATCATTTGCACGACGAACGCGATCGAGTCGATCAACGCCCGGATCCGGCGGGCGGTCAACGCCCGGGGGCACTTCCCGACCGAGGCGGCCGCGCTGAAGTGCGTCTACCTCGCGGTCATGAGCCTGGACCCCACCGGCAAGGGACAGCAACGCTGGTCCAACCGCTGGAAAGCCGCGCTCAACGCCTTTGAGATCACCTTCGACGGACGCCTGTCCGCCGGACGAAACTAAGATCCACAAAAATCCAGTTACACCGTTAGCTTGACAGACCC
>JBOHFJ010000284.1:0-6479 GCA_050699655.1 Pseudonocardiaceae bacterium
GCCTGGATGTGGTCGAGCGGAGATCCGGCATCGCTATCGACGACCTCGTCGTGGAGCTGCCTTCCGGCCGACTGCCCGATGTGTTGATCACGGCGGCGGAGTCGGTCGAGGGTGTCGAGGTCGACGCCGTCCGCCCGTGGGCGGGCGTCCTGGACACCCACCGTGAGCTGGAACTGCTGGAGGAGATCGCCACCGACCCCGCCCACGGTCTGCAGACCTTCACCGACGGGTTGCCTAAGATCATCCGAGCGGGTTGGGCACTGGTGCTCAGCGTCTCAGGAGGACGACCGCGGCGGGTCGCCGCCTCGTCCGCGGCACCGGAGACCATCGCCGCGGACCTGCCCTGGTGGCCGCTGCGCCGCGGCACGATCCTGGACGGCGAAGATCCCTGGGTGCCGCCACCCTGGCGGGAGCTGGGCACCGAGCTGGCGGCGACGCCGCTGGGCGGTCCGGAGCGGGCCCTGCTGGTCGGCCGGCCGGGCGGACCGATGTTCCGCGCCGCCGAGGTCGCCCGCCTGGAGCACCTGGCTGGGATCGTCGCGGTCGTCCTGCGCGACTGAACCATCAACGGGCGACTGAAGTCAGCTCACAGTCCATTCGTTGGCGTTCCAGGTGACACCATCGACAGCGGCACGGGAAACGCTGTCGATGTTGCTGGTGTAGGCCCACATGATGGGGATCTGGAACAGTGGAAGTGACACCAGAGCATCGGCGAGGAGCCGATCGACTTTTGCCAGGGCATCGGTCCGGATGGACTCGGAGTATTCCGTCTCCGCGACACCCAGCGCGGCGTCGACCTGAGGGTTGCTGTAGTGCTGGTGATTGAGGTCGCCGTTGGTCGCGTAGCGGTCAGCCAGGGACCACACTCGGGACGTGCTCGAGCTCGCTGTCAGGGCGACATCGAATTGGCCATCGGGGGGGGCGCCGTCAGTGATCTCCATTCCAGCCTGCCGGCATTGTTTCCTGATCAGTTCAGCCTCCCGGACGTGGGCCGGCGAGCCATCGTGGCTGATCGCGAAGGACAATCGCTGGCCAGCACGGGAGTAAACCCCGTCGGAACCCAATATCCAGCCAGCCCGCTCCAGGGTCACCTGCGCCTTCTGGGCGTCGGCGACCATGGTGGCGGAGTAGAGATCAGTGTAGGCCCCCTCCCCCGGCAGAAACGCGAGACTCCCGAGCGGCTGAGCGTCCGGGCGCACGCCGCGGACCAATTCGTCGACCAATTTGTTTCGATCGACACACTGGGCAAAGGCGCTCCGGATGACCGAATCCCGGAACAGCGGGCTGGCCAGATTGAGGTCCAGGCGCTCGACGGTGGGGCCACCCCGCTCCTGGAATATCACGCCCCGGTCCGACAGCGCCCGCAGCTGATCGGCCAGCAGCGGGTCAGCTGACGGTTGCACGACGTTGAACTGCCGGTTCGCCAGACCCAGGACCGCGGCGGCGCCGTCCGCGGCGGACGTGAGCACGATCATCACGGGGCCTCCGGAGTTGCCTACCCAGGCCTTGTTCCGGGTCAGCACGACGCGTTGGCGCGACGTCGAGCTGTCAAACTGATACGGGCCCGATGCCGGCATCGTCGTGGCGTTGAAGTCGATCCAGGCGCTGTTCCAGAAGTCGCCGGCCTTTTTCAGCTCGGCTGGCGCGGACGCCGGGGTCAACGAGGTGATGTCAGTGATCCCGGTCTCCCGCTCGAGGATGTGCGCGGGAAGAATGCCGTGATCGATGTAGTTCCGGCGCCAGTCCGCATAGGGCGACCGGTAGGTCTCGACAAAAGTGTTCTGGTCGCGGCACTCGGCGGTCACGCGATCCAATCCACGCGTGGTCGCCGGTGTGAAGTATGGCGTCACGCCACTGCCCGCGAGCCAGGCCAGATAGAAGTCGTGGCAATTCCATGGCTGCCCATCCGACCATCTGACGTTCGGCTTGATCTTGTACGTGACGATCTGCGGGTCCTTCGAGGTCAACTCGGCTGACAGCAGCACGTCGGAGTTGAGCAGGAACCTGCCGTCGCCGTCGACGATGAACGGGTCGGCGAGCACCTGGCTGAGCGCCAGGGCGTTGTCCGGGTTGTTGTTCGCCCGCATCGTCTTGTTGTTGTACGCCGAGAACGGCCCGTCGTGCGCGACGACGACCGCGGGCCCGGGTGGCACCTTCGGGGCGCGATATGACCCATCCCCCTTGTCCCCACGGGCCAGGGTGTTCATCGGACCGCCGCTGGGGTGCTCAGTCCCGCTGGCCGCCATACAGCCGGTGACCGCAAAGACGAGGCAGGAAAGCTGCGCCAGAAAACCTGTCACGAGCCGGATGCGCTGCGACTTTCCCTTCACGGAGACCTCCTGGTGTCACCGGCTGGTGTCCTGGCTGATGTAACTGGCTAGCCGCCAGCGGGCAGCGCCGTCGAACGGTCCTTCCCACGGCGTACCCGGGACCACGCCGGGCAGCTGGCTAGTGGTGACGAGCAGCGAAGCCGCCTGGTAGAGCGGGATCGCCACAGCCCGGGCCCACAGCGCCGCTTCGACAGCGGCGGGGACCGGGACCGCCGGGTCGTCCTGAGTGAGCGCCCGCTCAATCACCGGCTGCAGGTCCAGGTCGCAGAAGCCCGCCAGGTTGGGCGGGGCCGGGGCCAGCTTGGCCGGCACCACCAGCGGGCAGCCGAACCAGGACGCCAGCTCGGTAGCGGGGTGGCCAGCCGCGGGCTGTGGCAGCACCGCGATGTCCACGCCCGGGTCCACTCCCGGGTCCAGGCCGAGCAGGGTGCCGTAGAGCTCGGCGGGATCAACTTCCCGCAGCTCGACGTCGATCCCGGCGCCGCGAAGCTGCTCAGCGACCCGAGTGGCGAGTGTGCCGTACGGCTCACGGTTCGCCGCCGCCGCGACCACCAACCGCAATGGCTGACCCGCACGTTCCCACCCCGCTGGGCCACGGACGTACCCGGCGTCGGTGAGCAGCCGGCGCGCCATGTTCGGATCCGGCGCCACCGGCACGCCGGTGGCCGGCGCGGTAGCGCGATACCCCGGCGCGGATGGAGCGAGCACCTCGGAGTCGGCTCGCAGCGCCGCGGCGGGCCCGCTGGCGACTCCGGTGGCGATCAGCGCGGAGCGGTCCAGCAGCGCGGCCACCGCGGTGCGCACTCGCTGATCGCTTAACACCTCGCCCGCCGGGCGCAGCAACACCGAGACGAGCACGGGCGCCGGCACGACCGCCCGCGTCACTCCCAGGTTGGCCGTGCGCAGCAGCGCCTCGGTGATGGCGTTGGGACGGCTGAACAGGGCACCCTGCATGCCACCGGTGCCCAGCGCCTCGACCAGAGCCGCTTGGCTGCCCAGGCGCAGCCGGATCCGGTCCAGCCACGCCGGGGTGTCCCAGTACCGGTCGTTGCGCTCCAGCACCAGCTCGCCGCGGGATCGATCAAACGAGGTCATCAGGAACGGGCCGCCGGACACCGGAAGGCCAGCGTCGAGCGCTGTGCTCCACCCGCCCGGCGCGTCCTTGAGCAGATGCTCGGGCAGCAGGTGCTGGAACAGCGTGCGCCAGCCGGCGTAGGGCCGCAGGAAGACCACCTCGGCGGTCTTGCCGCCGTCCCGGGAGACCACCTGGTCGATCAGCTGGTAGCCGGCGGAGTCCACCACGCCGGGCTGGGTCCGCATCTGCTCGGCAAGGTAACCGAAGTCCTCGGCGGCGATGGGGGTGATGTCCGACCACTGCGCGTCGCGCCGGATCCGGTAGGTGACGGTGAACGGCTCGGTGTTCGTGACCTCGGCGGAGGTCAGCAGCGTGCGGTCGAGCACCCATTGCCCGGTCGGGCTCTGGTGAAACGGCGAGGGCAGCAGCAGTCCGGCGATCGCCGCCGAGACTGGCGTCAGGTCGGCCACGGTGTGCGGGTTGAACCCACCGATCAGCTGATCCACCCCGAAGACCACCTCCCGCGCGGTGAGCGAGGCGGCGGGTGAGCTCACGGCGGGGTGGTGGGCTGAGGCCAGCGGGAACGGCCGCGCGGCGCACGCGACCAAGACGACCCCGGCGACCAGTGCCACCAGCACCCTGGCCACCAAGGCGCTGGCCATCCCTATGCTCGCGCCACCCGGTCCCGGGCCCGCTGCCGGCCGCGCTGGGTAGCGTCCAGCACAACCTTGCGCACCCGCACCACGTCCGGGGCGACCTCGACGCACTCGTCGGAGGCGCAGAACTCCAGCGCCTCCTCCAACCCGAGCGTCCTCGGCCGAGCCAGCCGCTCGAGCTCCTCACCGCTGGAGGAGCGCACGTTGGTGAGCTTGCGCTCCCGGCACACGTTGAGATCCATGTCTTCGGCGCGGGGGTTCTCGCCGACCACCATGCCGGCGTAGACCGCCGCGCCGGGCTCCACGAAGAAGGTGCCTCGATCACCCAGCTGCGTCAAGGCGTACCCGGTGACCGCGCCGGAACGGTCGGCGACCAGCGACCCGGAGCGCCGGGTGCGCAGCTCACCGGCCCACGGGCGGTAGCCGTCGAAGACGTGGTGCACGACACCGGTGCCCCGGGTGATGGTGAGGAACTCAGTGCGAAAGCCGATCAGCCCGCGGGAGGGCACCGTGAACTCCAGCCGCACCCAGCCGTCCCCGGAGGTGGCGCCCAGCTGCTCGGTCCGGCCCTTGCGCCCGGCCAGCAGCTGGGTCACCGCGCCGACGTGCTCCTCGGGCACGTCCACGGTGAGGTGCTCAAACGGCTCGTGCCGGGCGCCGTTCACGGTGCGGGTGACGACCTGGGGCTTGCCGACGGTGAGCTCGAAACCTTCCCGTCGCATGGTTTCCACCAGGACGGCCAGCGCCAGCTCACCACGACCCTGCACTTCCCAGGTGTCCGGCGATTCGGTCGGCGACACCCTGATGCTGACGTTGCCGACGAGCTCGGCGTCCAGCCGGTTGCGAAGCAGGCGAGCGGTGAGCTTGCGGCCCCCGCCGCGACCCGCCAGCGGGCTGGTGTTGATCCCGATCGTCATCGCGATCACCGGCTCGTCCACCGTGATCCGGGGCAGCGGGCGCGGATCCTCGATGTCCGCGAGGGTGTCCCCGATGGTGATCTCCGCGATGCCCGCGATGGCGATCAGGTCACCGGCCTCCGCGCTGGCCGCCGGGACCCGCTCAAGACCCTCGGTGCGCAGCAGCTCGGTGATCCGGACCGGCCGGATCGTCCCGTCTTCGCGGCACCAGGCCACGGTCTGGCCCTTGTGCAACCGCCCGGCGCGGACCCGGCACAGCGCGATCCGGCCCAGGAAGGTTGACGCGTCGAGGTTGGTGACGTGCGCCTGCAACGGTGCCTGCGCATCTCCCGCGGGCGGTGGCACGTGCGTGAGGATGACGTCGAACAGGGGATCGAGGTTCTCAGCGTCGGGCATCTCGCCATCGCGCGGGCGAGTCAGGCTGGCACGGCCGGCGCGGGCGCTGGCGTAGATCACTGGCAGATCCAGCACCGCCGCCGCGGTGTCGGCTTCGAGGCCTTCCAGGTCCGAGGCGAGATCCAGCAGCAGGTCGTGGGTCGCGTCGACCACCACCTCGATCCGGGCGTCCGGGCGGTCCACCTTGTTCACCACGAGCACGACCGGCAGGTGCGCGGCCAGCGCCTTGCGGAGCACGAAACGGGTCTGCGGCAACGGGCCTTCGCTGGCGTCGACCAGCAGCAACACCCCGTCCACCATGGACAACCCGCGCTCCACCTCGCCGCCGAAATCGGCGTGCCCGGGGGTGTCCACCACGTTGATGGTGACGGCACCACCCAGTGTGGACCGGGTGACCGCGGTGTTCTTGGCCAGGATCGTGATGCCCTTCTCCCGCTCCAGATCCCCGGAGTCCAGGACGCGGTCCACGGTGCCGCGCCCGGTGACGGCACCGGACTGGCGCAGCATGGCGTCGACGAGCGTAGTCTTACCATGATCGACATGTGCGATGATGGCGACATTGCGCAGGTCGGTGCGCACGCGGGCAGGGGCGGCGGTGGGCACGCGGGAACTCCTCGATTTAGATGCCGGGAATGCCCATGTTACTCGGGGTTACTCGGGGGTACCGATGCCGCCCGCCACAGCCGGCGCGGTGGCCGGCCGGGTCGGCTACCCAGGTCGGCTACGCTGCGCGGATGGCCGCTCCGGATGACCTGCGCATTGATGTCGACACTGTTGTGGGAATGCTCACCAGTGAAGACCCCCCGGCGGACGGCCAGATCCGGTTCCTGCTCGACGCGCTGGCCTGCGCCACCGATGACGCGCTGGGCATGCTGTCCGGCAAGGTCGAGTGCCACACGTTGGGCGGCGGCGTGGTGACGCCGCCGCTCGCCGCGCTGCGCTCGCAGGCGCACAGCAGGGAGGAGAAAGCCGCGGTCGCGCTGGTCGCCGCCCGCGCCGCCGAAGGCGCCGGGGACTCCGCCACCGCTCGCGATCTGCTCGACGAGGCGCTGACGCTGCGCCCCGGCCTGGAGCCGGCCCTGCACGACGCCGCCCAGTACGCCGC
>JBOHFJ010000285.1:0-6475 GCA_050699655.1 Pseudonocardiaceae bacterium
GCCGTCCCCCTTGCCCCGCTGCACGAATTTGGTGTCGCCGGTGACGATCGAGACCCCGGCCGCTGTGGCGGCCGCGGCCATCGACGCCACGATCCGCCGCAGATCCTCGACCGGGAATCCTTCCTCCAGAATGAACCCGGCGGACAGATGGGCCGGTCGTGCCCCGGAGACGGCCAGGTCGTTGACTGTGCCGTTGACCGCGAGGTCGCCGATGTCACCGCCTGGGAAGAACAACGGTGACACGACGTAGGAGTCGGTGGTGAAGGCCAGCCGAGCATCCCCGACCATCAGCGTCGCGGCATCCTCCAGTGGCTCCAGCAGAGGGTTGCGGAAGGCCTCCAGGAAGATCGCCTCGACCAACGACTGGCTGGCTTTGCCGCCGGCGCCGTGCGCGAGAGTGATGAGCTTCTCGCGCACTCGTGGCCGGGCCCGCCGGGCGCGGTCGATGCGGTCCAGCACCAACTGCTCCCGGCTGGCGTGCTCAGTTCCGACTGTGGCATGTTCGGGGGCATGTTCGGGGTGTCCCGCGTCATGCTCGGCAACAGCCACCTCCGCCCAGTCAGCCCGCTGCTGCTGGGTGGTGTCCTGATGCGTCATGCTCGGCCCGCCTCGATACTGACTTCCCTGACTCGTTTACGGCTGAACCGGCCGAAGTTGTAATACGCCGCACAGGCTCCCTCAGAGGAGACCATGCAGGTGCCGATCGGCATCTCGGGCGTGCACGCGGTGCCGAACACTTTGCATTCCCAAGGTTTGAGCACGCCCTTGAGCACCTCGCCGCATTGACAGGCCTTCGGGTCAGCGACCCGCACGCCGGGCAGCGTGAAGTGCCGCTCCGCATCAAAGGTCGCGTAGCGCTCGCGGACCTGCAGCGCTGAGTGCGAAATGAAGCCGAGCCCACGCCACTCGAAGTAGGGACGCAGCTCCATCACCTCGCTCACCGCCCGCAGCGCCACCGTGTTGCCGTCCCACGGCACCACCCTGCCGTACTGGTTCTCCACCTCACAGCGCCCTTGCGCTAGCTGCTCCATCAGCATGTACACCGACTGCAAGATGTCCAGTGGCTCGAACCCCGCAGCCACTATCGGCTTGCCGTACTCGGCGGGGATGAACTCATACGGTCGGCAGCCGATAACGGTCGAGACGTGGCCGGGACCGATGAACCCGTCCAACCGCAGATCGGGGGAGTCAAGGATGGCCTTGATCGCCGGGATGATCATGACATGGTTGCAGAAGATCGAGAAGTTCTCGATGCCCTCAGCCGCCGCCCGCAGCACGGTCATCGCGGTAGACGGCGCGGTGGTCTCCATCCCGATCGCCATGAAGATCACATGCTTGTCCGGATTCTGCCGGGCGATCTTCAGAGCGTCGAGTGGGGAATAGACCATCCGGATGTCGGTGCCGGCGGCCGAGGAGTCGAAGAATGACCCGCGCCCGCCGGGCACCCGCATCATGTCGCCGAAAGACGTCATGATCACACCAGGCTGTTCAGCCAGCGCGATCGCGTCGTCCACCCGGCCCATCGGAATCACACACACCGGGCACCCTGGCCCGTGCACCAGGCTGACCGACTCTGGAAGGTAGTCCTCCAGTCCGTGCTTGTAGATGGTGTGTGTATGACCGCCGCAGACTTCCATGAATTTGTAATGCCGCCCAGGCTCGCACAGCGCCGCGATCTTGGCGGCGAGCGCGCGAGCCTTCTCGGCATCCCGGTATTCGTCGACGAATCGCATACCGCTCACTGCCTTTCGTCAATCCGTGACTCGAGCAGAGCGGCGATCTCGTCATCGTAAGCCTGCCCGATACTTATCAGGAAGTCCATCGCCGCCTTGGCTTCCTGCTCGTCGATCTTGGATAACGCGAAACCGACGTGAATCAGAATCCAGTCACCGGGAACGGGCGGGTCGTCGGTCAGCAGACCGATATTGATCGCGCGTTTGACCCCGCAGACTTCGACCATAGCCAAATCAGGCTGGTCGGGCAGGATTTCGATCACTTCGCCCGGGATGCCGAGGCACATGGGCTGTTACCTCCGTGGTGGGAGTGGGGTTACCGCTTGTTACATCTCGCTCATTTGCTTGTAGCGGGCTACATCCTTAGATACCTGCACCGCTACGGTGGCCAGGCCGATCGCTGACCCCCAGAAGATCAGTCGACGCAGCAGACGGAACATCCTTGTCACTTCCTTCCTTGTCGGTGAGCAGATCCATGACCACCGTGACAGCCCTGTCGACAGCTGCGGCGACGGTCGTGGACAATCCCATACCTTCCTCGGTGCTAGCCGGCTCACAGCCGACCAGCAAGGTCCTTCCCGCGCTGCCACCGAGGTTGTCCAGCAGCGCAAGCACCGCGTCGATAGTCATCCCGTGCCCGTCGACAGCTGAGGGCTCGATGCCGGGCACGTCACCGGAGGAGATCTCGAGCACGTGAATCTTTCCTGGCTTGTCGCGTGGCGACACGGCGTCGAGCAGGATCGTAGTGTCCGGGGCCATCTCCCGGAGGTCGTAGGCCAGGTCCCTGAAGCGGACCCCGTAGTCGGCGACCTTCACGCCCTCGGGCAAGGTTTCCTTGGTGAGCCGGCGAGCCAGCTCGACGCCGAATGCGTCGTCGCTGTTGAAGAGGTTGCCGAGCCCGGCCACCATGGTCGTGGTCATGACTCGCCCCCTAGCGGCTTGAGCTCCTCTGGTGCGAAGTAGCGGAACCGGCCGTGCGCGGCCGAGATCTCCGCACCAGGATCATCGTCGAGGGTGACCGCGACGTGGGTGTTGCCATCGACGTCGAGCAGCACCGCGGCGACGGTGGCGGTGCGCCCGGTGAGGAACATGTCCTGGGCGTCGGCCCGGCGCAGCCCCGGGGTGAGCACTACTTTGGCGCCCTTGGCCACCTCAATTCCGTCGATGAGCACGCTGTCGGTGTCCGGGTCCACCGAGGCGTCGGCACCGGGATCCCACCACGGCGTGCCGGGGGTAGTGATCGTCTCGACCGAGTCCGGCTCCTTGCGGACGCCGGGCGTCTCGCCGAGATAGCGGATCGCGCCGTGCAGCTTGTCGAGCATCTCGGGGGGCATCGAGTCGATGCGGTCCATCAGCTTGCGGGCACGCTCGTCAGTGGCCCGAACCTCGGCCTTCTCCTCATCGGTGAGTGTCATCGTGCGCAGCGTGAGGATCTCGTCGATCTCGGTGCCGTCGAACAGATCTCCAGGACTCTCCGGCGCGATCGTCGGGTAGTCGTACAGGATGATCGGCGAGATCAGGATCACGTCCCGACTCCCCGCTTCACCGACCATGACCGGCCAGGTGCGTTCGTTGCGACAGATCGCCACGGCGAGTTTGGCCCACTCCGGTGGGTCGATCAAAGAGATGAACTCTCCGTCGGTGGCCGCCAGCACGGTGTGCGCGGCGATCAACGAATGTTGCAGCGCCAGGTGCCGGGGGGCTTCTGGATCTTCCCACGGAGCGGTGTTGACAACCTCGACGGCGAGCTGCAGGACGCCGTACGGGCCCTCGAGCCGTTGCGCGGACACCCGGATCTCACCGGTCAGCGGCCAGCGTTGCCGAGTCACGCCATCAGCGGTCTCGATGCCACCGGGCACGGTGACCGGGATGACCTTCGTGGCATCGGGCTGCTGGGTGTCCACCAATTCCGCTAGCGACACCACCGAGTCGAGCTCGTGCTCCACCGCCTCGTCGAACTCGGGCACGAGGTCATCGCCACCGCTGCGGTGCTGCAACTGCAGGAAGCGCAGCCGGATGTGCAGGACCGGGTCAGCGCCGGGTTCCAGCAGGCACTCGGTGTGTGAGCTGGCATGCTCACCGTGCCCAGCGGCGGCGTAGGCGGGCGGGACCAGCACCCCCCACTGCCAGCGGATCTGATTCTTGGCCGCCGACGCCCGGTAAGGGTAGAGCAGGTAACCCTCGTAGAGAACGGCGTCGGCCACTGCCCGGGCGATGTCCATCGAAGCCGTCATGATCCCCCCTCCGCGGTGCTTTCCCGAGTACCAGTGCGTTCGCGGGCCGCGTCCAGCGCGGCGATAACCGCGTCATCCCAGGTGGGCGACGTGCGGGCGGCCCGGAACTCGGCGAGTGCGTCGATCGTGTCACGGCGCAGCCGCAGCCACCCGCTGCCGGGGAAATGCATGTCCATCATCTTGCGCCACACCGTTACCGGCATGCGGTACTTGGCCTCGGCGTGCCACGGCACTTGCTCGATCCACATCCCATTCTGGCCGCCGTCGCCGAATATGGTCCCACTAAACAGCAGGATGAACGGAATCTCCCCATCTTCGAGGCCGTGGAAGTAGCGACCCGCGGTGACCTCCATGTCGTAGCTGCACGGCACGGTGACGTCGACCTCGATGCTGTCGGTGAAGCTGGCGACAACCGTCGAGGTGTTGGCGAATTGGAACGGCTTGAGCGTGTCGCCCCAGCGCCCGCGCTCGCCGAACAGCTCAATCAGCCGTTCGGCCTCCTGCTCGCTGTAACCGCGGCGCTGCGGTTCGATCCTGATCTGGCAGCGCAGCGCGATAGCTCGCACTCGCTGCCCGGCAGTCACGCCGACCCGAAGCCGGAACAGCAGAGTGGGCGCCGCGGCGTAGAGCTCGGGCTGCACGTCGAGGCAGGTAAAGGACAGCTCAGTCACTGGCGGACTCCATCCCGGGCGCCACGAGTTCGCTGCGCTCGCGTAGATCGGCGAAGAACTCGTGAATTGCTGTCCAGGCTTCTTCGCCGCCGTCGAAGCCCTTCCAGTGCCTGCGGACCAGACCGACCAGCTGGTAGCAGGCGTCGATCGGGATCGCGAAGCACTCGAACCCGGCCTCTCCCTTGTGTACCAGCAGCGCCTCAACATCGGGTAACAGGTCGGCCAGTGTCGGGGTCGCGGTGAGCAGATCCGCCCAGGCTTCCAACGACAGCAGTGATTCGGTCGCCCCCGCCGGGCTTGGATAGAAGGCGACGGTCTGCCCGAGCGCACTGTTGGTGAAGAAGAACGCCATCGCCACCGGGATTCCGATCGAGTCCCAAGTTGCCGCGGCGAGCGGCACGTCGGCGGCGTACCGGTAACGCTCGGGAACCGCCCGGTACCGCCCGCGAGCAGCGCCCTCTTTGGTGAACAGCAGGGCGCAGGGGCGGCACGTGCACATCAGGCCGCGGCCCTCGACGTCAACCACGTGCCCGTGCCACTCGGCGATCGGCTCGGCGCACATTTCGCACCGCTCGATCCGCTCGGCCGGAGGCGGTGGGGCGGCGGCGCTTCCCACGAAGCGCCGCAACCCCCCCTTCATGACACCGCCTGAGCGGGAACCGCGATGCGGACCCCGCCGTTCTCGGCCAGCAGTGGTAGCGGGTCGAGATGCACTCTGCGGGATGTGGTTGTGCCGGAATCTCCACCGTTTCCGCCCCAACCACGACCAGCCCGGACCACGTCGTAACGCTGCGCGCAACCGGGGCAGGCCAGCAAGGCCCCGTCCAGTTCCGCACCAGTCAGGCTGGAGCCACAGACCGAACAGTGATCAGCGTAGGCATACAGGCTCCCCGCCACGTTGCACACCACCGCCGCCGTGTCGGCGACCCGCATGGGAACCACCTGACCCTGACCCAGACCCGCGATGCCGTCAACCTCTACCCAGGTCGAGGCAGGTAGCTCCGGTTGCTTGCTCACCTGGGTCAGCGGGAGCATGGTGTGCCCATCGGGCACCTCGCCCGCGATGAGCGGCGAAGCCGGATCGGGCGCCACGCCTTCCACCTCCACCTTGGTGACTTCCGGCGCGACGTCCGCGATCCCCTTCTCAATGGCCATCTTCACCGTGAGCGCCGAGGACGGGCAGCCATCACAGCTGCCCGCCAGCTTCAACCGCACGGTGCCGTCGGCGTCCAGCCCGAGGTACTCGACGTCGCCGGCATGCGAGCCGAGGTAAGGCCGGACCCGTTCCAGCGCGCCGAGCACACGCTCCTCGGTGGTCTGCGGGTGCAGGTCGTGCAGCACCAGCAGACCAGCCACCATCTTGTCAGCGAGCAGCGGAGTGACGGCTTGCTCATCGAGCAACTCCACGATGCGGGCCAGGCCCGCACCGTAGAACTCGACGAGCAGGCCGACCAGTTCCTCGGCTCGCTCAGCGGTCGCGGAGTCGGAGGTCGAGGCAAACGCCGCTAGCAGCGCCTCGACCCGTTCCCCGACCGCCTGGATATCCACCGTGTTACCAGGGGTAGCGGTGTTGCTAGTGGGCACGGCTCAGCCGCCAGTCGTGCTGAACGCGTGTGGCGTGTGGAGCCGTTGCAATTCCTTGCCTTCTCCGAGATACATGTGCACACCACAGGGCAAGCACGGGTCGAAGCTGCGTACCGCCCGCATGATGTCGATACCCTTGAAGCTCGCCGGTGGGTTCTCCTCGAAGATCGGCGTGTTCTGCACGGCGTCCTCGTAGGGGCCCGGCGTTCCGTAGATGTCGCGGACGCTGCCGTTCCACGGGGTGGGCGGGTAC